>JBDSDB010000061.1:0-68777 GCA_039920785.1 Gemmatimonadaceae bacterium
TACAGCGCGCCCAGGCCGGCCAACCCGATCACGGTGCTCGGATGCACCGTGAAGTCGGAGAATGCGAGGCGCGCCGCCGGATGCAGCAGCAGCGCGACCGGCGGGTGCATCAGAGCGGCGCTCCCGACCGCGCCGAGATCTTGCCGAACAGAAACAGCAGCGCGATGATGGTCGTCATCGCGATGATCAGCGGGCCGGTGAACAGGATGCGGAACAGCTTGTGGTCGTAGCGCAGGTGCATGTAGAACGCGACCACGGTGAAGAACTTGAACGCCGACATGATGAGCAGCGAGGGCACGAATGCCCGCGACGCGACGAAGCTGGGGATGTAGTAGATCCACACCTCGACCGCGGTGACGATCGTGAGGATGAGCGCGACCTTCCAGTAGGTGGACCAGGTCGGATGCTCCTTGATCATGCCCATCGACTCGTGGTCGACGTTCGAGTGATGCGGCTCGTGCGAGGGATCGTGCGCCATGGTCGTCGGCCTACTTGATGAGGTAGACGAGCGTGAAGATCGCGATCCAGACGACGTCGACGAAGTGCCAGTACAGCGCGGCAAGGTCGACGTTGATCGCATCCTTCGGCCCGAGCCCGCGGCGATAATCGATCGCGAGCAGCGTGAGGAGCCAGAGTACTCCGGCGGTGACGTGCGCTCCGTGAAAACCCGTGAGCGTGAAGAACGAGCTGCCGAACAGGTTGGTCTTGATCGTCAGCCCCTCGTGCACGAACGAGGTGAACTCGAACGCCTGGAACCCGAGAAAGGTTGCGCCGAGGATCGCCGTCATCCAGAGCCACAGCTTGGAGGAGCCGAGGACGCGCTCGCCCAGCGTGTGCTTCGGCTGGTCCTTCATCTCCACCGCGGCGAGCGCCAGCACCATGGCGAGCGACGACATGAGGAGGACGAAGGTGGACGCCGACGTGACGGGGATGTTGAGGATCGCCTTGAGCGGCGTGCTGCACGCCGGGGGCAGACAGGCGTCGTGCGGATACGGCCCCACCCGGCTCTGCCCCTTGTAGATCAGATATGTGGAGATGAGCGACGCGAAGAGCATGCACTCCGAGCCGATGAAGGCCCAGATGGCGACTTTCTTGTTGTCGAGCCCCGTCGACGTCGGCGGATGCCCGTGGGTGTCGTCGTGCGCGCTCGGAGCTGCGCTGGACGCGGTGGTTGCGTGTGCCACTGGTCGAGTTCCTCGGGGGCTTAGTGTGCGTCCTCGAGCGGGGTCAGGACCCACGCATAGAGAGCCATCGTCATCAGGAGCGCGCCGCCGATGATCGTGGCGAGCGCCAGGGGCATCTTGTCCTTGTGGATGAACAGCAGCCCGCTGAACATGATCGTCATGCCGAGCGCGCAGATGAACGGCTTGATCGTCGGGTTCGGCATGGGGATGCCGAGCTCCTTCGCCGACTTGCCCGTCGCCTGCTCGGTGTGCATCCCCGACTCGGCCGCCTGCTCGGGATGGCTGTTCGCCGGATTCGGGTGTGCATGGCCCACGTGCTTGGCCCCGACGTTCACGTCGAGCCGCTTGTCACCATTCGGCGTGTGCGGCACCTCGGCGTTGAGTGCCGGCGACTTGACGTCCCACAACGGCAGGCGCGACGTGACCTTCGGGATGCGCGCGAAGTTGTACTCGGGCGGCGGCGACGGGATCGCCCACTCGAGCGTGCCCGCCTTCCATGGATCGTTCCCCGAGATCGCGCCCTTCTTGTAGCTCGTCAGGAAGTTGTAGACGAAGATCAGCAGGCCGATGAAGAGGAGGAACGTGCCGTAGGTGCTCATCTTGTTGAACAGTTCCCAGCCCTGGCCGGCGTCGTAGGTGTAGATGCGGCGCGGCATGCCGTACAGCCCGGCGAAGTGCATCGGGAAGAACGTCACGTTCATGCCGACGAACATCAGCCAGAAGTGCCAACTGCCGAGCTTCTCGCTCAGCAGGCGGCCGGTCATCTTCGGGTAGTAGTAGTAGATGCCGCCGAAGATGCCCATCATCGAGCCGCCGAACAGCACGTAGTGGAAGTGGGCGACGATGAAGTAGGTGTCCGTCTGCTGCAGGTCGGCTGGGGGCGACGCATGCATCACGCCCGAGATGCCGCCGATCGTGAACAGGCACACGAGCCCGATGGCGAACTTCATCGCCGTGGTGAACTGGATGGAGCCGCCCCACATCGTGAAGATCCAGTTGAAGATCTTCACGCCCGTCGGGATCGCGATGAGCATCGTCGACAGCGCGAACACGGAGTCGGCGATGGGGCCCATGCCGACGGCGAACATGTGATGCGCCCAGACGCCGAAGCCAAGGAAGGCGATCAGCATCGTCGCGTACACCATGACCGGATATCCGAAGATCGGCTTCCGCGAGAAGGTCGGGATGATCTCGGACGCCAGGCCGAACGCGGGCAGGATGAGGATGTAGACCTCCGGGTGTCCGAAGATCCAGAACAGGTGCTGCCAGAGGAGCGGGTCGGCGCCGGCGGCGATCGTGTAGAAGTTCGTCCCGAAGAAGCGGTCGAACTGCAGGAACACGAGCGCGACGGTGATGACGGGGAAGGCGAGGACGAGCAGGAACTGCACGACGAAGGCGTTCCACGTGAACATCGGCATGCGCATCAGGTTCATCCCTGGCGCGCGCATGTTGATGATCGTGGTGATGAAGTTGAACGCCGCGGCGAGCGAGCTGACGCCGAGGATCTGGAGTCCGATGACCCAGAAGTCGATGTTGAGGCCCGGCGAGAACTGGAGTGTGGTGAGCGGCGCGTAGCCGAACCACCCGCCGTTGGGCGCCGCGCCGATGAACCACGACGCGTTCATGAAGATGCCGCCGAGCAGGAAGACCCAGTAGCTGAACGCGTTGAGGCGCGGGAAGGCGACGTCGCGCGCGCCAATCTGGAGCGGGATCAGATAGTTGAAGAACGCAGCGGACAGCGGCATGATCGCGAGGAAGACCATGGTCGTGCCGTGCATCGTGAACATCTGGTTGTACGCTTCCGCCGACAACACGTGCTGGTTCGGCGCCATGAGCTGGATGCGGATCATCATCGCTTCCAGTCCGCCGAGGAGGAAGAAGAAGAGCGACGTGAAGAGGTAGAGCGTGCCGATCCGCTTGTGATCGACCGTCGTGAGCCAGCTCCAGACGCCGCTCTCGCCGACGTAGCTGTCGGCGGGCGCGTAAACCGGGGCCGTAGCAGTGGTTGCCATCAGTCTGATTCTCCGAGGTGTCTCTGGCGCCTACTTCAGCGCCTGCAGGTAGGCCACGATGTCGGCGATCTGTTCGTCGGTCAGTCCCGCTGGCAAAGTCATCTTGGTGACGGGGTCGAACTCACCCTTTCCGAGGGTCATCATCAGCACGCCCGGCTTCATCGCGCGGGCGTTCTTGATCCAACGCGCGAGGTGCTTGGTGTCGTTCGGAAAGAGGCCGCCGGCGATCGATGTGCGGCTCCCGACGTGCGTCAGGTTCGGCCCGATCACACCCATCATCACCGGGTTGCCGTTGATCATGTGGCAGCCGACGCAACCGCCCTGACCTCCGCTGAGGAGCGCGCGCCCTCTCTCCGCGTCGCCCACCAGCGCATCGTTGTACCTGAGCGCAGCGGGCGTCGGGGTGCTCGGCACCACGTGCGCCGGCAGCTTCTCGCGCGGGAAGGAGACGTAGCCCGCCTGCTGCACCGGCGCGGCGGCCGCTCCCATCGCCGCCATGTTGTGGCCCGCCATGCTGTCGGGACGGGTGGCGGCGCCTGCCGCCCGAAGTCCGTTCGGTACCGCGACGGGCGCCGGTACCGGGGCGGATGCACTCGCGGCACCCGCCGGTGCGGGTGGCGCCACCGCGCCGAACGCGGCGGGCGCCGCCTGATGCGCCGCCCACTGCGCGAACTCGGCCGGCGTGACGGTGAACGCCTTGAAGCGCATGTTCGCGTGCGACGCGCCGCAGTACTCGACACACATCCCGTTCCACGCCTGCACCCCCAGCGAATCGGGAGTGAACCAGAGGTAGTTCGGATGGTTGGTGATCAGATCGCGCTTGCCGCCGAGCTGCGGAATCCAGAACGAGTGCAGCACGTCCTCGGAGGTCAGCTTGAAGTTCACCGTGCGGCCGATGGGGAGGTACAGCTCATTGGCCGTGGTGATCTTGTACTCCGGATAGCGGAACTCCCACCACCACTGATGCCCGATGACCTCCACCTGGAGCGCGCCGGCCTTGACCGGGGCTTGCGTCTTGAAAATCGTGCGGACCGTCGGCACCGCGATGAACGCGAGGATCAGCGCCGGGATGGCGGTCCAGAGGATCTCGAGCGTCGTGTTCCCGTGCACGTGCTCGGGCCGGTCGTTCTCGCTGCGCCGCCGGTAGCGGAAGATCGCGTAGAGAAGGATGGCCTCGACGAAGATGAAGACCGCCGTCCCGAGATAGATCAGGATGTCGAACAGATAGGCGACGTCGCGATTGAACTCCGTGTGGCGCGTGAAGACGGAGTTGGGGTAGCGAGCATCGCACGCGGTGAAGGCCACCGCGGCGACGGCCGGCAGCGCGGCGGTCGTCAGCCGGCGCAGTCGGGAGGGCACGGGCATGCGAGATCCTTGGTCCGGCAGTGTCGGGAGAAGCGCGAAGGCTCAGTACCGCCGCCCTCGTGTGAGGTTCGTGCAGCGACCGAAAAGTACGGGGCGCGAGAGGTGAAAGCAACGCAACCGAGCGCGCGCTCACGGGGTGTAGGACTTTTCCCCACACGATGTTACGCGACGACCGCGAGCATACTCGCAAAACTCGCGCACGGCGCGCTCCGCGCCCGCGTCGGCTCACCGCTATGAAGCGGAGTCGGATCCCTCTTCCGTGACGGTGTGATTCTCCTTCACGCGCACGCCGGCGATGTCGAGCGCCTGGCGGATCGAACCGATCCCCTCCCGCAGCACCCGAACTCGCGTCAACTCGTTCGAGCCCCGGCTCGCGATCAGATGGAGCGCGGCGACCTGATCGGCGACGAGCCCGAACTGCCCCTTGAGCAGCCCGACCAGCGGCGGGAGCAGCCGCTTGATCTGCACGCCGTAGTTCATGGTCGGCTGCTTGCGCTTGAGCGCCAGCGCGTAGTGCTCCACGACGCCGTGCAGCCGCTGCACCTGCGTGACGGCTTCCTCGAGCGTCTTCAACTTTTGAATGCCAGCGCCGTCGAGCTTGGGACCTGCCATGGGATCAAACCTGTTTGAAGGTTGGACGGTCTGACGGTTCGACGGACGGACTCGGGACGCATGAGCTTTCAGGCGTCGGCCGTGAACCGTGAAACCGTGAAACCGTCGAACCGTTTACTTCACTCGCTCCAGTCTCGCGTTCGCCCTCAGCTCCCGTCCAGCCTTCGCCTGCGGACGACCGTCGAGCCGTACCACGTCGGCCGTGAAGTCCCACCGGCCCTCGTGCGCGATCGAGCCCACGCCGTAACCGTCCACGGGCACGCCTTCCTCCTCGAAGGCGCGGATGCGCGCGAGGTCGAAGCCGCCGGATGCAACGATCTTCACCTCGCCGAACCCCTCGCCGTCGAGCGCGTTGCGGACGTTCCAGACGAGTGCGGGGTTCACACCCGTCGGCTGGAACGCTCCCATCACTGGCATGACCGACCGGTCCACCATGAGCTCGGACGTGTCGAGCCGTACACCCCACAGACGACCCTCGAGGGCGCGGGCCACGGCGAGGCTCGTCGCCACCGAGTCGTTCTCGTAGTCCACCAGCGCGATGAGAGGAACCTCGGGCGGCGTCACGGCAGCCACGGCGAGTGTCGCGGCCACGGTGTCGCCGTCGAACGCGGCGATCAGTGAGTGCGGTACCGTGCCCACACCGCGCTTGCCCGTGAAGGCGCCGAGTGCGTCGGTGGAGACAGAGGCCGCGCCGGCGACGTGTGCGCTCAGGCCGTCACCAGGCTGGAGAAGCCCGTGGTCGCCTGGCGCGCCGAAGTAGTGGATCGGCTTCGGGCGCGCCGCGTCCACGAGCATGCGAAGGTTCGTGCATACCCGCGTCCGCCGGGCGACCGTGCCGAGGATGAGCGTCTCGAGCGGGGCGAACGAGGCGTAGTCCCCTTCGACGAGCAGCACGGTGTCCCACACCTCGACGCGGTCGCCCTCGTACAGGGCGTGCACCTCGAGCGCCGAGAAGTCGTCGCTGCACAGCCTGAGCAGCGCCACCGCCTCGTCGATTCCGCCCAGCCAGCCGGCGTGCCTGGCCGACAGCTGCCACGTCACGCGGGCCGAACGCCCCGCGGCGCGGAGCGCAGCGCGGCTGCCGTTGAAGTACGCGTCGCTGAAGGTGCCCGCCCTGATCTGATCGACTGGCAACGAGAACAGCGCGGGGTCGATCCGCTTGCGTCGCCGTGGAGGCATGCGCTACTGCACGACGGTCGTGATGGACGACGGTCGGGGCTGGGTCATCGCCTCGGGGTTGAGCGCGCGATCGAGCTCCGCACGCGTCATCAGGCCGCGCTCCATGACGAGCTCATAGACTCCACGCCCGGTGGCGAGCGATTCGCGCGCGATCTCGGTGGACGTTTCGTAGCCGATGATCGGCACGAGTGCGGTGACGACGCCGATCGAGTGCTCGACGAACCAGCGCATCCGGCTCGGGTTGGCCGTGATGCCGTCGATGCATCGCTCGCGGAGCGCGACGCACGCATTGGTGAGCGCGCCGATGCCCGACAGCAGGCGGTACGCGATGACGGGCTCGAACACGTTGAGCTGGAGCTGCCCCGCCTCGGCGGCGATCGTCACGGTGAGATCGCCGCCGATGATGTCGAAGCAGACCTGGTTCACGACTTCAGGGATGACCGGATTCACCTTGCCGGGCATGATCGACGAGCCCGGCTGCATTGGCGGCAGATTGATCTCGCCGAACCCCGCGCGCGGACCGGAGCTGAGCAGCCGCAGGTCGTTGCAGATCTTGGAGAGCTTCACGGCGCAGCGCTTGAGCACGCCGCTCAGCTGCACGAACGCCCCGGTGTCCGCCGTCGCCTCGACGAGATCCGGCGCGGTGATCAGCTCGACCTTCGTGATCTCCGACAGATGGGCGCGTACGGCTTCGGCGTATCCGGGCGGCGCGTTGATGCCCGTGCCGATCGCCGTCGCGCCCATGTTGATCTCGCGGATGAGCGCCTGCGCCTCGCCCAACCGCAGCACGTCCTCGAGGATGGTGTGGCCGAACGCAGTGAACTCCTGCCCGAGCGTCATCGGGACGGCGTCCTGGAGCTGCGTCCGCCCCATCTTGATGTGGGGCGAGAACTCGTCCCCCTTGGCCAAGAACGAGGCGGCGAGATCGCTCATCGCTCGCTCGAGTCCCTCGATCAGCGTGTGCAGCGCCAGCTTCAGGGCCGTCGGGTACACGTCGTTCGTCGACTGGCTGAGATTGACGTGAATGTTCGGATGCACGAACTGGTACTCACCACGCGCGTGGCCAGACAGCTCGAGGGCGCGGTTCGCGATGACCTCGTTGGCGTTCATGTTGGTCGACGTGCCGGCGCCGCCCTGGATCATGTCCACCAGGAAGTGCTCGTGGTGTCGGCCGCCGCGGATCTCGCGCGATGCGCGCACGATGAGATCCGCCGTCTCTGAGGGAAGGAGCCCGAGCTCCGCGTTGGCGATGGCAGCGGCCTCCTTCACCGCCGCCAACGCCTCGATGAGCGAGGGGAACTCGCGCAGGGGCACGCCCGTGATGGCGAAATTCTCCAGCGCGCGAAGCGTCTGCACGCCGTACAGCGCCTCGTCCGGAACCTCACGCTCGCCCAGCAGGTCGTGCTCCACCCGCATGCGCGCGCCGCCGAAACCGAGCGCTCGCCCGCGTCCCACGAGAGTCGCGTCCACCGCGGCGAGCCGGTGCGAGATCGCCTTCGCGGCGCGGCCGACGAGCGCGGCGTAGAGGGTCGGTGTCTCGCGGAGCATGTTCACCACCTGCTCGCGCGTGAGCTGCAGCACGGTCGTGTTGGTCAGCGCGCGCGCTGTGGTACCGTGCACGGAGTCATCGAGCAGCAGTCCCTCGCCAACCGCCTCGCCGGCGCCGAGGGTCGCGAGCCGGATCGGTCGCCCGTTCACGTGTTTCTCGATGGCGATCGCACCGGTGACGACCATGGCGAGGATCTGCCGCTCGGTGCCCTCGGTGAAGAGCAGGGCGTCGCACTCGTATTCGCCCGCCTGCACCAGATGCGACAGCTGATGCAGCGCCGTGTCGGTGAGCCCGTCCAGGAAGGAGAGGGCGCGGAGCTGGTCGCGGAAGGCGGTTGACATGGGGAGGGAAAGCTAATGGGGCGAACCCTCGCCATGGACGCCCTCCCGACGAGAGGAGGGGGATGCAGGGCTGAGCCCGGCATCCCCCTCGCATCCGCCGACCGCCTGCCGGTGCTACTGCACCTGTACGGTCCCGACCATGCCGCTGTGAATGGTGCAGCTGTACGCGTACGTCCCCGCTGTCGCGGGCATGACCACGGCTTTGGACCCGGTCGAGTAGTTGCCGGTCGCCGCGGCCGCGTTGTTCGCGAACGTCACGTTGTGGTTGCGGTTGTCGGAGTTCGTGAACGTCACCGTCGCGCTGGGCGCTACCCTGATGGCCGCGGGAGTGAACGTGTTCGACAACATGTCCACCGCGGTTGTCACCGTGGGGGTCGGCGCCCCCGGGGTGACGACCGGGGGTGGAGTGACTGGGCTGGTGGAATCCGAGCCCCCGCAAGCCAGCAGCGCTGTCACGGGAAGGAGGATGAGGAGACTACGCATGTGAACTCCGAGTGCGAGGTGAAGATCGTCCACTCGAGCGTCCGAGTGAATTGCGGGTCGTCGATCGGCGATTGGGGGCACCGTTTTGAATGCGGTGCGCGAGGCGGAGGTAGAGTCAGTGTCGAACCGCGTGGGAGCCACCGATCAGACGGGCCGCCCTCGCGCTGCCTTCCGAACCGCAGACGGCGCCATCCGCCTCGTTATTCCCGGCCCGCGACGGCATGGTGCGAAATGATCGAGGCCCGGAACGCTCCTGCGAGCGCTCCGAGCCTCGATCGAGACCGACCGTGTCGAATCAGCTCGCGCGCTTCAGCAGGGAGGCGCCATGATTCGGCATGCGTATGGGGGTCGCGACGGACACCGGCTGTTCCACAATTGCCGTCGACGGCGCGACCTCTTCGCCCAGCTGGAGATTGGCGACGAGCTTGGACAGGCGCTCCGCCGCCGAGGCGAGCGTGCTCGCGGCCGCGGCGATCTCCTGGGTGCTGGCGCTCTGCTCCTGGCTCGACGCGGCGACCTGCTCCATGGCGGCGGCGAACGACTCGGTGCCGGCGGAGAGAGATTCCAGCCGGTGGGTCATCTCCATCACGAGCTTGTTCGTCTCCGCGGACGTCTGCTCCACAGACTCGGTCCACGCCTCGGCCTCGACGACGGCCATCTCGATCTCGGTGAAGGAATCGGTCGCCCGCGCCGTCGCGGTCCGAACTTCCTCGGCCGTCGTCACGGCGCGTGCTGCGGACTCGCGCGACTGTTGGATGGCCGAGAGCACACCGGTGACGATCTGCTCGGTGCGCTCGGCCGCGTCGGACGACATGGCGGCCAGCCGGCGCACTTCGCTGGCGACGACCGCGAAGCCCTCGCCGTGCTCGCCCGCGCGCGCCGCTTCCATGGCGGCGTTGAGCGCCAGCAACTTGGACTGGCGCGCCAGCTTGCGCACCAGCGTGACGAAGGAGCGGATCTCTTCAGACGCCACGCCGAGCGACTCGATGGCCTGGGCGCTGGCGACGACGTCGACGCTGAGGAGGCCGAGCGATTCCGAGCTCGCATCCAGGCCGGCTCGGTTCTCCTTGGCCAGGGAGCGCAGCGACTCGTTGCGCGACACGCCATCGCGGGCACCGTCGTCGAGCGTGGTGGCGAGCTCCTTGAGCGAGGACGCCGACTGCGCGAGCGACGCGATGGTCTCGGCCATCGTGGTCGCCTGCGCGGAGAGGTCGCTCGCCGTGTTGGCGATCTCGCCCGCGGTCGCCGCCATCTCCTCGGAACCCGCGGTGATCTCCGCCGACATGTTCGTCGTTTCCTTGGCCGACCCGGAGAGCGCCTGGGCGAGGCGGCGGAGCTCGAGGATCATCGCGGCGACGGCTCGGCCGAGGCGCCCGATCTCGTCATCGGCCGCGGCGTGCCCGATCTGCACTGAGAAATCGCCTCCGGCCACCGCCTCGGCGGCGACGGCAAGCTGTGTGGCCGGACCGGAAATCCGCCGCGCCAGGAACTGGTGCACTGTGGCCAGGACGCCGAGCAGGATGAGCATCAGCGCCGCGACCACCGTCATCAACGCCATTCGGGCCGAACGATAGGGCGAATTGAGCGCGCTCGAGGACTGATGGGCGATGAGACGCCACCGGTTGCGGTTCGTGCTTCCGGCGCTGGCGCGCTCGGTGCCCGCCTCGAACACCCCGCCCGAGCCCTGTGCCTCTCCGCGGGCGGAGGACATGCCGGAGAGATAGTGTCCCAACGCGAGCGAATCCGAGCTCAGGATGATGCGATTCGTGGAGTCGACGATGTCGATGCGGATGCCGTCGCCCGCCTTCTGGAGTGCGTCGACGAGCGGAACGGAGTTGAACGCCAGGGAGACGACGCCGACGCGGGTGATGCCGTCCTTGACGACGGCGGCGATCGTGACGACCGAGCGCCTCGAGGCGGAATCGAACTCCGTCCCTGCGGTGGAGCGCCCGTCCTGCCAGGCGGCCTGCCACCACGCCTCGTCGCTCTGCGCGAAATCGCCCGCGCGGCGGGTAGTCACGGCGTTGAAGCCGTGGGCCTCGGTGACGGACATCTCCGCGGCGTCGAGCTTGGGAAGGATGCCGAGCAGGAAGGCGCGTGCGAGCGGTGCCGCCTGCAGCGAGCGATCCAACGCAAAGCGTCGTTCCAGTTCGGCGACCGGCGTGGAGACGATACCGAGGCTGGCCGCCTGGGCGCCGCCTTGGCGCGCCGCCTCGATGACTGGGGGTGTGAGGGCGAGCACCTCGACCTGACGCTCGCGATCGCGCAGCGCCTGCTCGACGAGCAGCTGCGAGCGCTGCACCGCGCTGGCGAGGCGCGCTTCCGTCTCTCGGCGCGCGAAGCGGTCCAGGGCCAGATCGGCGCCCCATGCCATGACGAGGATGAGCGCGGCGCCCCCCATGCCGGCACCGAGAAGGAACCGGCGCTGCAGCGAGGAGGCGGCGCGAACGACCGTGCTGTTTGGCGAGTTGAACGACGACATGATGGTGTCGAGCCGAGGGAGCGTCGGGTAGAACGAGGCGTGAGCACGCGCGGCGTCGTGCTTGATAGCCTTTCCCACCGGACTAAATTGCGATCAGAGACCCACTTCCGCCCGCAGGCGTCGAGCTTCGTCCTGCCCGAGGTCCGAGCGCCGAGCCGTCAGACCATGACCGATTTCGAAGCAACCCAGCCGGCTGAAGAGCTGCCGCCTGGCTACGACCCCTCCGTCGTGGAGCAGCGGTGGCAGGCGCGCTGGGAGGCCGAGGCCACCAACGTGACCGATCTGTCCGACGGGGAGCGTCCGTTCTATGCCTTGATGATGTTCCCGTATCCGAGCGCGGAGGGGCTCCATGTGGGCAACCTCTTCGCGTTCACCGGCAACGACATCTATGGACGATTCCAGCGCCTGAAGGGGCACACCGTGTTCGAGCCCCTCGGCTACGACGCCTTCGGAATCCACTCGGAGAACTTCGCCATCAAGGTCGGGGTGCATCCGAGCGAGCTGATACCTCGGAACATCGACAACTTCCGCCGGCAGCTGAAGCGGGCAGGCCTCATGGTGGACTGGAGCCACGAGCTGTCAACGACGGATCCGGGCTACTACAAGTGGACCCAGTGGGTCTTTCTGCAGCTGTACAAACAGGGGCTGGCCTACAAGAAGAAGGCGGCGGTGAACTGGTGCCCGTTCGACAAGACCGTGCTGGCCAACGAACAGGTCATCGGCGGGGCGTGCGAGCGGTGCGGGACGCCAGTGGAGCAGCGGCTGCTGGAGCAGTGGTTCTTCCGCATCACTGATTACGCAGGCCGGCTGCTGTCCAACCTTGACCGGCTGGACTGGTCGGAGAGCACGTTGACAGCGCAGCGGAACTGGATCGGCAAGTCGGAGGGGGCGGAGATTGCCTTCACGGTGCAGGATGTGATGGCGTATGCCGGCAGCGCGACCGTGAACGCGGGCATGTCCGGCGAGATCGCGGTGAGCCCGATCGAGATCCGCGTCTTCACGACGCGTCCAGACACGCTGTTCGGCGCGACGTATCTGGTGTTGGCGCCGGAGCATCCCCTCGTGAGTCAGATCGCCAGCGACGACCAGCGCGACGACGTGGACGCGTACGTGGCACGCGCGGCGAAGCAGGACGTGGTGGCGCGCAAGACGACGAAGGAGAAAAGCGGCGTGTTCACAGGCGCGTATGCGTCGAACCCGGCGACCGGGCAGCCGATCCCCATCTGGATCGCGGACTACGTGCTGATGGAGTACGGCACCGGCGCGATCATGGCGGTGCCGGGCCACGACGAGCGCGATTTCGAGTTCGCGAGTGCGTACGATCTGCCGATCGTGCGCGTGGTCGCTGGCGCAGATCACACGGCCGACAGTCCGCTCGACGACGCGTTCGTCGAGACGAACGGCTGCCGTCTGGTGAACTCGGGACGGTTCAACGGACTCACCGTGGGCGAGGCGAAGTTGGCGATCGTCACCGAGCTTTCCGTGCGGCACGCGGCGGTGCCGGTCGTGAACTACCGGCTGCACGATTGGTGTATCTCGCGCCAGCGATACTGGGGTCCGCCGATCCCGATCGTGTACTGCGACGCGTGCGGCACGGTGCCCGTGCCGGAGGATCAGCTCCCGGTCGTGCTGCCGCAGATCGACGACTTCCGTCCCGACGATTCTGGGGTGAGCCCGCTCGCGCGACATGCGGAGTGGTACCACACGCCGTGCCCGCAGTGCGGCAAGGAGGCGCGCCGCGAGACGGACGTGAGCGACACATTCCTGGACAGCGCCTGGTACTTCCTGCGCTATCCGAGCTCGGACAAGGGCGACGTGCCGTTCGATTCTGCGCTGACGAGGAAGTGGCTTCCCGTGACGAGCTACATCGGCGGCAACGAGCACGCCGTGCTGCATCTGCTCTACTCACGGTTCGTGACGATGGTGCTTCACGACGGTGGCCACATCGACTTCGAGGAGCCGTTTACCCGCTTCCGCGCCCACGGCATGATCGTGCGCGAGGGCGCGAAGATGTCGAAGAGCCGCGGCAACGTGGTGAACCCGGACGAGTACATCAACGAATGGGGCGCGGACGCTTTCCGCCTCTACCTGATGTTCCTGGGCCCCTTCGAGGAGGGCGGCTCCTTTCAGGACAAGGGCATCTCGGGGGCGAGAGGCCTGCTCGACCGGCTGTGGAAGTCGGTGCACGACGCGCGTCGCGACGGTTCACCGGACCCCGAGGTGACGCGCAAGCTGCACCAGACGATCCGCAAGGTCGGGGACGACATCGCGCGGCTCAGCTACAACACGGCGATCGCGGCGATGATGAAGTACATGAATACTCTTCGCGCCGGCGAGCGCACACCGCAGGTGGACGAGGTGCGCGCGCTCGTGCAGCTCGTGAGCCCCTTCGCGCCGCACATCGCCGAGGAGCTGTGGAGAGTACTCGGCGAGACGACGAGCATCTTCGATTCGAGCTGGCCGAACTACGACGAACGGCTCGTCGTCGAGGACACGGTGACGATGGCCGTGCAGGTCAACGGCAAGACGCGCGGGACGATCACGGTGGCGAAGACGGCATCGCAGGACGAGGCGATGGCCGCGGCGATGGCGGAGCCGAACGTCGCGAAGTTCGTGACCGGGGAAGTGCGGCGGGTGATCTTCGTGCCGGGAAGGATGTTGAATCTCGTGGTGTGAATTGGTGAATGAGGCAGTTGGTAAGAGGTACGTTGGTGAACGAGTGAGTTGGTGAACTGGTCGGTGACTCGGTGAATCGACGACGAATGGCCACGAACCAGCGCGGAGACTCCTCGGCGGAGTCGCAAGCTGGTTCGTGGCCATTGCAGTTCATTCACTCTTGCAACCGACCAATTCACGATCTCACCAGCTCACCAACTCACCACAGCCTAGAACCGCACCCCCACCGACAACGGCAATGCCAGCACCGGCTTGTTGTCTGCCAGCATAACGTGCAGCCGGATCTCGGCGAGGGCGGAGAAGCCGGTGAGGGGGAAGCCGATGCCCGAGCCGAAGTTGAATCCGGGATGCGTGCCCTCGCCCGACGCGTTGTATACCGCGATGCCGCCCGTCACAAAGGTCTCGGCGGGATTCATCTGCAGGCGGTAGACGATCGTCGTCCCGAGTGAAATGAGGTTCACGTCGCGCTCCAGCTCGCGATTGGACTTGCGGGGGAAGCGCTGGAATGTCCCCTCTCCACGAAGCGAATACGGCTGGTTCTGCACGACGTACTCAGTCAGTCCGCTGAGCATGAAGCCCGCCGAGTGGTCGTCGCCAAGCCTGCCGGCGGGGATCGCGATGCCGCCCGATACGCCGAACAGCGGGACGTACACGCCGGTCGGGCCAGTCGGTGTCGGCGTCGGTGCAGGAGAGTTCGAGCCCGGGCCCGAGACCTGTGCCGAGGCGGCGGTGCCCAAGGCGATACTCAGCGCGAGCAACGAGAGCGGTGTGCGAAGGCGCATGGTGCGGGAGAGAGTGAGTACGAGTGAGTACGAGTGCGTGCGAGTGCGTGCGAGTGCGTGCGAGTGCGTGCGAGTGCGTGCGAGTGCGTGAGAAGACCTAGAGCAGCCGCCCGATCCATTCCCCAACGTAGTAGCCGACCACCGCGACGCCGAGTCCGACGACGAACATGTCGAGCCCGGAGCGGAAGACGCCGCGCCCGGTGAACACCGATCGCGCTGCGCCGACCAGCCAGTGGGAGAGCATCGAGATCCCGAACGAGACCAGTGCGGCGGTACGGCCCGAGAGGAAGAAGTATGGCATCACCGGGATCAACGCGCCGATCGCCGTCGCGATGCCGGTGATCCAGGCCTCGCGCAGCGGTGACGTCGCCGACTCGGAGATGCCCAGTTCCTCCTGTACCTGCTCGGCGAGCATACGTTCCGGATCGGCCATCACCTGCGTCGCGATCCGGTACGCCGAATCGCGATCCATTCCCTTCGCCTCGTAGATGAGCGCGAGCTCGTCGCGCTCGATCTCCGGCATGAGCGCGATCTCGTCGCGCTCCATCGCGATCTCGTGCGCGTACACCTCGCGCTCGCTCTGCGCCGCGAGAAATCCGCTCGACCCCATCGAGAGCGCGTCGGCAATGAGGCCCGCCACACCGGCGACGATGATCGCGTGATCCTGCGACATGCTCGTCGCGCCGAGCACGCCCGCCACGAGCCCGAAGTTGGCCGTGAGTCCGTCGTTGAAGCCGTACACGACATTGCGGAGGAACCCGCCCGCACCAGTCCGATGCCACGGCTCACCGGTGCGACCGGCGATCGTGTTCAGCGTCGTCGCGTGCTCGGCCGATTCCTTCGCGAGGGTCAACGCCTCGTCGCGGCCCGCCACGCCGCGCCCGGTGGTGCGGTGCATGTCCAGATACGCCTTGACCTCGCGCCCTTCCTCGGCGAGCAACATCGGGAGCAGGAAGCGCGGACCGAAGGTGCGGCCGAGGAACGCCATCAAGCGAGTGCGTGTTGCGGGCCGGTGCGGGCCCATCGAGCGCCCATGCTGCGCGAGAAGACCGGCCCACACCTCCACATGCCGGTCTTCGACCTCGGCCAGACGCCGATAGATGTCCTGCTTCCCGGCGTCCGGCTCGGCGTCGGCGAGCAGCCTGTAGAGGAAGGCGGCGTCAGCCTCGTCCTGCCAGTGGTGCGTGAAGCTGTCGAGGTCGGGGATCGTCTGCCGATCCGCGGGAGTCGTCGTTGCCATGCCCCAAATATGACAGGAGCGACATGACGATGCGCGAGGAGAGATGGGGAAACCCTTTGCTGAGCACGCAGTGTCAGAGGTGGTGTACCGACTCACCGCATTCGAGGAGCCATGAGACACACGCATCTAGTGGCGTTCGCCGCCGCCGCGCTCGCCGCGGCCGTTCCCGCAGCGGGACAGACGACGCGGAGCGCGCCGTCGACCCGTTCAATCGAGTCCGGGCAGATGCCCGACGGGTTCACGTACTTGATGGGGGACGATCGGCCACGATCCGCGCTCGGCGTCAGCACGTCGTCGACGGGAACGGCTCGCGATACGATCGGACTCCTGATCACCTCGGTGACCAGAGGCGGGCCGGCAGAGAAGGCGGGCCTCGAGGAGGGGAATCGGCTGGCGGCGATCAATGGCGTGAGCCTCCGCGCCAACGCGGCGGATCTCGAGGACTACGAGCGCGGGAGCACACTGTCGCGACGACTCGTGCGCGAGCTGGAGAAGGTGAAGCCCGGCGACGAGGTCGAGCTGCGCGTCTATCGTGATGGGCGCACGCAGGCGATGAAGGTTCGCACCGTGAGTTCCGATTCGCTGTTCCGGCGCGGAGCGACGTTTGCTCGCGTCGCCCGCTCGGACATCGAGGAGCGTCCGACGCTCGGCATCAACATCGGGAGCTTCGGCAGCCGGCGCGATACGCTCGGCGTGCTGATCATCGGCGTGCAGGACTCGACACCGGCCGAACGCGCCGGAATCGAGGAGGGCAACCGCATCGCGGCGATCAATGGCGTGAATCTTCGCGTCGCACGCGAAGATGCCGGTGACCTGAGCGTGGGCGCCGCGAAGGCGCAGCGACTGCAGCGCGAAGTGGCGCGCCTCAAGCCGAACGACAACGTCACGCTGCGCCTCTACTCGAACGGACAGTTCCGAGACGTGACGATGAAGGTGGCGCGCGCGAGCGATCTACCGCGCAGCAGCCGGATGCGGACGTTCGGTGGCCCGAACGGGTTCTTCCCCGGCATGCCACCTGAAGCGCCGATGCCGCCGATGTCGCGGATGGCGCCAATGTCGCGGATGGCCCCGATGGCCCCGATGGCGCCCGGACGCGTGCGCGAGCTGCGAGGCGCCGCGCCAATGCGATTCGAGATCGGCCCCGAAGTCCGTGCGCGACTGAACGACGTGCGCGTCGAGCTGGATCGCATTCGCCCGGAGCTGGACGAGATTCGGCCCGAGCTGGAGAAGATGCGCCTCGAGATTCCTCGGATGATGGAGAACCTGCGCGTTCCCGATGTGCGGGTGTGGGTCGATGGCTTAGATGGGGTGACGATCTGAACGAGATCGACGGGGCAGGTTCGTTGAGATCCGCCAGCGAAGTTGCTTCAACGCTTGACGGCACTTCGACTGCAACTGCGAGTACGCCAGGAAACGACAGTACCATGTACCGAGATTGGCATACTGGCCATAACAATTCGGGCCTCGTTTTGAAGGCTGGTACGAACGCCCCTAGACTCCGTGAGGAGAACGCCAGACCCGTCCGGGACTACACAGCAGAAACGTGGTGCGGAGCTCTCCCGACTCAGCCCTCCGTGAAACGGGCTGCGACGGTCGGAGCTCTTCGCCGCGGAGTGCCGTCCACAAATTGGGATGGCTCGTATGCCAATCCGAGTACTCCGTACCGCAGTTTCCTGGTGTACTTGCCGCTGCCGTTACGGTGCTCCCGAGCGCGGTCTCGATCGGGCGCGACGCTCGGACTTCAGTACGCCGCCCCCAGCACCAGCGCATTCAACACCAACCGGTCCAGTGCTCTCCACCAGCCGCGGAACATCGGCTCGTTGGTGAACAGCACTACATGGCCGCCGCCCGTGGGCTCGTCGATGAGCAGCGACGTACCGCGCAGTAGCCGCTCGGTGTTGCCGGGCCAGGTGAAGCCGGCGCGCACCAGCCTTCCGGTCGCCGGAAAGACCGCGACGTTCTCGCCCTCCTTCGACGGCTTGAGAAAGAGATCGCCTTCGAGCAGGACGGTGAGGCGAGGTGCTTCGTATCCTGCGGTGAGCCAGTGCGTGCGGTCGAGCAGCACGTCTGCATGAATGCCCGGTACCGCCTCCGGCGTGTCCGCGCTCGCTGATGTGCTCCGGAAGGGGATGAGCTCCTCGGCGAGACGATCGGCTGACGCGAGCGTCGCTGCGGGCGGGGGTGCCGGTGCCGCGGCCGGCGCTGCAGCGGTTGCAGCCGGTGCGGGAGTCGTCGAGGGCGCATCGGGTTTGGCCGCCGTCGCTTCGCTGGCCGCCACCTTGCGCGCCGACGTGAGCGCGACGCCCTCCTCCGCCGCCCACGCTGTGGCGCCGCCCATCGTCACGAGCGTGCCGCCCGCGCGCACCCAGCCCTTCAGTCGTTCCACCGACTCCTTCGAGACGCGCGTCCCATATTTTCCCGACGGCAGCAGGATGGCGGTGAATCTCGCGAGGTCGCCGCCGAGCTGGCTCATGGCGATCGGTGTGAAGCGGATGCCGTAGCGGCGCTCCAGCGTGTACCAGATCGCGCCGTACCCGGTCTGGGATACACCTTCGTCAGCGACGACGGCGATGTTCGGCGCCGGGATCGGGACGACGACATCCGAACCGATCCCGTACTGGCCGCTCGCCGCCTGCGCGGAGTTGACGCCCGTGACGTCGACGCCGCTCTCACGCGCGAGGGCATCCATGCGCGCGCCCAGCGTGGCGTCGTTGCGCGCGACGCGCACGACGTAGCTGCCGCGCGGCCAGAGCCGCCCGCCCGCGTCCACCGGCTGCGACGCCACCTCGACGCGAAAGCCCTCGCTCAGCAGCTGGTACGCGAGCCGAGCTGCCCCGTTGCGTTCGGGACTGAACAGGTAGCTCGACGTCGCGTTCTGGCCGACGACGATGCCACCGCCGACCTCCGCCGCGAGCAACTCACCGCCCACCCGACGCGGGCGCTGCTGCGCCAGCGAGCGCGCGGGCTCCTCGGCGGGCAGCGAAAGCATGTCGCCCGTGACGGGACCGGTGTCGTCACTCCAGTACGCGTCCACGCCGAACGCCACGGGGAGCGACCATGCGGTGATGTCGTAGAACTCGTATCCCTCGCCCTCGGCGTTCTTGCCGCGCCGATGGTTGCGCTGGAACTTCTGGATCTGCGCCTGGGCGAACACCGGGTCGAGCGCGTGCGACGGCTCGAGGATCGCGCGCGCCACTCTGCCCTGTGGCTGCGCGAGGTCCACGACATACGTGCCCGCATCGAAACGGCGCGCACCGACGGCGTCGTCGTAGTACGCGTGCGCGCGCGACGTGGAGAATGGCGCGGTGGCGCGGCGCACCTCGATGCCCGCGCGCACGAGCGCGCTCGCCAGCTCGGCTGTGCGGCCCGGATCGCGGCCAGGCACGAGCACCACACGGCGGAGCGCGCCCGCGCCGCCCTCGCTCACCGCCTGCCGCCGGAACGCCACGAAGTCGCGTACCCGTTCCTGCGCGTGCGATGCCGTGGTCTCGATCGTGGCGAGCGAGGCGACGAAGTGCTTCGCGATGCCGTCACGAAACGAAATGAGCGAACCGTCGGGACGGCGCCAGAGCAGCCCCTTCCAGCCGCCACCGTCCGTCTCGAAGGTCATCCCGATGGCGCCGTTCAGCGACGGCCAGGTGTCGTAGTAGCCCGGGTAATACAGATCGTACACGTCGCGCGAGAAGTACATCCATCCGTAGCGGTCGAACGCCTGCGCGTTGCCGCGCCCGAACAGATCGAGCCACTTGCCCGCCTCGCCGCCGATGTGCGCGTTGACGGGACGCGCCGCCGGCGGAAAGAAGTAGCTCGCCACCTGGCCGTGCAGATCGGCGGCGACCATGGGGTGCCACTTGAGCATCATCCGCATGATGCCCTGTACCTCCCGCTGCGTGGAGGCGATGAGGTCGCGGTTCATGTCGAAGCGGTAGTGGTTATACCGCCCGAGTACGCTCCACGGCTCGTGATGCTCCTGCGCGCGCGGCTCCGGCGACGCGACGCTCACCGAGTTGTACCAGACGGCGAACCGCTCGTGCCCGTCCGGGTTGGCGCTCGGGTTGATGACGACGATGCTGTTCCGCAGCGCGGAGAGCGTCGCCGGTTCGTCGCTGGCCGCGAGCTGGTAGAGCAACTGGATGCACGTCTCGAATCCCGGCGACTCGTTGCCATGCACGGAGCCGGAGATCCACACCACCGGCGGCGTGCGCGCGGCGATCGCGTCGAGCTCGGCGGGCGCCATGCCGCGCGGGTCGGCGAGCCGGTCGAGGTCCGCGCGGATCGCGTCGAGCCGGCTCATGTTCTCCGGCGACGAAACGATGTAGATCCGCATCGGTCGGCGCTCGTACGTCGTCGTGAACTCCTCGACGCGCACGCGATCCTTGGCCGCGTCGGCGATGGCGAGCAGCACCCGCTCCTGCGCGGCGTACTGCGTGTTGATCTCGCCGAGGGAGTAGCCGAGTATGCTCTCCGGGCGCGGGATGGCGGGACGGTATGGTCCCCGCTCGTAGAAGGAGAAGCGCGCGTCGTCGCGTGGCGCGTCCAATCCTGCGGCGCGCTGCGCGCGCGCCGGCATCGCGGCGGCGAGCGCGATGCCCGCCGCCATCACGAATGTGTGGAGTCGCATCGTCGCTGTTCGATCCGGGCGAGTCAGCGCTTCATCCGTCCACCCAGCACCCTGATCGTCTTGTCGAGCCGCACGTCGTCGACGACGCGCCGATGCGCGACTTCACCGATCCGCGCGCCGGAACGCGGTTGGCGCTGGTGCCCAGCGCCTTGTCGGCGAACGTGATGTAGCCGAGGCCGCGACCGCATGGGTGCAGCAGCGTGCGGTCAAAGGATCGATCCGTGCAGCCCGTCATCCTGTAGTCCTCGATGTTGATGTTGGGCGACCAGACGGTGACACCCTGATACCGGAGTGGTTGTCCTTCCTGACGTAGTCGTGGTACTTCGCGCGATTAGGGGATGGTGATCACGCCCCGAACCTAACCCGCGCCGACAGACGCAGGAAGCACGCGCAGCGGTCGATCACTGGGCGGATTCGCCTGGCTCCGCGGCCACGAAGACTCGCGACATCCCGCCGCCTCTCAGCCCACGCTCGACGGCGTTGGGTGTTCCATCGATGCATGAAGGTGCTGCCGCAACAGACGCACGAACGCCCGCCAGAGCCTGGCGGGCGTCCGCGTTCAGCTCACGATATCGCGCTTTACGCGCTCGCCCCCGCCGTCTGCCGCCGCATCGAGCCAACTGCACCAGCCTGCCGCAGATGCCGGTCGATCGCCGCCGCCGCATCGCGCCCCTCACGAATGGCCCACACGATCAACGATGCGCCACGGCGCATGTCCCCCGCCGCGAAGACGCGCTCGACGTTCGTCCGGTACTGCGCGTCGGTGTGCACCGCGCCGCGCGGCGTGATCGTGACGCCGAGATCGGCGAGCAATCCTTCCGCGCGGACCCCCGTGAACCCCATCGCGAGCAACACGAGGTCGACCTCGAGCCCGAATTCGCTGTGCGGAAGCTCCGCGAACCGCGGTCCGCGCTCGTCCTGCTCGAGCTCCACGCGCACGGCGTGCAGCTTCGTGACGTCTCCGCTCTCGCCGGTGAGCCGCGTCGTGGATACGCTCCAGTCGCGCTCGCCCCCCTCCTCGTGCGCATGGCTCGTCCGCAGCTTCATGGGCCACTGTGGCCACGGGGTGGACTCGGCGCGCTCCTTCGGTGGGCGCGGCAAGAGCTCGAACTGATGCACGATGGTGGCGCCCTGCCGGTGCGCCGTACCCACGCAGTCAGAGCCCGTGTCGCCGCCGCCGATCACGACGACGCGTTTGCCGCCCGCCCAGATCGCCTGCGCGGCATCGACCTCGTCGCCCGCGCCACGCCGGTTCTGCTGCGTGAGGAAATCCATGGCGAGATGCACGCCGCCCAGCTCACGGCCAGGGACCCTGAGCTCACGCGCCGCCTGCGCACCGCCCGCGAGCAGCACGGCATCGAACTCGTCGCGCAGCTGCTGCACGTGCAGGTCCTTGCCCACCTCGATCCCCGTCTCGAACACCACGCCCTCCGATTCCATCTGTCGCAGGCGCAGCTCGAGCACCTCCTTCTCCAGCTTGAAGTCGGGGATGCCGTAGCGAAGGAGGCCGCCGATGCGGTCGTCCCGCTCGAACACGACGACGGCGTGGCCCATCCGGCGCAGTTGCTGCGCGGCCGCGAGGCCGGCCGGACCGGAGCCGACGACGGCGACGCGGAACTGCGTGTCCGGCGCGTTCGCCGACGGCACGACCCAGCCTTCCTGGAACGACTTGTCGGCGATCGCCTGCTCGATGTTCCGGATCGCGACGGGCAGCTCGATGAGTCCGAGCACGCACGCCGACTCACACGGCGCCGGACAGAGGCGGCCCGTGAGCTCAGGGAAGTTGTTCGTCGCGTGCAACGCGAGCGACGCGTCGCGCCAGCGGCCCGCCTGAACTAGCGCGTTCCACTCGGGGATGACGTTCTGAACGGGACAGCCGGTGTCGCCCTGACAGAAGGGCACGCCGCAGTCCATGCAGCGCGCGCCCTGTGTCCCGAAATGATCATCCGGCGCCGGTACGTAGAACTCCCGCCAGTCCTTCGTCCGCTCCTGCACCGGCCTCCGCACTGGCTCGGCGCGCTTTATCGTGAGGAACCCTCGTGGATCGCCCGTTCCCGCCATCGTTCTTGACCTCCGTGAGTCGCTCGCGTTCGCGCGCTTCCAGCGCCTTTCTGTATTCCGTCGGCATCACCCGCACGAACTTGGGCAGCATCGCGTCCCAGTTCGCCAACACCCGCCGCGCACGGGCACTGCCCGTGTAGCGCGCGTGACGGCTGATGAGCTTCTTGAGCAGCGCGATGTCAGTCTCCTCCTCTACAGCTTCGAGCGCGACCATGCTCGTGTTGCAGCGCCGCTCGAACTTCTGGTCGAGGTTGAGGACGAACGCCACGCCACCGCTCATGCCCGCGGCGAAGTTGCGCCCGGTCTTGCCGAGCACCACGACGACACCACCGGTCATGTACTCGCAGCCGTGATCCCCGACTCCTTCGACCACTGCCGTGGACCCACTATTACGGACAGCGAACCGCTCTCCCGCCACGCCATTCAGATACGCGTCGCCGCTCGTCGCGCCGTACAGCGCGACGTTCCCAACCAGAATCGCCTCGGCCGGATCGAACCGCGAGCCCTTTGGCGGGAAGACGACGATGCGCCCGCCCGACAATCCCTTGCCGAGATAGTCGTTGGCCTCGCCCTCGAGCGTGAGCGAGACGCCGCGCGCGAGCCACGCACCGAAGCTCTGGCCCGCCGAACCGGTGAAGTTGAAGCGGATCGTCCCGTCGGGGAGCCCGTTCGGACCGTAGCGCTTCACCAGCTCACCGGAGAGCATCGCGCCGGTGGTGCGGTTCTCGTTGCGGATCGGGAACGACGCGCGCACGGCGCGCTTGCGCTCGAGCGCCGGCTCCGCCACCTCGATGAGCTGCCGGTCCAGCACGTGCTCGATGGGATGCAGCTGCTTCTGTACGTTCCGCACGGCGACCGTGTCGGCCACCTTCGGACGGAAGAGCAGTGCCTTGAGGTCGAGGGTGCGCGCCTTCCAATGCTCGGAGAGATCGCGCTGCTTCAGCAGATCGCTGCGCCCCACGAGCTCGTCGATCGAGCGCAGGCCAAGCGTGGCCAGGTACTGCCGCACTTCCTCGGCGACGAAGAAGAAGTAGTTGACCACGTGCTCGGGCTGGCCGGTGAACTTCGCGCGGAGCACCGGATCCTGCGTCGCCACGCCGACCGGGCACGTGTTGAGGTGGCACTTCCGCATCATGATGCACCCTTCGACGATGAGCGGCGCCGTGGCGAAGCCGAACTCCTCCGCGCCGAGCATCGCCGCGACGATCACGTCGCGCCCCGTCTTGAGTTGGCCGTCGGTCTGCAGCCGCACGCGGCCGCGCAGGTCGTTCTGCACGAGCGCCTGATGCGCCTCGGCGAGACCGAGCTCCCAGGGCGAGCCGGCGTGCTTGATCGACGAGAGCGGCGACGCACCAGTGCCACCCGAATCGCCCGAGATGAGGATGATGTCCGCGCGTGCCTTGGCGACGCCGGCGGCGATCGTGCCCACGCCGACCTCGGACACGAGCTTCACCGACACCATCGCCCGCGGGTTCACATTCTTCAGGTCGAAGATCAGCTGCGCGAGGTCTTCGATGGAGTAGATATCGTGATGCGGCGGTGGCGAGATGAGCGTCACGCCAGGCGTCGAGAAGCGCGTCTTGGCGATCACCGCGTCCACCTTCGGCCCGGGCAGCTGACCGCCTTCACCCGGCTTCGCGCCCTGAGCCATCTTGATCTGCAGCTCGCGCGCGCTGACGAGATACTCCGTCGTCACGCCGAAGCGCGCCGACGCCACCTGCTTGATCGCGCTGCCACGCTCGTTGCCGTAGCGGTCGGGCGCTTCACCGCCCTCGCCCGAGTTGCTGCGACCGCCGATCCGGTTCATCGCCACGGCGAGCGTCTCGTGCGCCTCCGCGCTCAACGAGCCGAACGACATCGCGCCGGTGGCGAACCGCTTGACGATCTCCGTCGCCGGCTCCACCTCGTCGATGGGAATGGGCGTCCCGCCGTCCACAATCTCGAGCAGCCCGCGCAGCGTCGAGGGACGGAACCGCTCGTCGTCGACGAGCTTGGAGAACTCGGCGAACGTCGAGGCGTCGTTGGTGCGCGTCGCCTGCTGCAGCGCGGAGATGGTGAGCGGGTTCCAGTTGTGGTGCTCGCCCTGGCTCCGGTAGTGATAGTTGCTGCCGAAGTCGAGCCGGCCGTCCAACGGCACCGCGCCGAAGGCCACCTGGTGACGGCGAAGCGTCTCCTCCGCGACCTGCGCGATCTCGATGCCGCCGATCCGCGACGCGGTGCCCGTGAAGTAGCGCTCGACGAGCCGCAGACCGAGGCCGATCGCCTCGAACACCTGCGCGCCGCAATAGCTCTGGATGGTGGAGATCCCCATCTTCGAGATCACCTTGAGCAGCCCCTTCTCCGCGGCCTTGATGTACTTCGTTTCCGCGGTGGACTCGTCGATCGAGGGCGGCAGGGTGCCCGAGCGCACGAGCCCGACCAGCGACTCGAGTGCGAGGTACGGGTTCACCGTCCCGGCGCCATAGCCGATGAGCAACGCGAAGTGCGACACGTCGCGCGCGTCGCCCGTCTCCACGATGATGCCGACCTCGGTGCGCAGCCCTTCGCGCACGAGGTGATGATGTACCGCCGCCGTGGCCAGCAACGAGGGAATGGGCGCCCAGTCGGCGTCCACGCCGCGGTCGCTGAGCACGAGCATCGTGTTCCCCTCGTGCACCGCCTGCGACGCCTTGCGGCAGAGCGACTCGAGGGCGAGGTGCAGCCCGCGCGCTCCGCCCGCGGCGGGAAAGAGCGTGCGCAGCGTGGTGCAGCGGAAGTGCGGGTCGCCCTCGCGCTCGCCCACGGAGCGGATCTTCTCGAGCTGCGCGCTCGTGAGGATCGGCCCGCGCACGCGGATGCGTCGCGCATGCTCGGGACGCTCGCCGAGCACGTTCGTGCGCGGGCCGATGTTCACCGAGAGCGACATGACGAGCTGCTCGCGGATCGGATCGATCGGCGGGTTGGTGACCTGCGCGAACAGCTGCTTGAAGTAGCCGTACAACAGCTGCGGCTCCTGCGACAGCACCGCGAGCGGCGTGTCGTTGCCCATCGAGCCGATCGGCTCTTCGCCGGTGACGGCCATGGGCGTGAGCACCATGGACAGCTCTTCATTGGTGTAGCCGAACGCCGACTGCCGTTGGAGCAGCGTCGCGGGATCGGGCTGCGCGATGCTGATCGGCTCGGGAAGCTCGTCGAGCCCCACGCGATTGGAGGTGACCCACGCGCGGTACGGACGCCGCGCGGCGAGGTCGCGCTTGATCTCCTCGTCCTCGATGACGCGGCCGCGCACCGTGTCCACGAGGAACATGCGGCCGGGCTTGATGCGCCCCTTGGCCACGATGCGCTCCGCCGGCACTTCGAGCGCGCCCGCCTCGGAGGCGAGCACCACGAGATCATCATCCGTGACGACATACCGGGCGGGACGGAGCCCGTTCCGGTCGAGCGTGCCGCCGATGACGCGGCCGTCGGTGAACGCGACGAGCGCAGGGCCGTCCCACGGCTCCATCATCGTCGAGTGGTACTCGCAGAACCCGCGGCGGTCGAGATCCATGTGCGGATTCCCCTCCCACGCTTCGGGGATGAGCATCGCCACCGCGTGCGGCAGCGAGCGCCCTCCGCGCACGAGGAACTCGAGCGCGTTGTCCAGGCACATCGAATCCGACTGACCGTCGGCGATGATCGGGTAGAGCTTGTGCAGGTCGTCGCCGAACAGGCGCGACTGCATCGACGCCTCGCGGACGCGCATCCAGTTCAGGTTGCCGCGCAGCGTGTTGATCTCGCCGTTGTGGCAGAGGAAGCGGTACGGATGCGCGCGCGACCAGGTGGGCAGCGTGTTCGTCGAGAAGCGCGAGTGCACCAAAGCGAGCGCGCTCGAGAAATCGGGCGCGCTGAGGTCGGGGTAGATTCTGGGAAGCTGCTCTGGCATCAGCATCCCCTTGTAGACGATGGTGCGCGAGGAGAGGCTGACGACGTAGAACCCTCCCCGCGTGCCGATCGCGTTCTCTAGCTGGCGGCGGATGATGTACAGCTTCCGCTCGAACGCGCGCTTCTCGGTGCGGCCGCGCCCGATGAACACCTGCCGGAACACGGGCGCGGCGGCACGGGCCACGGGACCCACGGCGCTCAGGTCGGCGGGGACGTCACGCCAGCCCAACACGTGCTGCCCCTCTTCGGCGACGATGCGCTCGAGCACCAACTCGCACGCTCGCCGCTCGCCGGCGTCGGTCGGGAGGAAGAGCATGCCGACCGCGTATCCGCCCGGCCTCGGAAGCTCGACACCCAACAGCCCCGCCTCGCGCCGGAAGAACTCGTGCGGAAGCTGCACGACGATGCCCGCGCCGTCGCCGGTGCAGGGGTCGCAGCCCACCGCGCCGCGATGCGAGAGATTCTCCAGCAGCGTGAGCCCCTGGCGTACGATCTCGTGCGAGGCCGCGCCGCGCACGTGAGCGACGAACCCGACGCCGCAGGCGTCCCGCTCGTCTCTCCGCTGATCGTACAGGCCCTGCTGTGTCAGTCCGTCGTCCATGTTTCTGGCGCTCCCCACGTGTGGGCGACTTACGAAGAAGCCCCTCCTAACCGCTGGTCAGGAGGGGCCGTTGCACCGATTCGGTACTCCGCTACTCCTAACCCCTCGATTCCCCGCGCGAAATGGCGGCCTTGCGGTTCGGCAAGGTCGTCGGGTTAGCTGCGTTAATCGATACCAAGGGAGTGCGCATCTCTTGACGTTGGAGCGGATCGGCCGAGCATTGGCTCGCTAGCATTCGGCTCCCTCAGAGTACGCCGCCCGGGGGCACCTGTCAAGGATTTCTCGGGCTCGGTTGCGTCACGCCGCCTGGCCCCGAATGCCGACGGCTCACGGAGCGGTCAGTCCTTCGCCCGGAGCTCGAGCCGCGCGCCGGAGCCGTTCGACAGATGCAGGACGACGTGCGAGAGATCCGCGGCGACGAGATCGGCGGGCTGGAGATCGGCCTCGGCGTGGGTGGTCGTGAGGGCGAGCAGGCGCATTCCGGCGGCGCGCGCCGCGGCGGCACCGGCGGGCGCGTCCTCCACCACCACGCACTCGCCGGGAGTCACGCCGAGCTTCTCAGCGCCCAGGAGGTATCCCTCCGGGTCCGGCTTTCCGCGCGCCACCGATTCCGCCGAGACGATGATCTGGGGCAGCGGGATGCCCGCCGCAGTGAGCCGCGCTGCCGCCACGACGCGGATTCCCGAGGTCACCACGGCCCACGCGTCGGCCGGGAGCGAACGAAGCAGCTCCCGCGCGCCCGGGATGGGAACGACGTCATCGTTGTCGGTCGTCTCCAGCCCGATCAGGAAGTCGAGCTCCTCCTCCGCGTCGAGCTCGGGACGGACAGCTCGGACGGTGTCGATGGCCCGGCGGCCGTGCACCTTGGCGAGAAGCTCGACGGGATCGAGACCCACTCGGCGCGCCCACGCGCTCCAGGAACGGTTGACGCTGGCCGTGGAGTCGGCGAGCACGCCATCCAGGTCGAACAGCATCGCGTTGGCGAGGAGGGGCATGGGCGCAATGTACGGCGGCTTCCACGACGTTGCCGATGCCCGTTCGCGCAACATCAGGCCTCGCGGCGCATGGGCCGCTCGAGGCAGCGGCGGATCTTGGTCAGGTACTCCACGCCGTCGAACGGCTTCGTGATCCGCTCGTCGAACCCCACGTCCGCGCGCGACAATCCGCTCCCGAAGCCGTTGGAGGTGATCACCAGGATCGGGATGTGGCTCGTCTCGGACGCTCTTCGCAGTGTCCGGCACGCCGCCATTCCCTCCGCGGGCGATGACGCGACGTCGAGGAGGATCAGATCGGGCAGCTCCATCCTCGCGATCCGGATGCCCTCCTCGGCCTGGGTTGCCGTGAGGGTGTCGTATCGCTCCTCCTGAAGAAGCACGAGTTGCCAGACGAGCGAGGCTGGGGATGGATCGACGATGAGGATGCGCTTCTTCGGAATCATGAGTCCAGGGCGGTGAGGCCTCCCGCCGCTGAACCATCGCCAGATGCGAGGCTGAGGGAGCCCGAAACGAAGCGTACCAGGCCCCGGCCGATCGTCGCCAATACTTCGTTTCTTGCGAACTCATGCCTCGCGGCGCGAGCTGTCCGCCTGCGCGAGCAGGCTCGCGAACTGTCAGGCCGACTCGCGGGCGATCCGGTGCAGCCGGTCGGCCACATCGAGGATGAGCGATCGCGATTCCACCTGGCGCGTGAGGAGATCGAGCCCCCACGGCATCGTGAGGTGCTCCACGAGCACGGCGACGGTTCCCCGGGGTGGCGCCTCGCGCTGCGACTCGAAGCCGACCGCCCAGCCATGTCCCTCGGCGACCATCGCCCAGATCGTCTGTAGCCCGTCGTAGGTGGCATCGACGCGCGGCGCGAACGCGAGCGCGTCGAAGATGGCGAACACCTCGTCGTACATCGCCGGCTGGAAGGCGCGCTGTGGAAACATGAATGGCGTGTCCGCGAGCTCGTGCAGCGACAGCGACGCGCGCTCGGCGAACGGGCTCGACTCGGCGACCAGCGCGCAGTTCAGCGTATCGTTCATGAGACGGGAGCGCTCGATCCCGCGCTCCTCCAACGCGCCGAGCGGGCTCGCATGGCAGATTCCCAGGTCCACGTGGCCTGAGCGCAGCTCGGCCGGTTGCGCAGGGGTGTGCGCGTGGTCGAACACGAGCTCCAGCTCCGGCAGCTCCTGCGCGCACTCGCGCAGCAGCGCCGTGAGAAGCTTTCGCGCGGCAGACGTCGGCACGCTAGCGACGACGCAGCGAGCGGTCACCCCGCGCCGCGCGCGCTGCGTTTCGGCTGGGAGTGAGTCCACTTCCTCGAGAATGCGCCGCGCGCGCCGGCAGAACGCCTCGCCCGCCGGCGTCACGCTCACGCCTCTCGCCGTGCGCTCGAGCAACGGGATTCCAACGATCCGCTCGAGATCCGCAACCTGGCGCGACAGCGCCGGCTGCGTGAGGCCCAGCTGCTCCGCCGCGCGACCGAAGCTCCCGGCGTCGACCACCGCGCAGAAGTAGCGCAGATGGCGCAACTCGAGCGCGGCGGAAGGTCGCGGGCCGCTCTCGTGCGGTGTGCCATTCACCGACGGCAGTGCTTCTGCACTGAACGGCAGGCGCTCGGCGGGGCAGACTCGTGCGGCGCGCTCCTCCGCCACCACCTCACGCATCACGTCCATGACCGTTCTCACCACCGGACGGCGCTCGGAGCGCCGCCACAGCAGCGCGTGCGGCATCGCGATTCGCAGGTCGGATACGGGGATGATCGTGGTCCCTCGCGGGGCGAGGCTGCCGAGCTCACGGAAGATCAACGCCCAGCCCTGGCCCGCCTCCACGGCGGCACTCACGGCGAAGACGCTGTCGTACTCTCGCTGCGCGGCCGGCCTGAATGCGTGGCGCGCGAACTCCGCGTCGATCTCCAGGCGTGCGTCGCCGACGACCTCGGATCGCCAGGTGATGAGCGTTTCGCCGGCCAGCTCGGCGAGCGAGAGCTCCTTCCGCGACGCGAGCGGATGCCCACTCGCGATGGCGATCGCGTCGAACACGTCGTGGTCGATCGTCTCCGACTCGATCTCCGGGTCGCGCTTCGGAACGGGGACACCGATGCCGACGTCTGCTGCGCCGAGCTGCAGAGCGCGCCGCTGTCGTTCCAGCGAGCCCTCGATCACTCCGATCTCGATGTCGGAGTATCGCTGGCGCGCGCGCTCGACGATGCGGCCGATCAGTCCTGATGCGAGCGAGCGTACGCCAGCGCAGATCACGCAGCGGCCGGCGGTGCCCTGGCCGGAACCTCGCGCCCATTCCGCCGCAGCGTCCACCTGTCGCAGGACGTGGCGCGCCGATGCCACCGTTACTTCACCGGCCGGTGTCAGCGCGATTCCCTTGGGCCCTCGCTCGAGCAACTCCACTCCGAGCTCGCGCTCGAGTGCGTGGATCTGCCGGGTGAGGGCGGGTTGAGCCACACCGAGCCGCTTTGCGGCGGCGACGAGCGTCAACTCCTGGGCGGCAGCGGCGAAGTAGCGTAGATGCCGCAGCTCCATGGCGGCCCTCCTCACAAGCGGAGGCTGAATCTACGGTCGCGTCCTCGCATCCGTGAGGGCGAACAGGCATGGGAAGACAAGAAAGGAAGTATTGGATCGGCAATCCAAGACCCGATAGGCTCCGATTCCGTCTCTCGCACCGACGCGAAGTTCGCAGCCCCGTCATCATGGTCCTGAAGTTGTCGCGAAATAGGTCTCAATCCAGCCAGCGCTCGGCGCGACCGTCGCGCGCGCGTCATGAACAGGAGCACCTCACGTCCGCAGTGGCGCGGGCCCTCGAGCTCGCGAAGCAGCAGGGTTGGTCCACTCATGCGCTCTTCGTCATCGATCTCGATGGCTTCACGCGAGTCCAGGCATCCTTCGGCGCCGCGGCGGCGGAGCGGCTGCTGCTCGCGGTTGGTCATCGCCTGGGCGAATGCCTCGGACCCGATGACCAGGCCGCGCGAGTCGGCGCGGATGAGTTTCACGTGCTCGTCACGTGCGATGGAGACGCCGCGGGCGCGTGGCGTGTGGCCGAGCTGATGTTGCACGTGCTCACCTCACCCTACGAGATGGAGGGCAATCAGGTCGCGATCACGGCGTGCGTCGGCATCGCATTGGCACGGCCACATCACGCATCGCCCACGGACGTCGTCCGCGACGCGAGCGCTGCGCTGCACCGCGCGAAGAGTGAGGGTGCCGCGCAGTGCGCGCTGTTCGACGCCGGGATGCACGAAGCGGCGATCGCGCAGCTTCGTCTCGGCGCCGAGCTCCGAAACGCCATCGCGCGCGGCGAGTTTCGCCTGCACTACCAGCCGATCCTGCGTTGCGGCAGCGGTGAGCTCGCGATGCTCGAGGCGCTCGTGCGTTGGCAACACCCTCAGCGCGGCTGTCTCGCGCCATGTGAATTTCTGCAGGTGCTGATCGACGCGGACCTGATGACGGAGGTGGGCAAATGGATCGTCAGCGAAGTCGCGAGGCAAGCGTCCGAATGGCGCGAGCTCGCTGCCGACTTCGTGCCGATTGCCATCAATGTCAGTCCGCGCCAGCTCGGCGACGCGACCTTTCTGTCCTACGTGCGCGCCACGATGTCGGCGTGGCGCGTCCCGCCGGCCAGCATCGTCTTCGAGATGACGGAAGACGTCGAGCTCGCGAATGGTGAATCGTCCAAACGAGCCCTGCACGAGCTGAGAGCGGCGGGATTCCGCGTGTTCATCGACGACTTCGGCACGGGCTACTCGTCGCTGAGCTACCTGCAGCACCTCGCGATCGACGGGCTGAAGATCGATCGCGCGTTCATCCGCGACATCGACGTCGACGTACGGCAACGCGAGATCGTCCGCGCCATCGTGCAGCTCGCTCACGCGCTGGGACTCGAAGCGGTCGCCGAGGGCGTCGAGCGGCGCGAACAGATGGAGACGTTGAGGTCACTGGGGTGCGACCTCGTCCAGGGTCACTTCTTCTCGCGGCCGCTCGCGCCCCCGCAGATGCGTCGCTGGCTCGCGCAATCCTGACGCGAAGTCCGGTGCAGCTCGCGAGCGGCTCGCCCTTCTACCGCCGGTTCGGCAGCCTCGCTTCCTTCATCACCCGCCACTCGCCCCGCACCTTTGCGAGCTGGTAGATGCGCTCGAAGGTGAGCATCTCGGCGGGCTCCTTGGGCGCGCGCCGGTAGCGCGTGGCGGCCAGGTAGACTTCGACCGAGTCGGTGCCGATCCGGAAGATCTCCGAGAAACGCACCACGTAACCGGGCAGCGCCGCGGGGCACACCGGCACCGTTCGTGTGGTATCGCGCGGCGTCTGGCAGGTGCCTCGTATCGTCCCCCGCTCCTTCATGCTGGCAATCAGTGCGGGGGCAACGGACGCGCCGCCAAGCCGCCCCTCGGATCTGGGCAGGTACACGGGGTCGACGAGCAGGGAGAGCGACGGGTCGGGATCGAACGCCGCGCTGAGCGACGCTTTGTTCACCGCCGCCTGCTGATTCGCCTCGAGTGATGCGAGCTGGTATCCGGTGCCGCGAACCTGCAGCGGCCCCTCTTCCTTGGCGCACGCGGCACTCAGCGCGACGAGGGGTATGACGAGGCAGAGCGCGCGGCGCATGCTCACGGTGTCACGGCGTTCGAGGGGGCTGCACGGTCAGAACTCGATCTGGGCGCCGAGCTCGATGACTCGGTTCGGCGGGATCTGAAAGAACTCGGTGGCGGATCGGGCGTTGCGTGACATGAGGGCGAAGAGCCGCTTCCGCCAGCGCGACATCTTGGCATGGCCGGTGAGGACGAGGCGCTCGCGTCCCAGATAGTACGACGTGTCCATGGGAGGGAAGGGCACACCCTGCATGGCCGCCCTGCTGAGCAGCTCCGGAATGTTCGGCGACTGCATGAATCCGAACGTGGCCACGACCCGCACGAACCCATGACCGAGGCGCTCGAGGGCCAGGCCCCGCTCCGCGGGAACTTCCGGTATGCCGCGCGTCGTCACGCTGAGGAGCACTACCGTTTCGTGGAGCATCTTGTTGTGCTTCAGATGGTGCAGCAGCACCACCGGCACTCCCTCCAGGCTCGACGTCATGAACACCGCGGTGCCCTTGACTCGCACGGGCGGATTGCGGTCGAGCCCCTGAAGAAAGAGATCCAGCGGCAGAGCCCCCGCTTCCTGGATGGCGCCGAGCTGCATGCGCCCGTGCTTCCAGGTGCTCATCAGCGCGTACACGGCCGTCGCCAGCAGAAGAGGCACCCAACCGCCGTGCTCCAGCTTCACCACGTTGGCGCTGAGGAAGGAGAGGTCGACGAACAGGAAGGTGCCGACCAGCGCGCCGATGCGAGCCCTCGACCAGCCCCACCGAGTTCGCGCGACCACACCGAACAGCACCGACGTGATCGACATCGCGCCGGTCACGGCGATGCCGTACGCGGCGCTGAGGGCCGTCGAGCTGCGGAAGTAGAGGACGAGCAGCAGGCAGCCGATCATCAACGCCTTGTTGACTTCGGGGACGTAGATCTGTCCGGCCTGCTTCTCCGACGTATGGACGATCTGCATGCGCGGCGAGTAGCCGAGCTGGATGCTCTGCTGTGTGAGCGAGTAGGCGCCCGAGATCAGCGCCTGCGAGGCGACGATCGCCGCCGCCGTGGCGATGACGAGCAGCGGCCACTGGAAGGTCGCCGGCGCGAGGAGGTAGAACGGGTTCGTCGCCGCCGATGCGTCGCGGTAGATAAGGGCGGCCTGCCCGAAGTAGTTGAGCATGAGCGACGGGAGTGCGACGCTGAACCAGGCGAGCCGGATGGGACGTTTCCCGAAGTGGCCCATGTCGGCGTAGAGCGCCTCGCAGCCCGTGATGCAGAGGACGACGGCGCCGAGGGTGAGAAAGCCCGCGGTGCCGTGCCGCGCGAAGAACTGGATGGCGTGGCCAGGGTTGATGGCCCGCAGCACGGTGGGCGTCGCGAGGATGGACCGTGTGCCGAGCGTGGCGATGGTCACAAACCAGACGAGCATGATCGGGCCGAAGAAGGTCCCGACTCGGGCGGTGCCGTACCGCTGCACCATGAAGAGCGCGAACAGGATGACGAGGGTGATCGGGACGACGAAGCGCACCAGCGCGGGGCTGCCCACCTCGAGCCCCTCCACCGCGCTGAGCACGGAGATGGCGGGCGTGATCACGCCCTCGCCGATGAGCAGTGCGGCACCGAACAGTCCGAGCGAGATGAGCGCCATGCGCGTCCCACGCTCTTCGGAGCGCAGCTTGTGCTGGAGCAAGAGAGCGAGCAGCGAGAGGATGCCGCCCTCGCCCCGATTGTCAGCCCGCAGGATGAAGGCGATGTACTTCACGCTGACGACGAGGATCAGCGACCAAAGGATCAGCGACAACACGCCCACGATGTTCGCCGGCGTTGGCGCGATCCCGTACTCGGCTTTGAAGCACTCCCGCAGTGCGTAGAGCGGGCTGGTTCCGATGTCGCCGTAGACGACGCCGAGCGCCGTGAGGGTGAGTAGACCGAGGCGTTTCCCCGTGGCCGGGGGGTGCTGCACCTCGTGATCGAACTCGGTGGCTGTTATTGGCTCGGGCGACATTCAGAGGGAGGACGTACGGAAGGGCCGGGGAAGCGATCCTCCCCGGCCCTTCGCAACATACGCGCGTATCGGCGCTGCGTCAGCAGGACGCTTGCGTCCGCCGCTCCATCCGACGGTTCAGCGCGGCAGCTCTTCGATCTCTTTCGCGGCCCGCGCGAGGATCTCGGTGATGCGCTTGAGCAGCGCCTCGTCGTGCACCGCGTCGGTGGCCCTACGGTAGGTCGCCTTGCCCACGTCGCGGAAGGCGGAGTGCACCTCCGTCATCGGCTCATCGAGGAAGTGGCCGACCATCTTGCTCATCCGGTCGAATACGGAGTCGACCGAGGACTGGTTCTCGGCGAGATACGCGCGGCCTGCGTCGGTGATCTCGTAGACCTTCTTACCTTCGGCCCCAGGCATCACGCGGGCGTAGCCGAGGTCCTCCAGGAGCTGGAGGATGGGATATACCGCGCCCGGGCTCGGGGCGTAGGCCCCGGCGAACCGCTCCTCGAGCGCCTTGATGATCTCGTAGCCGTGTCGCGGCTTCTCCTCGAGCAGGCGCAGGACGACGTAGCGCAGGTCGCCCTGCTCGAACATCCGTCCTCCGCGCCACCGCCCGCGGGGCCGCCCCTCGGCGCCGAAGAAGCCATTCATGAAGCTTGCGTCCCACCCCCACTTGGCGCGTGCGGCGCCGGGCTGGAAGGACCTATCGAAGCAGAAGTCGAACATAGGGACCTCCCTCTGCGATGCAGAGATATATCGTTGTAGGCAATAAGATATATCGGCAGTACTATCTTTTGGCAATGACCATCAGCTCAGCTCGCAAGCCCGATCAGCGGGCATATCGATTGCCATAGTGACCCCCATAAGAACGTCCCTTCTTACTTAAATGCAGAGGGTAGAGCCATGGCAGACGATCTCGGCACGGATGGCCTCGAGAACCAGGCCAAGGGTGCGGCGAAGGAAGTCGGGGGGAAGCTGCGGAACGCGGTCGGTGGCCTGACCGGCGACACCAGCGAGCAGATCAAGGGGAAGGCGAAGGAGATGGAAGGGAAGGCTCAGCGAAAGGTCGGCGAGGCCGAGAACGACATCGATCGGAATACCTGACCGATCTCGATTGATGAAGGGGGCGCGGACCATCTGGTCCGCGCCCCCTTCATCATTTCGTCATCCCACCGACAGGCAGATGTCATCCTGAGCTGAGGCACCGCTAATGCGCCCGTCACGAAGGGATTAAAGAGGGGTGGTATCGTCACCGTGTAGTCGTGAACCAACGACAAACCACGGAGAGGAGTCCATGCTCGACACCCTGCTGGAAACGAACGCGGCCCGCACTCGGCGGACCCGTGGCACGCTCATGAGCGTGATGTTGCATGGCGCGATCGTCGCCGGGGCGGTGACGCTGACGGTACATGCGCCCGTCGAGGGCAGGGTCCCGGACAAGACGCCGCCTCTCATTTACCTCAACGCCCCGAATGTGCCCGCGCCGGCCCAGCCGCACACTCGGACCACAGTCGCGCGGCCGCCCTCCGCGCCCGCGCCTCACTTTCCCACGATCCGGTTCCGCGATCTCGAGGTGACGCCGAGCGACGTCGTCGCGCCGGCCGAGCCATTCTCTCAACCGGGAGACGATTTCGGCCCCAGCCTTCCCAGTGGCGGCGAACCGGGCGGCCCGATCGGACTCAGCACCCCCTCAACGGGAGCAGTTGACGAGCGGCTCGTCGATCGCGCACCCCGCCTCATCGGCCGTGCGGAGCCACCGGCGTTTCCGCAGTCGCTCCGCTTCGGCGGAAAGGGTGGGCGTGTCGTGATTCAGTTCGTCGTCGACACGAGCGGGCGCGCCGAGATGGCGGAGTTCAAGGTTATCGAGTCCAGCAATCCGCTGTTCAGCGAGTCGGTGCGGGCGGCCTTGCCGCGCTATCGGTTCAGCCCAGGCGAAGCGGGTGGGCGAAAGGTGCGTACGCTCGTCGCGCTGCCGTTCGACTTCACGCTGGTCCGGTGACGACGATGACGACTCAATCCGGTGCCGCGCGCGGGCGGCAGTCGTTGAACAACGAGATCAACGTCACCCCGATGATCGACGTGCTTCTGGTATTGCTGATCATCTTCATGGCGGCCGTTCCGAGCAGACGCCTCACGATCGACGCGCAACTACCCGACCCCCGCCCGGTTCTCTCGAGCGGCGCTCCGTCGATCGTGCTGGAGCTCGACGCCTCGGGAGCGTATGCCATCAACACGGCACCCGTAGCGCACGGCGATCTGGCGGCGCGGCTCCGCTCCATCTACGACGGGCGGCCGGACAAGGTGCTGTTCGTGAAGGGCGACGGGCGCGTGTCCTACGCCGCCGTCATCGATGCGATGGACGTAGCGCGCGGAGCAGGGGTAAAGGTGCTCGGGCTTCCGTGACGAACGATCGGCGACTCTCGGAGTCTTGCTTGGCGATCAGGTCTGAGGCGCGAGAGGCTGGCGCCGGCAAATGTGAACGGACAGAAACGGAGTGAACGAAGAGCAACGGGTAACTGCAAACTGCAACGACTGAATTGCAACGACTGTTTTGCAACGACCGAACTGCGGAGGTCTGTGCTAACGCACTCGAGGGAGTTTCAGGGTGTGAATGATCGCGTACTTCTCGGCAATCCAAAGCTCGCGGGCAGTTGGAAGTTGTCCGATGGCAGTTGTCCGTTGTCTGTTGTCCGTTGTCGGTTGTCTGTTGGAGTCGCCGTTGGCAGTCTTCCGTTGGCAGTTTTCCGTTGGCAGTTGTCCGTTTGTGTTCGTTCACTCCGTGCCCGCCATTTCGTTCTGGCCGGCCCGAGTGGCACGACGGTCCGCGACACGATCGCCATCGTCTCTCTGAACACTGACACTGAACACTGATCACGGAGCACTGCGCATTGAACACTGAACACTGAACACTGAACGCCAAACACTGAATACCGAGCCTTACTCGTACCGCAGCGCCACGATGGGGTCGAGGCTCGCTGCGCGCCGTGCCGGCCACACGCCGAACACCACCCCGACGACGGCCGAGAAGACGAACGCCATCGCGATCGCGGCCGGCGAGATGATCGTGTTCCATTGGAAGAACGCGCTCATTGCCGTGGCGCCGCCGCTGCCGACGAGTGCGCCGATCAATCCGCCGAGCAGGCACAGCACGACTGCCTCGATGAGGAACTGGAGAAGGATGTTGGCGCGTGTCGCGCCCAGCGCCTTGCGGATGCCGATCTCGCGCGTGCGCTCGGTGACCGAGACGAGCATGATGTTCATGATGCCGATGCCACCCACCAGCAGCGACACGGCGGCGATGCCGCTGAGCAGGTAGGTGAACACCTGAGTCGTCTCGCCCAGCGTATTCAGGAAGTCGGCCTGGCTGCGGATCTGGAAATCGTCCGGCCTCCCTTGCTGGAGGCGGTGCTCGCGGCGCAGCACGCGCTGCACGTCGGCCATGGCGTCGGGAATCTTCTCCTCGGTCTCCGCCAGCACACTCACTGAGCGGAGACGGTCGTTGCCGAAAAGGCGGAACCTGCCGGATGTGATCGGCACGAGCACCTGGTCGTCCGGATTACCGAACGGGGTCGACTGGCCCTTGGACTTGAGCACGCCGATCACCGTGAACTGGATGCCGCGAATGCGGATCGGCTCACCGATGATCGCGTCGGGCGAGTTGACGCCGAGTGCCTCGAGAACGGTGGGGCCGAGGACGGCGACGCGCTGACGTCCCTCGTCCTCGGCGCGCGAGAACATCCGTCCCGCCTGCAGCTGATACTTGCGCACTTCGAGGTAGTTCGACGTGGTGCCGACGACCGACGTGCTCGTGTTCTGGTTGACGAACTGCACCTGGAGGCGCGACGTCATCTCGGGCTGCACCGCCGTGATCGCGGTGGAGCGTTCCTCGATGGCCTTCGCATCGTCCATCGTCAGCTTCATCGACTGATCGAAGGTGACGCCCATGCCGCGCTGCTGTCCGGGCATGACGGTGAGGAGCGTGGTCCCGAGAGAGCTGATGCGCTCCTTCACCGCGCTCTGCGCGCCGGTGCCGAGCGCGACGACCGCGATAACGGCGGCCACGCCGATGACGATGCCGAGCATCGTGAGCAGCGAGCGGAGTTTGTTCGCTCGGAGCGCACCGAGCGCGACGCGAATGATCTCACCGATGAGCATGGACTGTCCGGAATGAGTGAGAAGTCGGTCTACCGTCCGCCGCCCGCGCGGCCGCCACCACCTGCCCCACCTCCTCCACCACCACCGCCTCCAGGCCGCGCGCCGCCGGCGCCGCCCGCTCCACCGCCCGGCTGTTGCTGCATGCCCGGCACGCCGGTGTTCTGGCGGATGCGATCGTTGTTCTGCTGCCGCTGCGCCTGAAGCGCCGCTGCGGCGAGCATCGCAACCTGGTCGCCTTCCTTCAGGCCGCTCGCGACCTCGGTGAAGTCGAAGTTGCTGGCGCCGAGCATCACGAGGCGCGGCTCGAAAGTCTGGCCCGCCTTGACGAACACCAGGCCCTGGCGCGCACGGCGTGACCCGCCGCCCTGCGCGCCGCCCTGCGCGCCGCCCTGCATTCCGCCCTGCATGCCGCCCTGCATTCCGCCCTGCATTCCGCCCGCCCCGCCGGTCGAGCCACCGCCGCCCTGCGTCGCCCGACGGCGACAGGCCGCCGCCACGCGCGGATCCAGGCCGAGTCCGGCGTAGATCTTCTGTGTCTCCGCTCGCATCGCGTCGCGATCGATCGACCCGCTCATCATCTGCTCACGTAGCGCGTCGAGCTTGGCCCGCTCGCCTGGCTTCTTGGCCAGCGCAGCGGTGACCACCACGCAGTCCTTATCGGTGACCTCGGGCATCTGGAAGCCCTGGCCGCCACCCGGGCCGCCTCCCTGCGCCTGCTGCGGTCCGAGGGCGACGTCGCCGCGCGCCGTCTGCGTGACGGGCGTTCCGGCCGGCTCGCCGCTCTGGCGCGGGCCGCCGCCGCCCTGGCGCGCCGCCATTTGAGTGGCGAGCATCGCGCGCACGGTATCGGGGTTGAGGCCGAGCATCGGCGCGGTGGCCGCCGCCTCGCGCGGGTTGCGTACCGCGTCGTTGGGCACGGCGATGACGTTGGTGCGCTGGTCCACCAGCACGCTCGTCTCGCCGTTCATCCCCGGCTTGAGCAGCCCCTCGAGATTCTGCAGCGTGACGAGCACGGGGAACATCGTCACGTTCTGCTGCACCACCGCCTGTGGCTCGATCTTCTCCACGACGCCGGTGAAGCGACGATCCGGATAGGCGTCCACCGTTACGGTCGCGGTCTGTCCGGGGCGCACCTGACCGATGTCGGTCTCGTTGAACAGGGCGCGGATGCGCACCTGACCCAGGTCCGCCATTTTGAGCAGTGTCGTACCGCCGCCGAACGCCCCGGTGGCCGAGGTGATGACGGTACCCAGTGCGACAGTGCGCTCGATGATCGTGCCGGCCACCGGGGCGCGCACCGTGGCGTCCTCGAGCCGCTGCTTCGACAGATCCGTGCTCGTGCGCGCCGAGACGAGCTGCGATTGCGCGTTGGCAAAGTCGATCTGCGCCGCCTCGTGCTCCGTGGCCGTGATGATGCGCCCCTTGAACAGCTCGTCGGCGCGCTTCTTCTGTGCGGAGGAGACCTCGAACTTGGAGCGGGCTGCAGCGAGCGCCGCTGCGGACTGGTCGTACTGGTTCTGCGTGTCGCGCGTCTCGATCTGCACGAGCAGGTCGCCCGGCTTGACGAGCGAGCCTGTCTCGACCGGCATCTTCACGATCTGCCCGGACGCCTTGGACTTGACCTCGACGACGCTGATCGGCTCGACGACGCCCGTGGCCTGCGCATCGATGATGATGTCGCGGCGCTGCACGGTCTGCGTGGAGACGGCCGGCGACTTGTCGTTCTTGCCGCCACACGCGACGGCGAGCAGCAATGCGACGAGAGTGGAGAGCTTGCGCACGGGAGACTGGAGAGAGGTGGTCACTGGAGCTCGCGGCCGATGAGCGCTTCGAGCTGCGCGCGGGCGATGCGAAAATCCTGGCGTGCCTGGATCAGCGCCGAGCGTGCCGCGTCGAGCGTGGACTGTGAGGTGAGCACGTCGAGCAACGTCGACGCGCCGAGATTGTATCGCTGCTGCTGCACGCGCAGATCCTCGCGCGCGGCGTCGACCGAGACCTGCTGCAGCGCGATGCGCTGCTGCGCCGTGCGCAGGGCGCCGAGCTGCTGCACGAAGTTCTGCTGCGCGCCGAGCCGCGCGTCGCGCACAATGGCTTCGGCGACCTCCGCCTGCACACGCGCGCGGTTGAGCACGTCCTCACGCTGATAGTTGTTCCACAGCGGATACGACAGCCGGACGTTGAAATTGTTCGTGTACGCGAGCGGTTGATTTCCGAATCCGTACAGCTTGTCGAAGCCGTTGCCCTGCTTGTTGTACGTCAGGTCGACCGTGGGCAGATACGGCGTCTTCGCCGTGCGGGCGGCGGCACGCGCGGAGACGAGTTGGGCCTCGGCCTGCTGCACCGCCGGCCCCTGCACGAGCAGGCCGGCGAGCGCGCCACTGTCGATCGGGGTCATGACGATGTCGAGCGTGTCGGACGGCTGCGCGGTGACGAGCGTCTCCGACCCGACGAGCCGCGTGAGTGCGGCACTGGCGACGCGCAGGTTGTTCTGCGCCGTGAGCAGGGCGAGCCGCGCGTTGCCGACGGCGACGACGGATCGCAGCGAGTCGGACATCGTGACGACGCCGGCGGCGGTGCGCGCGATGGACGCCTTGAGCTGTTGCTGCGCCTGCTCGAGCTGCGCGCGAGCGGCCGCTTCCGACTCGCGCGCCGCGAGGATCGTGTAGTACTGTGTCTTGACCTGGAGCGCGATGTTGAACCGCTGGTTCACCTCGTTCGCTTCCGCCGCGCCGACGTCGGAGCGCGTGCGCTTGATCTCGTTGAGCCGGCGGCCGCCGTCGAACAGGTTGAGCGTGGACGAGATGCCAGTGCTGTACGTCCACGGCTGTGGAGCGAGATACGGCACGAGCCGTCCCTGCGCGTCGAGCCGGTCTCCCGACTGGTTGACCTGGCCGAGCGTGAGATTGAGGCTGGGCAGCAATGCCATTCGCGCGGCGCGCACGCTCGACTCGGCCGAGCGAATCTGACCCCGCGCCTGTACGGCGCCGAGCGCGTTCTGCTGGGCGAGCGTGACGGCGTCCTTGAGCGGGATGGGCCGCGCGCCGAGCGAATCGGCAGCCTGCGCCTGGAGGGCCAGCGGAAGCGCGAGGAGCGCGATCGCGCCCCGGGAGACGAGATGTGAGATCACTTGCTGCAGGTTGGCTGTAGGCGTCTGTGCTCGGCTTCACGCCGCGCGTCGTCCTTTCGACGCTGCTCGATGCGAGCACGCTGTTCGGGCGTGAGGATGCCGTTCATGCGCACACGCGAGGCGACCTTGATGGAATCGAGGATCGGCTTGAATGTCCTCGCCACGCTGTCCATCCGGCAGTTGCGTTCGTCCAGGAGCGAGTCCATCGCGGGACGCTGAGCGGCGGTGAGGCCGATGTCCTGGTAGAACGCGGTACGGCGCGCCATCGGCGACGTGTCGTCCTTCCGCAGCACGCGGTCGGCGGAGAAGCCGAGCACACCGCCGACGAGCAGAGCGCCGAGAAGGAAGGCCAGCGCCTGTTGCTTGGATCGCTCCATGATCAGTCTCAGCGCGACAGCATGTAGTTGATCGTCGCGTCGCCATCGCCGAGCGACGCGGATCGCGCCGCGGTCTCGACCGAGGGGGGCGCGGCCGAGATGACGCTGTCGTACGCGTTGCGTGTTTCGAGCTGCCGGGTGTGCATGACGGCGGCGCCGGCGACGATGACGAGAATGGCCGCCGCGGCGAGCGCCGGCCGCGACATGTCGGCGAGCGCGTACCACCAGGCGGGCACCTCGCCGCCGCGTGCGACGTGCGCGAGGATGCGTGCCTCGAGTGCGTCCCAGTAGCGCTCGTCCGTGGGGGCGGCGTAGTGGACGCAGAGCGCCCCCGTGACCTCGACGTCGCCTGGCGTCCTACGGTTCGTTGTCATGAGCTGCTCCTGATGTTTTGCAATAGCCGGCGAAGTGTTGCGCGGGCGTGGTGGAGATCCGAGCGGGCCGTGCCCTCAGGGATTCCGAGCGTGCGCCCGATCTCTCCGTGGGTGAAGCCTTCCACATCGTGCAGGACGATTACCGAGCGTTGCCGGACAGTGAGATGCGTGAGCGCCTGCTGCAAGCGGTCCCTCAGCTCGCCGGACTCCGCCGGATCCCGGAACGGGAGGGCGATGTTGTCCGGGAGCTCATCGGCGTCTCGAACCTTTCGACGGCGCACGAGATCGAGCGCCGCGTTCGCCATGATCCGGTAGAGCCACGCCCCGAATGGCTGGTCGGGGCGAAACCGGTCGAGCGCCCGGTGCGCATGGAGAAAGCCCTCCTGCACCGCGTCTTCCGCATCCTCGTGCGACAGCACGATGGCGCGAACGACGCTGTACGCGCGCCGCTGGTGGATCCGGACGAGCGCCGCGAACGCATCGTCCGAGCCCCGCTGCGCCGAGACGACGATCGCGCGCTCCGCCACCGCCCCGTCAATCGGCGCGGGCATTGACACGGACGGCGTGATGGTCGTTGCGAGCATGAGTTCCGATGCAGGGTGACGTCATCTCTACTACGGTGGTCGGGACCGGACTGTTGAGCGGATCAGCCAGGAGCAGGTGCCCCCGCCAGGCCCAGCGCGTCCGCCGCCCCACGCATCGCCGCGATCACGAAGTCGATGTGCTCGTCGAGGTCGACGCCGAGGTCCGCCGCGCCCTGCACGACATCGTCGCGGCTGACGCCGCGCGCGAATGCCTTGTCCTTCATCTTCTTCCGGACGGAGCGCGCATCGACCTCGTGGACGCTGCGCGACGGTCGCACCAGCGCCGTCGCGGTGATCAGCCCCGAGAGCTCGTCCACGGCGAAGAGCGTCTTGGCCAGACGACTGACGCGCGGCACCCCGGTGTAGTTCCCGTGTCCCATGATCGCCTCGAGCATGTCCTCGGGCCACCCGCGCGCCCGAAGGATGCGCACCCCTTCGCTCGGATGCTCGTCGGTGGGCGAGTGCGCGGCGTTCGGGAAGCGCTCGTAGTCGAAGTCGTGGACGAGCCCCGTGAGGCTCCATCGCTCTGGATCCTCGCCGAACTTCTCGGCGTAGGCGCGCATCGCCGCTTCCACGGCGAGCATGTGCTTTCGCAGTGAATCGCTCGCCGTGTATTCATGGACGAGCGCGAGCGTGTCGTCGCGGGTCGGGAGCATGAGGGAGGGGCCGGACAGGCCGTTCCGATTGCGGGAGAGGGCTCGCTCGGCACAGGATTGCTCGTGCCGAAACGTGGACGATCCAGAGACAATACCCGCGCCGACCCGAAACCGCTTGCTGGCGCTCCTTTCCTGCGCTCGATCGAGCGGCGTGCGGGCGGCGACGAGGCGCGGTTCCCGTTCAGCGTTCCGGTGATCCGCTCACTGTCCGGGCTCGAGCTCCCCGGTGCCGTGACCTTTTTCGTCGGCGAGAACGGCTCCGGGAAGTCGACGCTGCTCGAGGGCATCGCCGCGGCGGCGCGCCTCCCCGCGGTCGGCAGCGCCGACATCGACGCAGACGCGACGCTCGGAGAGCAGCGCGCGCTCGGCGACGCGTTGCGTCTGGTGTGGGCCCGCCGGACGTCGCGCGGCTTCTTTCTGCGCGCAGAGGACTTCTTCGGCTTCACGAAACGGCTCTCGGTGATGCGCAGCGAGCTGCTGGCGCGCATCGCCGAGCTCGAGGTGGAGTACGCAGACCGATCCGAGTTTGCGAAGGGACTCGCGATGGGACCTGCCCGAAGCTCGCTCGCGGCGATGGAGCAGCGCTACGGGGTGGATCTCGACGCGAACTCGCACGGACAGAGTTTTCTGAGGCTCTTCCAGTCGCGGTTCGTACCGGGCGGGCTCTATCTGCTCGACGAGCCGGAGGCGCCGCTCAGCCCGCAGAGCCAGCTCGCGCTGATGGCGATGCTGTTCGACATGCTCGCGCAGGACGCGCAGTTCATCATCGCGACGCACTCACCGATTCTGCTCGCCTTTCCGGGCGCGACGATCTACAGCTTCGACCGCGCGCCGTTGGAGGTGGTGCCGTACGACGAGCTGGAGCACGTGGTGCTGACTCGGGAATTTCTCGAGGCGCCGGGGAGGTATCTCGACAAACTACAAGGCCAGTAGCGAGGACGGTTCGCTCGACGACTACACCAGTAGCGAGTACTTGGGGTCCGGGTACCCGGATTGGCATAAAGCTTCCCGGAATTGGAACGGAGCGCTGTCCGCGGCAAACGCCTCTGATCGGGCGTCAAAGCAGTGGCGTCAACGGGTGGACGCCGTTGCCAACGTCCGAATACCGTACCTAGTGCTGGAGTTCAATCCCAGCCCAAAAATCCGGGAGCCAGAATGCCAATCCGGGTACTGGGACGCCAAGTCCGCTACTGATGTTGCCGTTACTTAACAGACTCAACCCCTTCCTTCGCCGCGTGCTCTCCCGCGTACGACGCGTTCGTCATGCGGACGATGCCGAAGATCAGGACGAACAGTGCGATGGAGCCGAGGATCAACCCGCTGAAGCCGGCCGACTTGTCGCCGGGTTGGGGGGCGCTCATGCGACGCGCACCTTCGTCATGGCGTCGCTCTTCTTCAGCTGCTTCATCACGTCGAGGCCGCCGGTGATCTTGCCGAACACCGTATGCACGCCGTTGAGGTGCTTCGTGTTCTGTTCGGAGAGCACCATGAAGAACTGACTCCCGCCGGTATCCTTGCCCGCGTGGGCCATGGAGAGCGATCCTACCTCGTGCTTGCGCGGGTTGCCCGCGGTCTCGCACTTGATCTTCCAGCCCGGCCCGCCCGATCCCACGCGCGGGTCGCCGTCGGGAAGGTCACGCGAGAGCGGATCGCCGCCCTGCACGACGAAGTCGGCGATGACGCGATGGAACTTCACGCCGTCGTAAAAGCCCGAGTTGGCGAGCTTCTCGAAGTTCTCGACCGTCTTCGGCGCGTCGGTGTCGTACAGCTCCGCGGTGATCGTTCCGCGGTTGGTGTCGAAAGTTGCAGTCTTCAACGGGCGTTCTCCACACGGGTGAGGCGCGAAAGATAGTCCAGGCAGGGTGCGGCGTGCCACCGGTAGGGCAGGGTCCACCCCCGGCCGGTGGTCGCGGGTATGTCCTCGCGTCGCGCCAGACAGCTGTCCCATGTGCTCGATTCCAGTGTCGCGGCTGGTCGATGCGAGCGGTCTCACCAATGGCGTTGCTGCTCGTGCTTCTGGGGCGGAGGAGACGGATCGACCACGCCGCCAGCGCCGCCGCCGGCCGCGCTCGTGGTGAACTCGGTGTCGATCGCCTCGCCGAGCGCACCCATCGAGCAGGGCGCCTCGATCACGGCCGAGCCGATCGTGGCGGGACAATCGACGACGCTGCCCCTCGCGATCAGCGACAAGAATGGCCTCCCCCTCACCGGCCGGCCGGTGACGTGGAGCGTCTCGGCCCCTGCGGTGGCGACGATCGACGCCCGCGGCCGACTGAGTGCACTCAGCCCGGGCACGGCGACGATCACCGCGCGCTGCGAAGGGATCAGCGCGACGGCGGCGCGAGCGAACGTGACTTCCTCCGATCGCTGGTACAATCGTCATCGAGGAGTGGCGCGCCGAACATCGAGGCGGCGACAGGAACGCCCTTCCCGCGGTTGCTCGCCGAGTTCACGCTGATGCTCGCGGCAGACAACCTGCCCGGCATCGGTGCCCCATTCGTCGAGCCCAGCTGGAATCTGCCCGACGTGTTCGCCGGCTATGCCGAACTGGGCTCGCGTCCGTCGGCGCCGCTCGCGCTGCGCGAGAGTGCGGCCGGCAGCTTCGTGTTCAGCAGCCGCAACCTGCGCGGCGGGGGTTGCGTGCGCGCTCACACGAGCGACGATGGGCAGACGTCGGCGAGGAAGCACGCGCCGCAGCGCGGCACGCGCGCGTGGCACACCTGGCGTCCGTGCTCGATGAGGAGATGCGAGAGGATCGTCCACCGCTCCTGGGGAAAGAGCGGAAGCAGCGCCCGCTCGATCTTCACCGCGTCGGTGCCGGTCGTGAGGGCGAGCCGATTGCTGAGTCGCGTGACATGCGTGTCCACGACGATGCCGTCGTTCCGGCCGAACGCGTTGCCGAGGATCACGTTCGCCGTCTTGCGTCCCACACCGGGCAGCACGACGAGCTCCTCCATGCTCGCCGGCACCTCGCCGCCATGCCGCGCGACGAGCGCCGATGCCATCCCGATCAGGCTCTTGGACTTGCTGCGGAAGAAGCCGGTGCTCCTGATGATCTCCTCCACGTCCTCCTGGCGCGCGGCGGCGAGGGCCGGTGCGTCCGCGTAGCGCGCGAAGAGCGACGGCGTGACCATGTTGACGCGCTTGTCGGTGCACTGCGCACTGAGGATCGTGGCGCAGAGGAGCTCGAAGGCGTTGCGGAAGTCGAGCGCGCAGTGTGCGTCGGGATACGCGCCGAGGAGCCGCTCGAGCAAGAGCGCGGCGTGCGTGCGCAGCGCGGCGCCTCTTGGCCTGGGACGCTTGCGCAGTGGAGGCGTCCTCGCGGCACTCGCCGATCGCTTCGTCGGGCGCGCCGCCATCACCGCCCCGCGCGCGCGCGGCGTGCTCGCGCGAACGCGAGCACGTCCTCCACGGATTGCGCGTTCAGCACATCGCGCGCGGACAGGCCACCCTTGCGCGCAATGCCGACGCCCGTGGCCATGTGATCCAACCCGCCAGGGGAATGCGCGTCCGGCCCGATGTCGATCATCGCGCCGTGTGCTCGCGCTGCGGGGATGTGCCGCCAGTCGAGATCGAGCCTGTGCGGATCGGCGTTGAGCTCCACGGCCACGCCGCCCGCGCCGGCCTTCTCCAGCACGGCGTCGAGATCGATCGCATACCCCTCGCGCGACAGCAGCCGCCTGCCCGTCGGGTGTCCGAGGATGGTGAGATGCGGGTCGTCGAGTGCGCGCAGTACGCGGGCCGTCATCGCCGCGCGGTCCATCGAGAATCGCGAGTGCACCGACCCGATCACGTAGTCGAACCGATCGAGCAGCGCCGCATCGTAGTCGAGCGCGCCGTCGGCGAGAATGTCCGACTCGACGCCCTTGAGGATGCGCACGTCGGTGCGCGCGGCGTTGAGCGCATCGATCTCGTCGTGCTGCAGCAGCACGCGCTCGCGCGACAGACCGCCGGCATAGAACGCCGCCTGTGAGTGGTCGGTGATGCCGATGTAGCTCCAGCCGCGATCGCGCGCCGCGTCGGCCATCTGGGCGATGGTCGCCTTGCCGTCGGACCAGGTGGAGTGACAGTGCAGCACGCCCCGGATGTCGCCGGGCTCGAGCAGCGTGGGGATGCATCCGTTGGCGGCCGCGGTCACCTCGCCGCGCCCTTCGCGCAGCTCGGGTGGCACGTAGGCGAGGCCGGCGCGCTCATACAACGCCGACTCGTCCGAGATCGGCACTGACGCATGCCTCTCGTCCACCAGTCGGTCGCCATCGAGCGCGAACCCACGCTCGGCGAGCCGCGCGCCCACGTCGGTCAGGTGCTCGACGGATCCGGTCGCGCGCCAGAGCGCGATGGCGAAGGACTCGGGGGTGACGCAATGCAGATCGAGCCGGGTGCCGTCCACGTATTCGAGCGACACGGACGCGGTGCCCGCGCCGCGCGCCTCACGCACGCCCGGCCCTCGCGCGAAGGAGCTCGCCACCTCGGACGGGCTGCCGGTGCATGCGGCGACGATGTCCACATCTCTGACGGTCTCGTTGTGCCGGCGGAGCGAACCGGCGTGCTCCGCGCCGGAGATGTCGGGATGCGCGCGGACCATTGCGAGGAGCCGCGCCCCTTCCACGGCCACGTGCGGGAAGAGCTGCAGCGAGCCGCGCGTCCGCAGGAAGGCGATTCCGTTGAGGATCTTCTGCGCCGTCTTCAGGCCGTAGCGCGGCAGCGCGGCGATGCGGCCATCGCGCGCGGCCGCCTCGAGCGACTCGACCGAATCGATGCCTAGCGATTCGTGCAGCGTGCGGATCTTGGCGGTGCCGAGGCCGGGGATGCGGAGCAGCTCGAGCAGACCGGACGGCGTGCTGGCGCGCAGCTCCTCGAGGTACGCCGAGTCTCCCGTCGCGATGAGATCACGAACCACGCCCAGGGTCGCGGGGCCGAGCCCGCGCGTGGCGGCGAGCGTGCCATCGCGCACGAGGGGGGCGAGATCGTCGGTATCGAGCGCGAGTAGTGCGCTGGCGGCCTGCTCGTAGGCGCGCGACTTGAAGGTGCTCTCGCCGCGAAGCTCGAGGTGCGCGGCGATCTGTGACAGGACGTGCGCGGCGGAGCGGGGATCCATGCCGAAAGATACTTCGGCGCGGGAACGGCTTCGCTAGCCCTCGATGCCGGCGAATACCTTGAGCTTCTCGACGATCTCGTGCAACTGGCGTTCGGTGAGCTCGATCTCGGCGGCGGCACCCTCGGAGTCGAGCAGGCCCGCCCGCATGGAGATGGCGACCTGGTTGAGGTAGCGGATCTTCTCGAGGATGTCGTCCGTCGCCTTGCGCAGCCCGGTGAAGCGCCGCTTCTCGGCCAGTGCGCGACGGTAGCGCAGCATCAGCTCCTGCGGCGTGAGCCGGCGCGCGAGCACCAGTGACTCCTCGCGCGTGCGACCGGCGAGGGCGCCGCGGTCCGGGACGCCGCCGTCATCCCACGCCTCGTCGGCGAACCAGAGATGGCCGACGTACTCGATCCCGTCGAACGTGACGCGGCACGTCACGTTGAAGCGACGCCCGTCGTAATCGAGCGTGGTGATGTGAGGTTGAATGCTGTCGTCGCGCACGGGGCGTTACGTATCCGCAGTAGAAGAGGTACGACTGTCGCTGAGGAAGGCGCGGAGAGGCGGAAAGAGCTGATCCGGCTGCTCGACGTACGGCACGTGTCCGCTGCCCTCAATGACGACGGATGTCGCTCCGAGGGCACGCGCCGCTTCCTCCGACGAGACGAGCGGGATCGGGTCCTGCCGCCCGTGCAATATCAGGGCGGGTATCCGCAGTGTCGACAGGTCGCCGCGAATGTCGTAGTCGCCGAGCGAATCCCAGATGGTCTGCTGCACCCGTCCCGTGACACGAAACGGCGTGAGATCGTGCGCCCGCGCCGGATCGGCGAAGTAGCCGGCGACGCTGAGCTCGAACGCGCGCTGCCGGTACGCGTCCGCGTCGCGCTCCCGAAGTCCGGAGGCCTGCAGCTCGGCGCGAAGCGCGGAGACTTCGGGGCCGGCCTGCCGGCGCGTCAGCTCCTGCTCGAAGGCGGCGCGGTAGGCGCGCGTGACCGGCGCCGGGTCCACGAGGGCGAGGCGCACCGGCCGCTTCTCGACCCGCCCAGCGGCCGACTCGATGGCGTACAGCATGGCGAGCAGTCCGCCCCACGAGTACCCCACGATCACCAGCGGGTCGACCCCGAGCTCGCGCGCGACGCTCGCCACATCGGCGACCTGGTCGCGCCAGCCGATCACCGCGCGGTCGTCGTCGTGGCGGGAGCGGCCTCCGCCGCGCTGGTCATACGTGACGAGCCGATGATCGTCGGCGAGCGCGAGCATCTGCGGAAGGAGATACTCGTGACTCGCGCCGGGACCGCCATGAAGGAGGAGGATCGGCGGCGCGGCCGGGTTGCCGTACTCGGCCCAGTAGAGCGGGACGGGTGTGGACGTGGTGAAGCCCTGCGCGCGTGGAGCTGGGATCGGTGGCATCGCGACGCAGTGTGCCGTGGTGCGCGGCGCTGGGGAAGGGGCTGGGCGACGCACGGCGTGTCGCGCGCGTCCGGGAATCAGCGAGGTGCCTTAACACCCGCGCCGACGATGCGTCCGCTCACGGCACTTCATCGGGAGTCGACATGCGCCAGGCTCGCGTAGACACGGTGCGGCGATTCGTCGCGGCAGCAATGTTCGCCATGAGCGCGTCGTGCAGCGCACCGACTTCAGCGCCGCCGCTGGCGACGGACAATACGGTGCTGGCGCATCTCGCGATGTCTGGCTCGCCCGAGTCGAGCGCGGGTGCGTCGTGGACCTACCGCGATACCGTCGATGGCGTGGTGTACGATCTGAGCGGTGTGCTGCTCAAGCCCGTCGGTACGGGTCCCTTTCCCGCAGTGATCGTCAGCCATGGCTACGGCGGCAATGCTGCCGGATACTCGCGCACTCTCGGCGCAACGATGTCGCGATGGGGCGCGGTGGTGATCGCGACGAACTACACACATGCCGGAAATGTCGCGGCCGGCGCTCCGGGCGGACCGGCCGAGCTGGGCGCCAGCGCGACCAACGTACTGCGCGCGCGTCGCGCGATCGAGATTCTGCGAGCGCTCGGATATGTCGACATGGGACGCGTCGCCGCGCACGGACACAGCATGGGCGCGTTCGTCACGACGGCGCTCGCCGCGACGTATCCGCGCACGCTGCGAGTGGCGTCACACACCGCAGGCGGGGTTCGTCTGGACGGTCCGACGGCAGCGGCACCGACGGAGGCGCAGGGTCGCGCCATTCGTACACCGTATCAGATGCACCACGGCGACATCGATCAGGTCGTCGCCCTCGCCGCTGACCAGCGGCTGAGCGCTCTTCTTGGCGAGACCGGCACCGCACACGAGCTCTTCGTGTACGCGGGCGCCGGCCACAACGAGGTTCCGTTCGACCCCGTGGTGCTCGAGCGCGTTCGCGCCTGGTACGCGAAGCACGGTCTCTTCTGAGGTGCCGTCCTAGCGTCCGAGCCAGTAGTTCAGCTTCACCAAAAAGATATTGTCCGGATGCGTTGCCAGCAGCGCGCGGTTGTCGCGTCCGAGCTCGAAGTTGCCGACGTTGCGCAGCTCGTCGTCGCGCGACTGCGTCCAGACCACGTAGAGCGTTGATCCCGGACGGTACTCCCACCGGTACACGGCGTTGCCGATGAGCGAGCGGCGGTTGAAGCTCGGGTTGTCGAAGCTGAACGGCGCAGCCGGTCCCGACGCGTCGGGGTCCACCGTGTAGCTCGTCACGTTGCCCGCGGCGTTCACGGTCGGCGCGATCGTGCCGCGCTCGCGACCGTACACGCTCTTCTCCAGTGTGCGCGGCGCGTCGAACTCCTTGAACTCCGAGTACGCGCCGCTGGCGATGAATGGCTGCACGTACAGCTCGAGCGTCGACGTCGGCGAGAAGGTCACGGCGAGCCGCGTGTCCATCGACAGCGTCTTCTGCTGAAGTGTCGAGAGCACGTACCTGCTGCCGTAGAACGCGGTGTTCGTCCCATCGGCGACGCTCGTGACGTACTGCTGCATGCCGCGCGACAGGCTGTACGACGGGCCGAACGTCGCGGACACGTTCGACACTGGTTTCCAGCGCACAGACGCGTTGAGGCGCGTCTGGAAGCCCCCGTCCGTGTTCCGAATGAACTGGGGGTTGGTGCGGAACACCACGGCCTTTCGCGAGTCGCTGTTCAGGTTCAGCGAATAGATGTCGAGGGCGGGGTGGACGGCCACCGGCCCGCCGCGGAGCGCGCGATCGTCGTATGCCTGGAACTGGTGCAGCGTCCACATGTTCCACCGCCAGAACTGCGGCGTCTGACCGCCCATCCAGTAGTGCACGTCGCGGTTGGTCAGGTCGCCGTCGAAGTTCTGCCGCTGCTGGCCGCCGAGGATGACCGCGAAATCGCGGTACCACTTCGTGGGCACCGTCCAATTGTAGAGAACGTTGTACGTCTGCTGCACGTAGTCGGCGCGCGACAGGAAGCTGATGTCGTTCACCTCGAAACCTGGCGTGCGCGAGTTGACCTGCGCCTCCCAGTTGAACCGTCCCCCGTCCTTCGCCAGGCGCACGTACGTGCCGAGGCCGCGCATGTTCGTGGCGCCGGGCCGGTAGAACCCGTCGAAGAAGCTTCCTCCGAGCAGACCCGTCGAACGGAACTGGCGATCGGGGCGCTGATAGTACCGCGCGCTCGAGCGCTGCACCCGCAGCATCGCCGCCGAGTCTCCGCTCACGTTGGACAGCTCGGCGGTGGCGAACAGCGAGTAGTTCTTCTTGTCCCATTCCAGCACGAGATCGCCGCCGACGGACTCGGCGTGCGACGTGAGCCGGTCGCGAAGCTGAAGGTCGTCGAGCTTGCGCACGACGGAGGTGGCGATCCCGCCGACCACCAGATTGCCGCCGAGGAGATCCTTCTTCGCACGGCCCACGAAGTAGTTCGTCAGGGGCTCGACCTGCTGCTTGAACCGGGTGCCATCGCTCTTCACCACGTCGGCCATCTCGCGCCGCGTCACGGCGTCGAGCAGCCCGACGGTAATTCCCCCGCTGGTGCGTCCGGTGATCTTGGCCGCACCCAGGATCGTCGAGTTCTCGGGCACGTCGGCGAACTCGCCGGCACCCGACGCGAGTCCGGCGCCCTGCGGCGAACGTCCGATGCGGCGCGAGTAGAACGACTCCACCGAGTTGGAGTTGCTACAGAAATAGCAGTTCTCCGCGCCGAAGTTGAAGATCCCCGAGCCGGCGACGAAGAAGGGGCGCTTCTCCTCGAAGAAAGTCTCGAACGCGCTGAGGTTCACCGTGGCCGGATCCACCTCGACCTGGCCGAAGTCGGGGTTGATCGTGGCGTCGAGCGTGAGGTTGGAGGTGAGCAGCGCGCGGATGTCCCCGCCGAATCGCATGTCCTGCTCGCCGCCGTCGTTGAACGGATCGCGCGGGGACGACGGACGGATGTGGCGCGAGCGCGTGACGACGTACGGCAGAAGCTCGAGGCGCCTGGGCACGCTCGCGATCCGTACTCCCTCGAGATGTCCGAACCGCGAGGGGCCGCCGACCTCCGTCTTCTTCCAGGACGACCACTGATCCTGCTCGTGCGACCGCTGCATGTAGCGACGGATCTGCAGCCCCCACGTCTGCGCCTCCTCTCGCGAGAAGCGAAGCTGAGAGTAAGGAATGCGCATCTCGGCCGACCAGCCGAGCGAATCGATCGTCGTGGCGACTTCCCAGATCGGATCCCACGACTCGTCAGGGTTCGACCCGCCCACCCCGAGCGCGTCGAACTTCACGCCGGCCGGATTGACCTCGAAGAAGGCGCGGCCGAGGTGATCGTGGTACCCGTCGATGATGATCTGGAACCAGTCCGACTCGGAGTTGGCGTCACGACGAATGAGACGGCTGACGATGACCTTGGGTCCGGCGGCCTCGAACATCCGCGCGCCCACGTAGAGCGCGTCGGCATCATAGACGAAGCGCACCTCGGTGCGCTGCGTGGCGGGCTTGCCCTCATCTGGATCGATCTGCGTGAACTCGGTCTCCGGGGTGGCCCGCGTCCACGAATCCTCGTCGAGCCGGCCATCGACGACGACCGGACCGAGCTTTGGCGCGGCGAGGGCGGACGGGACCGGCGCGGCATGCGTCGAGCGCGCGCCGGCGCTGTCTGCCGGGTGCTGCGCGAAGAGTGACGACGCTCCAATGCTCGACAGGAGCGCGAGCGTGGAGAGCCAGACGCACGGACGATCGAGAGGGGGCGGTGCGGGCACGAGGGCAGGGCTGGAGGTAACGCGGCGGTCGGCGCCGCGTGCGGTGGGACAGCGCAATGCAGAAAAACGTTGGCGCCGTACCAGGGAGTATCGGTGGCGACTGCACGCTTCGATTGAACGAAACTGCGGCTGTCGCTCCGAGCGTCACCTCATGCGATCACCGGACGGAAGGGACCGCCCCGTCGATGGCTCGTCATCCGGCCATCTCTGCCGCCAGGCGCACCGTGCGCAGGTGCGCGGCGACGGTGTCCTCGATCCTCCGCCCGTAGCCGCCCCCGATCGTGATCGCCACCGGGATCCCGACTTCGCGACAGCTCTGGAGCACGAAGGCATCTCGCCGCGCCAGGCCGTCGAAGGTGAGCGAGAGCCTGCCCAGCTGGTCGCCCTCGTGCGGATCGGCGCCGGCGATGTAGACCACGAGATCGGGCGCCGCCGAAGCCAGCGCGTCCGGCAACGCGGCCCTGAGCGCGGCGAGATACTCGTCGTCCCCCGTCCCGTCGGCGAGCTCGATGTCCAGCGTACCGGCCACCTTGTGGAACGGGTAATTCTTCCCGCCGTGCATGCTGAACGTGTACACCTCGCCGTCGCCGGCGAAGATGGCGTGGGTGCCGTTGCCCTGATGCACGTCGAGATCGACGACTGCCGCGCGGCGAACGAGCCCTTCGCGCTGGAGGAGACGGATGGCCACGGCGACGTCGTTGAACACGCAGAATCCCTCACCGTGATCGGCAAAGGCATGATGCGTCCCGCCGGCGAGGTTCATGGCCACCCCGCGCGCCAGCGCGTGGCGAGCCGCCGCGATCGTGCCACCAACGGCGCGGTACGAGCGCTCCACCAACGCCTCCGACCAGGGAAAGCCGAGCCTCCGCAGCTCGGCCGCATCGAGAAGCCCGTTCGAGAAGCGGCGTACGTACTCCGGCGTGTGTACGAGCTCGAGCGCGCCCACCTCGACCCGCGCGGGATCGAGCACGCGCTCCGCCGGCACGATCACCTCGGTGATCGCCGCCTCGCGCAGCATGGCGTACTTCGCCACGGGAAATCGATGTCCGTCGGGGAGCGGAAAGGTGTACCGTGCCGACGACCAGACGGTGAGCGGCATCAGCGCGCGCGCCGACTCACCGCGGGCGAGTCCCCAGCGTCACCGACGTGGTGTGCCGAGCACCGTTGCGGAGATAGGCGATGGAGACGACCTCCCCGGGCTTGTTGGCGTAGAGCGCCTCGCTGTAGCTGTAGAGATCCTTCACCGTCTTGCCGTCCAGCTCGACGATCACGTCGCCGGCTTTGAGGCCCCCCACGTCGGCCGGGCTGCCGATGCGCACGCCGGTGAGCTTGAGCCCGGGCAGGTCCGACGAGCCCATGTCGGGGATGGTGCCGAGGTACACGGAGCTCCCCTCTCGACGCGGAGACATGGACGGCGCGGCGGCGACGCGCACGACGGCAAGGCGCGCCGGCCGGTCGGCGATGGCGCGAACGAGCCGCTCGGCCACGGCCACGACGCGCGCCTCGCCCGGAGCGTTGATCCTGGAGACGTCGTCCGTGGCCCGGTGATAGTCCTCGTGCAGGTCGGTGAAGAAGTGCAGCACCGGGATCCCCTTCGCGTAGAACGAGCTGTGGTCGGACGGGCCGAAGCCGTCGCCCACGGCGTCGATCCGCAGCCTGGGGGCGACGTTGGCCGCGTCGAGCAACGCCGGCAGCTCGCGCGCGGTGCCCACGCCGTACACGATCAGCCGGTCGGCGCGCAGCCGTCCGATCATGTCGAAGTTCACCATCGCGACGATGCTCTCGTCCGGGACGGGTGAGTGCTCGACGAACCACTGCGAGCCGAGCAGGCCGAGCTCCTCGCCGCTGAAGTGCACGAGCAGGATCGACCGGCGCGCGGGCAGCGCGGCGAACTGCCTCGCCAGCTCGAGCACCGCCGCGGTGCCGGACGCGTTGTCGTCGGCGCCATTGCGAATCGCGTCGCCGGCGCCGGGGTCGAGCGCGCTCGCGGGGGAGCGGCCGAGATGGTCGAAGTGCGCACCGATCACGACGTACTCGCCCGCGAGAGCCGGGTCGCGGCCGGGCACCAGCGCGACGACGTTCTGGGTGGCGACTCCCTCGGGGCGGCCGGCGTGCGCGAGCTCCTGTCCTCGGGCGGTGAAGCGTTGCAGGAAGGTGCCGCAGTCTGCGGGCGCCGGCCCGGTCCGGCACGCGGGCCGAGCCGTGTCGGTCACGACAGGGCGCAGGCCAAGCGATGCGTGGCGGCGCGCCAGCCACGTCGCGGCGCTGTCGTTGCCGGCTGTTCCCGTGCCGCGACCCTCGAGCCGATCGTCAGCCAGATAGGCGATGTCGCGCAGGATGCGATCCGCGGGCTCCGCGTTCGACGTGGCACCTCGCTCGACGGTGCGACAAGCACCGAGAAGCGCGAACGAGAGTATGGAGGCTCGCACGTGCCGCGAGCGCGAAGGCCGACCGACGAAGATGCTGTGCATGGTACGCGAAGGAGGGATCCGGAATCCTAATCGCGGCCGCGAGTCTCCGCGAAGGCGTCTCTTCACGCTCGCTCCACGTTCGCTCCACGCTGGCATGTCCGGGTCGCACGCGAATACTATTGTCATCCCCAACCCACCCTGGCCCGCTGACGGGCCAGAGGTCGAGCCTCATGGATCATTCGGTCACCTTCGCCCGCCACTTCGCTCGACTGCTCTGGTTGCTGCTGCACGAGTCGAGCAACGTCGACGAGCAGAAGGCCTCGCTGCGCGCGCTCGTCACCATCTCGAAGGATGGCGCCGTGTCGCTGCTCGCGAGTGGTGACACGCTCTTCGCCGACGGCAACGCCGTGCCCAACGCGTTCGCGGGCGTGGCGGAGGTGGTTCGGCAGCTGACGTCGCACGGGCTCCAGGAGATCGCGTTCGACGCGGGCGCGGCGGCAGGTGGCGTGCTCGGCTCGGCGCGCATCCTCGCCGAGAGCGCCACCGATGGCGACGCCGGCGCAGCGGCGCAGGCACGGCAGCAGACGCTCGGCGTACCGAGCGTTCGGTTCACCGTGCGTCCCGTCGCGCCGGCATCCGTGGCGCCGACCCCCATGGCGGCGCCGGCCCCCGTCGCCGAGGCGCCTGCCGCACCGGCCGCCGCGCCGCCTGCGTCGCCACCAGCCTCGCCACCGGCCGCGGAGCCGCTGACCGAGGCCGGTACTCTTCCCGATTTCGGCTTCGGCGACGTGCTCGACGAGCAGGCGGTGCAGGCCAAGCTCAAGCCCACGCCGCGCATGTCCGTCGCCATCCCGGCCACGCCGGATGGACGGGGCGAAGGCGGGATGTTCGAGCAGTTCGCCGCGGCCCGCGTGCCGACTGCGTCGCACGAGGAGTTGTTCGCGCAGCTCGACCAGGCGAACGGCGCCAACGTGCTGACGCGCGTGCTCGACGATCTCGTGGTGCTGGCCGAGACGGCGGCGCGCGACGGCAAGGCGGCGCTCGTGTCCGAGATCCTGCTGCGCATCAACCGCCGCGAGCCCGAGATCCAGGAGTTCGAGGCCAAGCGCGCGTTCGTCATGTCGCTGCGCCGGCTGGCAAAGCCGCTACTGCTGCGCGCGATCACGCAGCAGATCCCGCACGCCGCGAATCGGCGCGACGAGTACGTGGCCGTGCTGGCGCGCGCCGGCGAAGATGGGGCCGATGCGCTGATCGAGCAGATCGCCGCCGTGTCCGGCCAGAGCGACCGTCGCGCCTACTTCGACGCGCTGCTGCAACTCCAGGCGGGCGTGCCGACGCTGATCCACATGCTCGGCGACGCGCGCTGGTTCGTGGCGCGCAACGCCGCCGAGCTGCTCGGCGAGATGCAGGCGAAGGCGGCCGAGCCGAAGCTCACCGAGCTGCTGCGCCACGACGACGATCGGGTGCGGCGCGCGGCGACCAGCGCGCTGATGCGGCTCGGCACATCGCGCGCGATGCAGGCCATCCAGGACGCGCTCAAGGACGGCGCGCCGGCGATGCGCATGCAGGCTGCGGCCGCGCTGCTCACACGCAAGGACGTGAAGACGGCGGCGACGCTCGTGCGAGCGCTGGAAGACGAGAAGGACGACGAGGTGCAGGCGGCATTCCTGCTGGCGCTCGGCAAGCTGGCGACGCCGGACGCGGTGCAGCGCCTGCTCAAGGCGGTGGAGGCGGAGCGCGGACTGTTCAAGAAGAAGTCGCCGGCATTCCGCGTCGCCGCGGTGCAGGGCCTGGCCGAGGCGCGGACTCCGGAAGCCATGGACGCGCTGACGGCGTTGCAGACGGACAAGGAAGACGACGTGCGCGACGCGGCGACGTTCGCCCTCGTGCGCATCGCCCGTCAGCATGCGGGCCCGGTGAAGCCGAGCGACGCGAGCTGATCCTCCTACAGCTCGAAGATCAGCGCGCCGTCAAATCGGTTTCGGGCGTGACGACGCGACAGAACTCGGCGATCAGCGTGGCGGCGTTGTCGACGTCGATCAGCGAGACCATCTCGTTCGGCGAGTGCATGTACCGGTTCGGGATGCTCACCAGCCCCGTGGCGACACCCTCGCGCGCGATGTGGATGGCGTCGGCGTTCGTCGACGTGTCGCGCCCCACGGCGTGCACCGCGTGCGCGATCTGATGGGCCTTGGCCGTCTCGCGGAGCATGCCGAGCACCACCGGGGAAATCAGCGCGCCGCGGCTGAGGATCGGGCCGCCGCCCATCTTGTGCTCGCCGATCTCCTTCTTCTCGATGTTCGGATGATCCGTCGCGAAGGTGACGTCGACGACGATGGCGATCTTGGGATCGATCCCATGCGCGCAGATCGCCGCGCCGCCGCCGTGCCACGCGATCTCCTCCTGCGTCGTCGCCGCCGCCACCACGCGCGCCGCACCGGGCTTCTCGGCGTACCGCCTGAGCGCTTCGAGAACCACGAACGCGCCGATGCGGTCATCGATGGAGCGGGAGACGATCCGGTCGTTCGGGAAGTCGAGCGTGCGCGAATCGAGCACGCCCGGGTCGCCGACGCTCACCCTCGCTTCGGTCTCCGCGCGGTTGGCCGAGCCGATGTCCACCCACAGGTCGGTGAACTTGCTGGCGCGCTCGCGATCCTCGCTCTTCATCAGATGGATCGGCTTCTTGCCGACCACGCCCAGCACGTCACCGTCGGTGCCAAGGAAGCGAATGCGCTGGCCGATGAGCACCTGTGGGTCCCAGCCGCCGATCGGCGAGATGTAGAGATAGCCGTCGTCGTCGACGTACTGGATGATCACGCCGATCTCGTCGATGTGGCCATCGAGCATGATCGTCGGCGAGCCGCCCGGGTTCACCTCCGCCATGCTGTTGCCGGCGACGTCGGTGGTGACCTTGTCCGCGAAGGTGCTCGCCTCGGTGCGCCAGACCCGCGCGGCGACGGTCTCGAACCCAGACGGTGCCGGCGCGTCGAGCAGGCGCTTGAGAAACGTGATCGAAGACGGGCTGAGCATCGTTGTGTCGAAGAGGGGGATTCGGGTCCAAGGGCCGAATGCTAGTCCGCGCCTCGATGCGAAGGAAGCCCGCCCGACCGCGCGCCGGAGCCTCCCGTTGCGTCCCCGCGCGAAAGACGCGAGCATCAACGCATGTCTCTCCTCTATCTGGCGATCGGCCTCGCGGCCGGCCTACTCTCCGGCCTGTTCGGAATCGGCGGCGGTATCATCATCGTGCCGGCACTGCTGCTCGTCGGCAAGATGGAGCCCTCCACCGCCACGGGCACCTCCCTGGGCGCGCTCCTGCTTCCCGTCGGCGCGCTGGGCGCCTGGCACTACTTCAAGAACGGCCATCTCGACGTGCGCGCCTCGCTGCTCATCGCGCTGGGCATCTTCTTCGGCGCGTACCTGGGCGCGATCGCGTTCCAGTCGCTCAATCCGATGATGGCCAAGCGCGCCTTCGCCGTGTTCCTCGTGCTCGTCTCGGTCCGGATCTGGGTCACCGCGTGACCGCGGCTGACGCACCCACGGCGCGCGCGTAGCGCGTCTCCGGCGGAGGAAACAGCGACGGCGCGAACAGCGCGGCCATCGTCTCGATCGCGTCGGCGAGCCGCGGGCCCGGTCTGCTGGTCAACGAGTTCCCGTCCAGCGCCCAGCACTCGAGTGCGCGCGCCCACTCCCACGCGTCGGTGGCGAGCAGCGCGCGCGCCTCTCGCTCCGCCCGCTCGACGTCGAATCCGCAGGGCGCGAAGAGCACGATGTCCGGCGTTGCCTCGCGCACGGCGTCGACCGACAGCTGAACCGAATGCGCGCCCGGCGCGGCCAGCACGTCCACGCCGCCCGCCCGGCGCACCAGCTCCGGCGACCAGTGACCGGCCACGAAGATGGGGTCGAGCCACTCGATCACTGCCACTCGCGGCCGCGGCGCGCGTGCCGCTTTCAGCGTCGCGTGCACGTGGCGCACTCGCGCGTCGAGCGACGCGAGCAGCGCGTCGGCCTCCTCGCGCCGGCCGATGGCGTCACCGATCCGCCGTATGTCCATCCACACTGCCTCCAGCGTCGTCGCGCCGAGCGAGACCACGCGCGGTGGATCCCGGAGCTGGGCGATCACGCGGTCGACCTCACCATCCGGAAGCGCGCACACGTCGCAGAGCGACTGCGTGAGCACCACGTCCGGCGCCAGCTCCACGAGCAGCGCCGCATCCAGGCCGAACACCGGCGCACCGGACGAGGCCAGCTCGCGCACCTCGGCGTCGATCGTCGCCGAGCTGGCCTCGCGGTCCACCGCGCTCGACGTCACCCGAGGGATGCCGGCCGTCTCGGCGGGGTGATCGCATTCGTGGGTGATCCCGACCAGCTGGCGAATGCCGCCGAGCGCGGCGACGATCTCGGTGGCGGCGGGCAGCAGCGAAACGACGCGAGCGGCGGCGCGGTGCACGTCAGTCGTCACGTCGGATCGGAAAGGCGGCGAAGGTCCCGAGGAGCAGGACGAGGCCGGCGGCGTACCAGCGGATGTCCTCGGTTAAGCCGTAGAACACGATCCCGAAGCAGGCGAGCATCTGTCCGAACAGCCACGCGGTGACGCTGTCGGGGATACCCGTCGCCGCGCGCCGACGCTCGGCGACGCGACTGTGCCAGAACCGTATGTCGGCGATCTGGACGAGCGCGTAGAGCCAGGTCATCACTCCCACCACGCGCAGCTTCGACGCGAGGCGTCCGGGTTCCGGTTGTGCCCCGAGCGAGTGCCACACCCACACGACGAGTCCGGCGAAGAGGGCGATGCCGAGCAGGATGTTGCGCACCTGCGCCTGGCGATCGGGCGTGAGCCAATCGTAGCGCGACATCTCGCCGGTGACGCGCGGATCGAGCTCCGCGCCGGGACGCTCCGAGGTCACCGCGTCAGCCCGGCAGTCGGGTCCAGATGATGATCGTGCCGCACGTCGGGCCGCGCGTGGTGTACTGCGGCGGCGTCGTGGCCGGCCCGGAATACAGCTCGATCGCCTCCAGATTATTCGGTGTGAACTCGCCGGCCGAACCGCGCTCGATCGGGATGCCGTCGACCCAGTACTGCGGCTGACAGTCGCGGAGTCCGCTCCGTCCGAAGCGGACTTCCTGCAGGCCGCGCTGGTTCTGCACCATCGCGCCGGGCATTCGGCGCATGAGATCGACGAAGTTGACGCTGCCGCGCTGCTCGATCTCGTCACGTGTGATGAACCGGCCGAACCCGCGCGCGCGGCGCGCCCAGAACTCCGCCAGCACACGCCGGGAGATCGAGTCGTGCCGCGCCGTGGCGGTCATGCTCGGCAGCTCGGTCACCACGGCGACGAGCGTGACGACGACGGAGTCCGTCGTGCCGGCCGCGTTCAGCGGGATGAGCGCACGCTGCGGCTTGAAGCCGAGTCGCCGGACGAACACGCCGCGCGCCCCCTCCGGCATCGGCGACACGTGGAACCGGCCGGAGTCGTCGCTGCGCGCCACTATGATATTCTCGCGGCTCGACACTTCCGCGAGCGGAATGGCGTGGCCGGCCGAATCGCGCACCAGGCCGACGAGCGCGCGCGGAGCCTGCGTCAGGCCGGCGGCCGGCACCATGCACAGTAAACCGGCGACGAGCGCATACGACGAGCGAACACGGATGGTCACGGTGTCCTCCTTCGCGCTGGATCCTCTCCAGCAATATACAGGCGAAATCCTGCCCTGGATGCGGCGCGCGCCCAGCCAGAACCAGACCCCGGCATGCGACTCGGCGTCAGCGTTGTGCGGACCGGGCAGGCCAGACATGCGGGATGACCTGCGCTCTACTGGCTGTCCGACCATCTGCGGGTGAGATTCTCCCGATGAAACCTAGAGAGCTCACGCTGCGAGCGCTGCTGCTCGGCGCCTTCCTCACGTTCATCTTCACGGCGGCCAACGTCTACCTTGGCCTCAGGGTCGGGCTCACCTTCGCGTCGTCGATCCCGGCGGCGGTGATCTCGATGGCGATCCTCAGCCGCGTGAAGAACTCCTCGATCCTCGAGAACAACATCGTGCAGACCGTCGCCTCCGCGGCCGGCACGCTCTCGGCGATCATCTTCATCCTGCCGGGACTCGTGATCGTCGGCTGGTGGGTGACGTTCCCCTTCTGGCAGACCTTCCTCATCTGCCTGAGCGGCGGGATCCTCGGGGTGCTCTTCACGATCCCACTCCGGCGGGCGCTCGTGACGAACTCGGACCTCCCGTATCCCGAAGGAGTCGCGGCGGCCGAGGTGCTCAAGGTGGGAGCGGGAACGCGCGGCGAAACGGCCGACGAATCCGGCGAGGCGAAGGAAGGGCTGACCGCGATCGTCCTCGGCTCGGTCGCGTCGGCGGGGTTCGCGATCATATCTGCTACGAGGCTGATCGCCGGTGAGGTGACCGGCTTCTTCATGCTCGGGCCGGCGGCGTCGAGCGGCTACAACATCGCCTTCTCGCTCGCGCTGCTCGGCGTCGGCCAGCTCGTGGGGCTGTCCGTGGGGATGGCGATGCTCGTCGGTCAGGCGATCACCTGGCTGGTGGCCGTGCCGTATCTCACCTCGATCAGTCCGGCCGCCGTTGGAGTGACGCTCGCGGCGCACACGACAGCCATCTGGCGCATGCAGGTCCGGTTCATCGGGGCCGGCGTGATCGGTGTCGCGGCGATCTACACGCTGGCGCGCCTCGCCAAACCGGTGGTCGATGGCCTCGTGGCGACGCTCGCCGCAGGCCGCGCGGACACGACGGACGACCTCGATCGAGACATCTCTCCGCCATGGATCTACGGCATCGCCGGCGCGTGCCTCGCCGTCGCCGGCTGGCTCGCGTACAGCTTCGCGTCGTCCACGGTGCTCGCGCCGCATACGATGACGCTGACGCTCATCAGCGTGCCGTTCGTGTTGATCATCGGCTTCGTCATCGGCGGAGTGTGCGGCTACATGGCCGGCCTGATCGGCGCGTCGAACAGCCCGATCTCCGGCATTGGCATCCTGTCCATCGTGCTGTGCACGTCGATTCTCGTCGTGGCCATTCCGCCGACGGCGGACAACCGCACTGCGCTCGTCGCGTTCTCGTTGTTCATCACCTCGGTGGTCTTCGCCTGCGCGACGATCTCCAACGACAATCTGCAGGATCTGAAGACGGGCCAGCTCGTTGGCGCGTCGCCGATGCGCCAGCAGATCGCGCTCATCGTCGGTGTGGCGGCGGGCGCGGCGGTGATCCCCTCGGTGCTCAACCTGCTGGCGAAGGCGTATGGGTTTGCCGGCGCCGCGAACGTCGGCGTCATCGCGCCGAACCCGCTTCCCGCCCCGCAGGCCACCCTCATCTCCGCGCTCGCGCAGGGCGTGGTGGGCGGAAACCTCGAGTGGCGGATGATCGGCATCGGCGCGGGGCTGGGTATCGCCCTCATCCTGCTCGACGCGCTGCTTGGCGCGATGCACAAGCTACGACTTCCGCCGCTGGCCATCGGGCTCGGCATCTATCTGCCGATGTCGGCGACGCTGGCGGTGATCATCGGCTCGCTCGTCGCCAAGTGGTACGAGCGACGCACGCGCACGATGGCCGACCCGGCACGCGCTGAACGCCTCGCGACACTCGTGGCGTCCGGGCTGATCGTGGGGGAGAGCCTGTGGGGCGTGCTCAACGCCGGAATGATCGTGGCGACCTCGAAGGATGCGCCCATCGGTGTCGTCGGAGAGGATTTCCGCCCCGCGCCATGGCTCGGGTTGTTGGGCTTCACCGCGGTGATCGTGTGGCTGTATGGGTGGATGGTCAGGCGCGCGCGCGAGGTGAATCGGTGAAGCACTGAGAAGGTGAAGTGGTCGGTGAATCAGTGAATCGAACGTTCGCAGTCGAGTCACCAATTCACCGACCAATTCACTCACTCACCCCTACACCAATTCACCGTCGTCAGCGAACCGCCTCACCGGTACTTCCCGGCGTACCGCCCCTGAACACACGCCGCGCCACGGCGGCGCCGATCAGGATCAACACGCCCAGCGGGATCAACAGGCCGAGCGACGCGATGCACCACGCGATCACGCCGATCGTCCGGCTCCACGCCTCGGCGAGCGCCTCGGCGATCGGACCGGGGCCGCGAGGGCTGTCGAGCAGCGGGATCGGCTCGTGGATGGTGATGTCGAGCGAGCTGAGTGTCGCGCGACGCTCCAGCCAGCGTAGCCGCGCGTCGTAGCGCTCGGCCTCCATGCGCACGCGCGCGAGCTCCTGCTCCACGGTGAGCACGTCGGACAGCTTGCCCGTCCTCGTGGCCAGCAGCTCGACGAGCCGCGCCTCGACGCGCCGAGCATTCGCCGCGCGTGCGCCGAGGTCGACGTACTCCTCCGCGACGTCCTGCGCGGTCGCCGTCACCGACTCCACCTTCCCCACGGTGTTGAGCGCTGCGAGCAGTCCGTCGAACTTGTCGGACGGAACGCGCAGCTCGAGTGTGGCCGAGCGCTGCTCGTCCTTGCCGGTGCGGAGGCTCGTGTTGGCGACGAACCCGCCGAATTGCGCCGCGGTCTGCCGCACCGAGGTCAGGGCCGCGTCCACCGTCTTCACCTGGATGGATGCCTGCCCGTGGCGCACGAGCATCGCGCCCGTGACGTCGATGGCCTGGAGCGGCGCGCCCTGCGTGAAGTCGGCGCGCTGAGCGGCGGCGCCGCCGACCGAGGTGCGCCGCGACATCGTCGGGGCCGCCGAAGATTGCGCGTTCATCACCTTCTCGCCCGTCGCGGCGTCCGCCTCTATGGCGATGGGGGCGTCCATGAGAGGCGGAGCGACGGGCGATGCCAGCTCGCGGCGCTCCGGAGAGGCGCCTGTGAAGCCTCCGACTACCGCACCGTCCACGGCGATCGGGCCCGACACGGCAACGCCCGAGCGCGACGACGCTTCCCGGTCGCGATTGCAGCCGGCCAGCGAGAGGAGAGCGAGCGAGAGCACGGGAACACCGCGCAACGACAGCGCGCTGGGCTTACACATGAGAGCACCTCGGCATTAAGTCTGTGAGAGTCGGCCGGTCGGCCGTGATCGACTGTCACAGGAGACGCCGGCCGTGGACAAACTCACACACTCGACGAAAATGTCTCAGTCTTCCCTCGCGTGGGCGGTCCTCGCCGCATCCACTGTGCTCGTGTCGACCGCCGGTGCGCAGCGCGCCTCCGCGGAGGCGACGGCGTCGGCGCCGATCACCGAGGTGCGCTACGAGGTGACCGCCGACCGCGCGAATCTCGCCAGGCGGAGGCTGCACGTCGTCACCACCTTCGGCACGAATGGCGTCGCGCCGGTGGTGCTGTCGCTGCCGGCGTGGACGCCGGGCGCCTACGAGATCGTGAACTTCGCGCGGACCGTGAGCGACTTCGAGGCGCGGCAGGGGGGCGACACGCTGCGGTGGGACAAGGCGGACTTCGATACATGGCGCGTCTGGCCCAAGCGCGGCGGCGAGGTGACCGTGTCGTTCGACGTCACCGCCGACACGCTCGACAACGGGATGTCGTGGACCAGGCCGGATTTCGCATTGTTCAACGGGACGAATCTGTTTCTCTATCCCGAAGGCCGGACGCCCGACTTCGCATCGACGGTGACGATCCGCGCCGACGCGGATTTCCTGATCGCCACCGGAATGACACGCGTCCCGCAGCCGCGCACCTATCGCGCCGCGAACTATCACGAGCTGGTGGACATGCCCTTCTTCGTCGGTCTGATGGATCTGGACAGCGCGACGGTGTCGGGCAAGACGGTGCGCTTCGCCACGTATCCGCGCGGCAGCTTCGACGCCGCCGCGCGCGCGACGGCGTGGGACCAGATCAAGCGCGCGATCCCGCCCGAGGTGCTGGTGTTTGGCGAAGTGCCGTGGGACAGCTACACCGTGATGGAGATCGTCGACTCGAGCGCGGGAGGGATGAGTGGTCTCGAGCACGCGAGCTCGCATGTTGACGTCGTCGTCCCCGCGGCGATCGGGAGCGGTTTTCAGCCGTCGTTGTTCGCGCACGAGATCTTCCACGCGTGGAACGTGAAGCGTCTCCGGCCCGCCGACCTCGTGCCGTACCGCTACGATCGCCCGCAGCCCACCGGATGGCTCTGGGTGAGCGAGGGGATCACCGACTACTACGCCGACCTCGCGCTCGTGCGCGGTGGCATCAGCGATACGCCGGGCTTCTACGCCGCCACCTCGGAGAAGATCAACGAGATCGCCGAGGCGCCGCCCTTCGCGCTGGAAGACGCATCCCTCAACGCGTGGATCAAAGTGCGCGACGGCACGGATGCGCTCTACTATCCGAAGGGATCGCTCGCCGGCTTCCTGCTCGACGTGATGATCCGCGACGCCAGCGACAACAAGCGCTCGCTCGACGACGTGATGCGCGAGCTGTACCACACGACGTACAAGCAGGGACGCGGCTTCACCGCCGACGAGTGGTGGGGCGCGGTGCGCCGCGCGGCGAACGGCCACTCCTTCGACGAGTTCGCACGCCGCTACATCGACGGTCGCGATCCCTACCCGTGGGCCGAGCAGCTGCGCGTGATCGGGTTGCAGATGTTGTCGGACAGCGTGCCTCGGCTCGGCGTGAGTCTGGCTCCCGAGCCGGGAGGCGGCGCGCGGATCCAGGCGGTCGTGCCCGGAGGCGCGGCCGCGGCCGCGGGCATTCAGCAGGGCGACGTGATCCTCACCGTCGGCGAGCGGCCGGCGCTGGAGGTCTTCTTCGGCGGCGGGTTCAAGGCGCTCTACGGGACCAAACCGGCCGGCACGATGGTGCCCGTGGCGGGGCGTCGAGGGCAAGCGCCACTCGCGCTGCAGATCCCGCTGCGGTTTGGAGGGGCGGCACCGCGCATCGCCGAGGACCCCGCCGCTTCGCCGCGCGCGGTCCGACTGCGGAACGGACTGCTGCGTGGGCTCACCGACAGATAAGCGCGGGCGTCGGGGTGGAAACGAAAGCGGGGCAGCGACTGTGTCGCTGCCCCGCCTTCGTTCCTCCGTTCCTCAACCGCGATCAGTAGCCCGCGAGGTTGTCCATCCAGCTGTTCGGCATGATGTAGTAGCGCGCCTGACTCGAGGTGGCCTTCGCCACGTCGCACGAATTGTACACGTAGGTCTTCTGTCCGTTGGCCGTCGCGTTGTCCTGCTTGGCCACGGAGGCCGGGGGTTTGCCGGCAATGAGATAGTCCAGGCCACTGAGCGTCGCGCCGGACGACACGTTGTTTCCGTTCGAGGTGATCTTGCCGCCGACGAGGATGATCCCGTTCCACTGGTTGGAGCCATCGATCGTCAGGTCGCCGTCCACGATGAGGGTACCGCGGCCCGCGTTGGGCAGGCGATAATCGCTACCCGACGTGCCGTTCGTGATGTGGATGACCGGAAACCAGTCGGGCGCCGCGGCGAACGCCGCGTCGCTTGGGAAGGTGCCGCTGCCGATCACGATGTCGGCCGGCATGGCCGTTCCGTTCTGGATGGAAGCCCAATCGATCTTCACCGCCGCCGATTCCTGCGAGAAGGTCTTCGTCGTATCGTAGGCCGGGTTGCCGACCGGATCCCAGTTCTGGTTCTTCGTCATGTCGGCGGTCGTCGTCCCTTCCTTGAGCGGCACGGACAGGCCGGCCACGTTGTTGCCGCTGCCGCAGGCGTCGATGCCGCTGATCGTGGCGGCGTTACCCTGGATGTCGATGCCGGAGAGGCTGGTCCACCCCGCCAGGACGTTCATCGTCGACCGCGAGTAGGTCGCGAAGACACCGACGGTGCGCGTTCCCACTCTCTTCTTCCCGTTGCTGTACACGGTGCTCGCCGAGTCGTACCCCGTCGAGGTGATGAGGTAGGTCCCTGTGCCGGCGACGAGATCGAGCATCACCGGCGTCGACTTGACGATCGCCATTCCCACGGTCGCCGCATTGGTGGGGCTCATCGGGATCACCACGGCGAGCGTCTCTTGCATGGCGGGCAGGGTGGCAGCCAGCGTGCGCGCCGCGCCGCTGCCCGTGCCGTTCACCGCCAGGCAGTGCGGGCAGAACTGCGTCGGATTCGTCTCGGCGCGGCGGGCCATGAAAGTCTCCAGGCCGTACTGCGCGTAGGAGTAGGCGCGCGCCTGCGCGCGCTGGGACGCGACGTTGGAGATCTCGCTGCCCGTGGCGCTGAAGCTGGCCACCAGGCCGATCGTCACGAGAGAGATCACGAGGATCGCCGTCGGGAGCGCGAACCCTTTCCTCGGGCGCGGAA
>JBDSDB010000062.1:0-6488 GCA_039920785.1 Gemmatimonadaceae bacterium
GTCGCACTCATCGCGGACGCGCTCATCTCGTCGCAGTCCGCTGCGGCGCGGCGTCGGACAGCCAGAGGTTGTTGAGGTCGCAGTTGATCCCGGACGGAAGCCAGGTGCAGCCGCGGACGCGGCGCGACTTGGAGAAGGGCGTCTTGAGCTCGATGAGGGGGACGTCGGCCACCTCGTCCGAGAGCAGCCGCGCGACCTTACTCCAGGCCGCGCGGGCGAGTTCGGTCGTCGGCGCCTCCGAAGCGCGATCCATTGCCGAGTCCACCGCCGCGCTCTGAAACCCACCGTAGTTCGCCGAGTTGACGCCGATGCTGCGCCCGTCGAAGAGCGCCGAGAAAACGGAGCGGCCATTCGTCTCGCCGAACCAGTCCGGATACCAGCCGGCCATCGCCAGGTCCCATTCGCCGCGGCGCGCGTTGAGGATGTCCGGCAGGAGCCTTCCGTAGTACTCCCCGTTCATCACCGGCTGGAGCGTGACCGCGAGACCGGCGCGTGCGAGGCTCGCCTGGATCAGCTGGGCTATCATCGGCATCGAGCCGTCGATCGGGTAGGCGAGTCGCAGCGGCTGCGTGCCGTCGTACCGCGCCTGCGCCAGCAACGCGCGCGCGGCGTTGGCGTCGCCCCGATCATTCGGCGTGACGTACGCATCGGCGCCAGCTGTGAATCCCGCGACCGAGCTCCCGATGGGCTGACGGGGTGGCCGCGCCACGCGACTCCCCGCATTCACCTGCACGATCGCCGCCTTGTCGATCGCCAGCGCGATCGCGCGGCGCACGTCGCGCACGCCCACTGTTCGCGCTGCGCGCGGCCCGACGCGATTGAACACGAGATACGTCATGTTCCCCCACACGTCGCCGGTTGGCGAAAGCCAGATCGTTGGGTTTCCGCTCGCCAGCAGCGGCCCCACGTCCGAGCCGCGCACCGTCTCCGCACCGAGGTCCGCGGTGCCCGCCTCGATCTGCAGCTGCTGCAGCTGTGCATCGATCCCCATCCGCACGCGGATGCGATCCACGTACGCCGGCCGGATTGGGTCCGAGTCGGCGTTCCAGGCGGGATTGCGCTCGTACTCCAGCGCGCGGCCCGGCAGGTATCGCGCGATGCGATACGGCCCCGCCGAGAGGAGGTGCTGACGGAACTCGGGGCCGTCGGTGAGGTAGTCGAGATGTTCCGCGGGGATGGCAGAGCTGTGGGGCAGCGCCAGCAGATTGAGAAAGTCAGGCCGCGGCGAGAGGAGCTGGAAGCGGACTGTCGAATCGTCCAGCGCGCGCACGCCGTCGATCCTCCTGGCGTTCACGAAGTCGCGAATCGCCGCCGTCGTCCCCGGCACCTTCGCGAAGTCGTCGCAGAAGGCCTGCATGCCGGCGATCGAGCCGAGGAAGTACGTGAGCGTCCCGGCCGGCAGGACGGGATTGCAGAGCATCTCGAAGCCACGCACGACGTCGCCGGCCACGAGCTCTCTCGGCGGGTGCGTGTCCCACCGAACGCCGCGGCGCAGATGGATGGTGTAGAAGGTGCCATCCTCGCTGATGCCGCCGTTCTCGCGCGACGGCGCCTCGCGCGCCAGATCGCCGACCGGGCGGAGCTTGATCGCGTTGTCGGGCGAGGGCGGATAACCGAGCACCTGGCGCGAGGTGAGCTGGTGCATCCAGTTCGCCATGGCGAGGTACGCGCTCGACGTCGCGTAGTGATCGAGGTCGCTCAGTGCGACAATCTGGAGCGTTCCTCCGTGTACCGGCGCTCCGCTTTCGCTGGCTGGTTCGCGCGCACGAGCATCGGCGCATCCCAGGAGAAGCGCGAGAGAGACGAGAGGTACAGCGATGCGTGACGTGGCGCAGTGCCTCGGGCAGTGAGGAGGACGCGCTGATGCAACTTGAATAGACGGTATCACGCGCCGGACCGCCACGGGTGTCCTGGCGCGTGAGCTCCACAGCGGCGGTCGTCGCGAGGGGCACGCAGTGCAGCCGCATCGTTCACCGCCACACCCATCTCGCTCTTCCGCAGCGACGTCGCGACGGGGAAGGCGCCCGAGCCCACGGATCGGCGACGGCCGCTGGGTCATCGCGTCGCACTACGCTCGATGGGGCGGGGGACTGTTTCCGCGAGCGCATCCTGCGATGCGCTCGCGGAAACATTCGCTACGGTGCCTTGGAAGCCGTCCAGGTGATGCGGCCCAATACAGAATCCGGCTTCGATGCCATCGTCGCGGTGGAGTGACCGGACAGCTTACCGTCCTTCAACCAACCGACCGCGTGGAAGACCTGCTTGGGACCCTTGGTCTGCTCATCGACATATGGCTGCGATGTCGAGATCATGCTGTCGGCGTCGAACTTGATGCTATACGGGACTTTCGTCTTCGACCCGACGTTGGTAAGCGTGCCCGTGGAGTCGGTCACGCTCACGACGGTCCACTTCGAAACGACGCTATCTTTTCCTTCGAGCTTGCTCTCGCCATTCCACGTGCCCGCGACATCGGCAGCGATGAGCTTGGCGGGTGCCGGCGCAGCGGCCGGCGCGGCCATCGCGGTCGTCGTGTCTGCTTTCGGTGCTTCGGCCTTGGTGCATGCCGTCAAACAGGCGGCGACGAGCAGCAACTTTCGCATCTGATCCTCCAAGTGTGCGGTGTGATGCGGTCGCAAGCGAGACAATCGAAGCAACCGGAACTGGCACCCGGAAGCTGCGCTCCGCCGAGCCGGTTAGCTAGGCGACGCGCATCAGCCGTCCGGCGACAGTTGGCCGATCTTGCTGCGTAGCCCGGCAGCGCGCAGCAGAGCGGGAAGCAATGTGCGCCGCATAGCAATCGCGGTGGTGCGCCAGTGGCTCAGTCGAGAAGCGGCCGGCACCGGGGCTATCCGGCACGATCATACTCTTGTGATTGCGGGGTGGGCGCTGTACGGCGTGCTCGTGTGTGGCATCAACGATCGCGACGCCGAGGACGCGGCGCGGTTCTACGCCAGCACGTTTCCCGACTCGTCGGTGGACGCGGTGCACCTCGCGCCGGGAGACTTTCCGTCGGGGAAGAAGGGGGACGTGATGACCGTGGAGTTCACGGCGCTCGGCGTTCGGTGCCGCGGCCTTAACGGCAGACCGGCGTTCACGCACGACGAGGCGTTCTCATTTCAGATCGCGACCGCTGCCCAGTCCGAGACGGATCGCTACTGAACGCGATCGTCAGCAACGCCGGCCAGGAGAGCGCGTGCGGATGGGTCAGGGACAAGTGGGGACTGTCCTGGCGGATCACGCCGATCGCCCTCACGCAGGCGATCACCGATCCTGATGCCGCTGCCGCCAAGCGCGCGTTCGATTCAATGATGGACATGGGAAAGTTCGACATCGCGACGATCGAGGCGGCGCGCCGAGGGTGAGGTGGAGTTGTGCCGCCTCGGCGTTCGGCAAATGCAAGCCCGCGTCATGACGTTGCGAGTTGCAGTTCTTGAGTTCTGTCACTAAGTGGGCGATGCTTACGTCCATGACACCGACTGAACAGGAGTATTGCATGAGCCAGATCGCGCTGGGCGGGACCTTCACCTTCGCCGGCACGGAGCGCACGGTCAACCGGATCGGCTACGGCGCCATGCAGCTGGCCGGCCCGGGCGTGTTCGGCCCGCCGAAGGATCCCGAGGCCGCGGTCGCCGTGCTTCGCGAGGCCGTCGCGGCCGGCGTGAACCACATCGACACGTCCGACTACTACGGTCCGCACGTCACGAATCGGCTGATCAGACAGGCACTGCACCCGTACCCGGCCGACCTGGTGATCGTGACCAAGCTCGGCGCGCGCCGTCCGGCCGATAAGAGCTGGGTGCGAGCGACGTCGCCAGCGGAGCTGGTCAGCGCCACGCACGACAACCTGCGCAACCTCGGCCTCGACGCGCTCGACGTCGTCAACTATCGCGTGATGGGATCCGGCCACGGAACCGAAGAGGGCTCGATCGCCGCGGACCTCTCCGTGCTCGCCGACCTGAAGCGCGAAGGGCTGATCAAGCACATCGGCATCAGCAACGCCACGGCCACGCAGGTGGCCGAGGCGAGGAGCATCACGGAGATCGTCGGCGTGCAGAACAACTACAACCTCGCGCACCGCCACGACGATGCGCTGATCGACGACCTCGCCCGGAACGGCATAGCCTTCGTGCCCTTCTTCCCGCTCGGCGGATTCTCCCCTCTTCAGTCATCCATTCTCCTGTCGGTCGCCGACCGGCTTGGTGCGACGCCGATGCAGGTGGCGCTCGCGTGGTTGCTGCATCGCTCGCCGAACGTGCTGCTCATCCCTGGCACGTCGTCGCTCGGCCACCTTCGCGAGAATCTGGCAGCTGGAGCGTTGCCGCTAGCCGCGGAGCTTCTGGAGGAGTTGAACAGTATCGCCGCGACGGCGGTGCCCGCTGCGCACTGATCGTGGCGCCGGCCGACGTGCCATTCGGACTGGCGTGAGGGAAGGAACATTCCGGAACATCAACGTCGCGGCGAGGCTCCGTACGTCGTTCACCGCTTCACCCGCGCCTTCAGCTCCGTCAGCCAGTTCTCGGCCACGATCATCGTCTTCGCGCTTCCCGCTTCGGTGCGACGTGCCCGCGCCATGATGAAGCGACCGTCCGCGGCGACGTCCCAGGGCGTGTAGAAGGCGTACTCCACACGCAGAAGATCCTCAGCGATGTGAAAGAGCGGCACTGGGGCGGCGATGGAGACGGGCGATCCCGCCGTCACGCGAGCCGACATCATATCGGTGGCCGCGCTCACGAAGAACAGCTCGCGACCGTCACGAGACCAGAGCGGCGCCGCGCCACCGCCGCTCGATACCTGATGCTTGAACGTGCTCGCATCCGGGAACGACCGAACGAAGATCTCGGTGCGTCCGGTCTCGTCGGACTGATAGGCGATCCACCGGCCGTCAGGTGACAGCGCGATCGCCTCCTCGTCGAACGGCGTCACGATGAGCGGCATGCGCGTCGTGTCCGGGCCAGTGCGCACGGCCGAGATGTCGCGGCCGCCAGCCACGGATCCATTGGAGCCCGAGCGGAGCACCAGCCATGCGCCATCGGGCGAGAGAACGCCTTCGTCGATCAACCCGCCTGTGAGCAGCGAGTCAGTTCCCAGACCGTCGGCGCGATGCGCGAACACCCCCTGACCCGCGCGGCCGGAGAGGAAGGTGACGAAGCGGCCATCGCGGGTCCACCGCGGACGCATCTCCGGCGCGGCGTTGAACGAGATCCTGGACAGCGGCCCGTGCGGGAGCTGCTTCACCCAGATGTCATCGCCCGCCTGCGTGGAGAGACCGATCGCCAGTCGCGACCCATCGGGCGACAGTGCCCACCCGTGATCGGCGCTGTACCGGGTGACGTCGAACTTCCACGTCGTATCGACGGGCGTTGCGCGGCCGGACCGATCGACCCACACCATGTCGAAGGCGTCGCCACCCACGCCACCCTGTTCGCGCGTGACGAGCGTGCCCGACCTCGTCAGCTCGAAGGGTAGATCTCCGCGCGTGATGCTGTCGGCGAGCGCAACGGGCTGGCCGCTGACCTTGAATGTGCCGGCATCGAACGCGATCGCCATGAGTCGACCTTCCTGCGCGTATACGAGATGCCCCGTTTCCGCGTAGCGCGCCCACGTGACGCCAGGAAGGACGGTGTTGTGCTTTCCGCTCTCGAGATCACCGGCCCACACGTCGCATGCAAAGAGGGCGCTTTCGCATCGATAGAACAGCAGCGCATGGGATCCGCCGATCGGCGCGAGCACGGCGGACCGTCCGGAGTCGCTCTCCCACAGGCCCGTCGCCGTACCGCCGCTTGCCGGTACCTTCGCGATCGAGAGACCGTGCGTCGTGCGCGTGTATACGATGGTCCCGTCGTCGAGCCACGCCAGACCGAAGGCGCCGGTGGCACCTGCCGGTACGATCGTCACCGGCGCGCCGCCCGTCACGGGCACGCGCACGAGCCTGGTGCCGAGGACGTACGCGATCCACGCGCCGTCGGGCGACAGCGTGAACGACTCTGCGTCATCCGTCCCAACGATCGGCGTGGCCGCCCGACTCTCGCGGCGCTTCAGCCAGAGTCGCGAGCCGGCGTTGCGGCCTTGCCGCGGGCCGGCAAAGACGATCACCGATCCGTCCGCAGATGGAAGTGGCACCGGATCCTCGGCGGCGACGCCGGTGAGGAGGGCCGGAAGTGAGATCGTATACCGCAGCACGCTGGCACTGCGCACCGGTCGTAGCCAGCCCCACGCGCCCACGCCGATCGCGAGGAGCGCGACGAGGCTGGTGATGGCGAGCAGTCGTCGGTCCGTCCGCGATGCGGGTGCGCCGTGACTGACGGTGCTGACCGCAGCGTCGTATCCAGCGTTGTCGAGCGCGGCGCCGAACTCCGCGGCGGTCGCGAAGCGATCGGCTGGCAGCTTCGCCAGCGCGGTCAACACCGCCGCCTCCACGTTGTGCGGGATCGTCTTCCGCACGAGTGTCGGCCGCTCCGGCTGTGCGCTCAGCACCTTTGCCACGATGG
>JBDSDB010000063.1:0-32667 GCA_039920785.1 Gemmatimonadaceae bacterium
AGAGGCGCCGGTCGGAATCGAACCGACGAATAGCAGATTTGCAGTCTGCCGCCTTACCACTTGGCCACGGCGCCGTCCCACAAGCTAACCGCCCGGAACCCATCCCTTCAAGCCAAGGGGTGCCATCTCACTCCTCGCGCGGCGCCTGCCCCGGCAGCGGCGCGAGCGGTGGCCCGCTGAGATCCTCGCGGTACTTCACCACGCGCAGACTGTACGCCGCATCCTCCATCTCGTAGATCTTCCCGCGCGCGTTCTGGAAGGGCTGATGCAGCACCAGCATCAACTTCCCATCGAACGCGTGGAACAGCATCCCGTGCCCGCTGTCGTTCCCGATCAGCGGTGAGAATTGAGTCCACGGACCCTGGATCTCTCCCGATGTCGATTTCGCCAGCGTCTGCACGTAGCCGTTCCGCCCCAGCTCGTTCTTCATGTAGCTCGCCCAGAGCATCAGCAACGTTCCGTTCTTCGTTCTGAAGAGCTCGGGGCCATCCGTCACGTAATGGTTCTCGCTCGTGCTCGGCACCATCTGCGTGTTGATCCAGGGCGCATCCGACGCCTTGAAGAGGTGAATCGGCGTTCCCGCGGCGTCGGAGAGATCCGCGTTCAGCGGGATCGCCTCCATCGTGCCGTCCACCTTCTGGATCCACTCGTGCGCGTACACCATCCACGGCGTCCCCTTCCTGTCGACGTAGAACGTGCCGTCGAGCGTCATGAAGTTGGCCGGCGTGACTGGCGCGTCCTTCTTCGTCAACGTGAACGGCCCCTCCGGTGAGTCGCTCACCGCGATGATCGTCGCGCGCATCGAGTTCGGCCGCGACGAGTCGGTGGTCGGGAGCAGCTTCTTCGGGTTGTGCAGGGTGGTGAACAGATAGTAGCGCCCCTTGTACGCGTGCACCTCCGGCGCCCACGCGTTCACCGCCGGATCGGCCCAGCTTTCCGCCGGAGCCACGAAGGCGATGAATGGTCCCTCCCACGTCGCCAGGTCCTTGCTCTTGTAGTAGAGCGTCCCGGTACGCCCCTGGCCTGTGTTCCGCGCCGACGCCGAGGAATACAGGTAGTAGGTCCGCGTCCTCTGGTCGGCGACCATCCATGGGTCGTGGAGTTGGATGTCGGGCAGCCGAAGGCCGGTCTTCGGCACCGGCGGTGTGGTGGCCACGGGCGCGCCGGTCTGCGGCTGAGCGGCGGCCGACGTCGCCATCGCTGTCGCGACCACGCCGAGCGTCGCCGACACTGCGGCGCACACCGCGCCGCGAATGAACCGAACGGAGAGGGACATGGAGCGAAGGTGGGGTCGAATCGGGAGATGAGCGCGATGGGAGTGCCCGGTCCGCGCGATCGACAACTCTCTCCCACGCCGCCGTTCCGCGCCAGCCCTCGGTCGTTCCGGCCCGCGTCTTGATACCTTGTGCACGCGATGACACAGCCACGCCCTTCCAGCGAGCGCGATACCGGGCCCGCTTCCATCGACCGCCGAGGCGGTCCGCGCCGGAACCTGTCGATCTTCTGGGGCCTGTTCTACCGCGGGCTCCGCAAGCTGGGAGCGCGCGCGGAGAACTTCTATACGACGCTGGGGATCTTCCTCCTCATCGGCGCGATCATCGCCGTGGCCGGAACACTCGCCTTCGCCAAGCTCGGCGAAGTCGTGAAGGCAGGCACCACGCAGCAGTTCGACACGGCGGTCCTTCGGTGGATCGGTGCCCGCCAGACGCCCTTCCTCACCACGTTCATGACCGAGGTCACCCCGCTCGGCACGGGCGCGGTGGTGCTCATGATCGTGGGCGTCACGGCGGCGTTCCTCTGGCACACGGAGCACAAGCACTCCGCGCGTCTGCTGCTCGCGTCGACGGCGGGAAGCATCCTGCTCAACAACGTGCTCAAGCTGTTCTTCAACCGCGATCGCCCCGACGTGTTCGTGTGGCAGACGCACGCCGCCAGCTCCTCGTTCCCCTCCGGTCACGCGATGAGCGCGACGGTGGTGTACGGCACCGTCGCGTATCTCCTGGCGAGATTGCAGAAGCACCGTTGGTCGCGCGCGATCACGTTGTCCGCCGCCGTCCTGATGATCGCGCTCATCTGCTTCACGCGGCTCTACCTCGGCGTGCACTATCCATCGGATGTGCTCGGGGGGATCGTCGTCGGTCTCGCCTGGTCGGGCTTCTGCATGGCGACGCTCGAGGCGTCGCTCGTGCTCGCGCGGCGGCGCGCGCCCGCGGCGGTGCTGCACGAAGCGCCCGCGCCGGCGGAACACACCAAGGCCGTGGAACACACGGCGCCGGTGGAGAAGCCCGCCACGGCGTGAGCTGCCCGCGTATTCTCGAACGCGCGTACTTCCGGGGGTACTACTTCGACGCGACCAGGAATGGCGTCGTCGTGGGCTGCGCACTGCCCGCGCCCGGCTCGTCCGTCACCGCCACCGCGGCCAGCGAATCCTTCGCCAGCGCGTACGTCGCCCGCATCATCACCTCGCCGTTCGCACTCGGCGCGAAGGTGCCCGCGCTGATCTTTGCGGTCGGCGTCACGAGCCAGAGCTGATACGTGCGGCCCGGCTTTGGAGCCGGCAGCCGGTGTCCCACGAAGGTCCACGCGTCGTGCGCCTGGTCCCAGAACATGCGGCCGGTGGGCGCCTCGGGCATCGTCGACGTGAGCGTCATCATCGCCACGTTCTCGCCGGTCAGGTTGGCGATCGTGCGGTCCTTGTCCCCCAGCGAGGCACGAAGCGAATCCATCGCCGCGGCGCGCGCGCCGCGCTCCGTCGCCGCCAGCTGCACTGCCTCGCGCAGCGAATCGCGCTCAGCGCGCGCGTTGAGGAAGGCACCAATGCCCAGCACCGCGATCACGCTCGCCGCCATGGCGAGCCACACGCTTCCGCTCATCCGGCGGCGCACCGTTGGAGCGGCACCGATCGGCGTCACGTTGGCGGCGCGCGAGGCGGGCTCCCGCTCCTCGCGCCTCGGCTCGACATGCAACGGCGGCGCGCTCGCCGCGTCGCGATCCGCCGCCGCCCGCGCCACCAGACGAAAACGGACGCGATCGCGTTGCCCTGGCGCCATGGCGAGCGGCCGCGCCGCGAAGGCGAGCTCGCCCACCGTCGTCTCCAGCGCGGCCAGCTCGGCCTGACACGTTACACAGTCCGCGACGTGCGCCATGACGCCATCGCGCTCCGATGCGTCGAGCGCATCGAGCGCGAGCGCCTCGAGCGCCTCGCGAACTGCCTCGTGTGTCATGTCCTCGCTCATTGCGCCTCCTCACTAAGAATCTGCAGCTGGCTTCGCAGCTTCTGCAGCGCCAAACGCATCCTCGTCTTCACCGTGCCGAGCGGTTGCCCCGTTCGCGCGGCGATCTCCGACTGACTCAACCCGCCGAAGTAGCCCAACTCCAACGCCTCCCTTTGTTCGTTCGGAAGGTCCGCCAGCGCGGCGACCACGATCCTCCGCCGCTCGGACGCCTCGGCGTCGAGCCCTGGATTTCCCTCTGCCGTCTGTTCCGTCACGACCTGCCCGTCATCTCCCACGAGCGGGTCTTCCCTCCGCCGTCGAAGTGATCGCGCTCGGTCCATGGCGCGACTTCGCGCGATGGTGAGGAGCCACGTCTGCATCGCGCCCCGGGTGGGGTCGAAACGCGATGCCTGCCGCCATGCCTGCCAGAACACCTCTTCCACGACGTCTTCCACGTCATTTGCCTCACGCAGCATGCGCGCGACGACGCCGTGCACGAGCGCGTTCCATCTGTCGTACAGAATCCCGAGCGCCTGCTCGTCCCCCGCCGCCATGCGGCGTAGCAACACCGCGTCGTCCGGGTGCGCCCCCATGCCGCCCGCAACTGCTGGGGCAACGCTGTCTCGTTGTAAATACGGCGTCGGTGACGGTGTCGGATTCATGTGCGCCAGAATGTAGTGCCGCCGGTTCGGGTCCGGCAGATGGCGCCGGCATGGAACGGATCGGCGGCGGTCGCTACCCGGAGCCTCAACGCCTCGATAATGTGCGGCGTGCCCCACGACTCGTACTCCGCGCTCAGACACCGGGATTTTCGCTGGTTCATCGTGAGCCTCTTCGCGATGGTCGTCAGCTCCCAGCTTCAGGCGGTGGTGGTCGGATGGCAGGTCTACCGCATCACGCACGATCCCCTCTCGCTGGGCCTCATCGGGCTCGCCGAGGCGCTGCCGTTCATCGCCGTGGCCCTGCCGGCCGGCTATCTCGCCGACCGGCGGAACCGGCGCACGATCAGCGCGATCGCGCTCCTCGTCCTGGCGCTCTGCTCGGTGACGCTGCTCGTTCTGAGCGCGACGCCGGGCCTGTTGGCGCGCACCGGCGTGCTGCCGATGTACGCCACGATCTTCGCCAGCGGCATCGCGCGCAGCGTGCTCCAGCCGGCGCGTCAGGCGATGAGCGCGGAGATCATCCCGCGTTCGATGTACCAGAACGCCATCGCCTGGCGAAGCAGCACCTGGCAAACGGCGTCCGTGATCGGGCCGGCGTTCGGCGGCCTGCTGTACGGCTTCGCCGGACCCATGGCAGCGTACGGCGTAGCCGCCGGGCTCATGCTCATCGCCCTGGGCGGCTTCCTCCGGGTGCGGTACGAGCCGCGCGCCCGCTCCGGCGACGCGGACGGCTCGATGTCCTCGGAGCTCGTGTCGGGGCTCCGGTTCGTCTGGCGCGAACCGGCCATCCTCGGTGCGCTCTCGCTGGATCTGTTCTCCGTCTTCCTCGGCGGCGCCGAGGCGTTGCTTCCGGTGTTCGCCGCGGAGATCCTCAAAGTGGGACCGCAGGGGCTCGGGTTCCTGCGCGCCGCGCCGGCCGCCGGTGCGGTGACGATGGGGATCTTCCTGGCGCACCGGCGCCCATTCGAGCGCGCCGGACGCACCATGCTCGTCGCCGTCGGGGTGTTCGCGCTGGCTATCCTGGGCTTCGGCCTATCGCGGAACTATTGGCTGTCGCTCTCGCTGCTTGCGCTGAGCGGAATGGCCGATAATGTGAGCGTCGTCATCCGGTCCACGCTCATCCAGATGCTGACGCCGCCGGAGATGCTCGGGCGGGTTGCGGCGGTGAACTCCATCTTCATCGGCTCGTCGAACGAGCTCGGCGCGTTCGAATCCGGGGTCGCGGCGCGGCTCCTGGGAGCGGTGCCGGCGGTCGTGCTCGGTGGGTCCGCGGCGCTGCTGGTAGTTTGCCTGACCGCTCGATGGGTGCCCAGATTGCGTACTTTAGGCAGAATTGAATGAGCTGTTCTGCACTATTTGCACTTCTGCTCGGGCTTTTCTTGCTTTGTTGGACCAATTATGACTAAATTGCTCCACACTTCGTGCTGCTTCTGCATTTACGTCGTCCCTTCCCCAGCCTTCGCCCATGACAGCCCCCGCTCAGCCCTCGCGTAAGTCATCGCTGCGTGACCTGACGTCGCGCGTACCACGCGTGTCGTCGGCCAGCAACAACGGCGACAACCATTCGCATCTGCCGACCTCGTCCTATTTCGGCATCAATACTTTTGGCGCGCGACAAATGCGCGACAAGCTGCCGAAGGACGTGTACGCGAAGTTGGTCGCCGCGATTCGTCATGGAAAGAAGCTGGACCTCGAGATCGCGCCGACCGTGGCGCAGGTCATCAAGGAGTGGGCAATCGGCCGCGGGGTGACGCACTTCACGCACTGGTTCCAGCCGCAGACCGGGCTCACCGCCGAGAAGCACGACGCCTTCCTCAACTTCGACGACGATCGGCAGGCGCTCGAGCAGTTCACCGGATCGCAGCTCATCCAGAGCGAGCCCGATGCGTCGAGCTTCCCGTCCGGTGGACTGCGCGCGACGTGGGAAGCGCGCGGCTATACGGCGTGGAACCCGGCGAGCCCGGTGTTCATCGTCGAGGCGGGCGGATCCAAGACGCTGTGCATCCCGTCGGTGTTCATCGGCTACAACGGCGAAGCGCTCGACGAGATGACGCCGCTGCTCCGCAGCTCCGACGTGCTCTCCAACCGCGCCATCGAGCTGCTCGAGCTGCTCGGCGACAAGGGCGTGCAGCGCGTGTTCACCACGCTCGGCGCCGAGCAGGAGTACTTCCTCATCGACCGTGGCCACTTCGCGCTGCGTCCCGACCTCGTGATGGCGGGCCGCACGCTCGTCGGCGCACCGCCACCGCGCGGGCAGCAGCTCGAGGACCATTACTTCGGCGGGATCCCGGAGCGCATCCAGGCGTGCATCGCCGAGGCGGAGCACGAGCTGTACAAGCTGGGCGTGCCCATCGTCACGCGGCACAATGAAGTCGCGCCCTCGCAGTTCGAGATGGCGCCGATGTTCGAGGAGACCGACATCGCCGTCGATCACAACCAGATGGCGATGGCCGTGCTGCGGCGCGTCGCGCTACGTCACGGGTTGCAGGCAGTGCTCAACGAGAAGCCGTTCGCCGGCATCAACGGCTCCGGCAAGCATTGCAACTGGTCGCTCTCGATCGCCGCGGACAATCCGGAGCTCGACGGCTTCAACCTGCTCAAGCCCGGCAAGACTCCGCACCAGAACATCCGCTTCCTCGTTTTCCTCGCCGCGGTGCTCAAGGGTGTGCACCGCCACTCCGGCCTGCTGCGCGCCGGCATTGCCTCGAGCGGCAACGAGCACCGGCTCGGCGCCAACGAGGCGCCGCCGGCGATCATCTCCGTGTTCATGGGGGGCAGCCTCACGGCGATGATCGAGTCGATCGCCGCGGGGAAGACCTCGGCCAACGCCGCGCAGGCGATGATCAAGCTCGGTGTCGCCAAGCTGCCCGAAGTGGAGAAGGACAACACGGACCGCAACCGCACGTCGCCGTTCGCCTTCACGGGCAACAAGTTCGAGTTCCGCGCCGTCGGCTCGTCGGCATCCATCGCCTTCCCGATCGTGCTGCTCAACGCCGCCGTCGCCGAGGCGCTCGGTGAGATCACGGAGCAGATCCGCGGGACGATGAAGAAGGGCAAGTCGGTGGACGACGTCGTGCTCGCCGTCGTGCGCCAGGCGTTCAAGGAGACCGGATCGGTCCGGTTCGAGGGCAACAACTACTCCGAGGAGTGGGTGAAGGAAGCCGCGAAGCGCGGTCTGCCCAACCTGCGCCGGACGCCCGAGGCGCTCGAGCAGCTGATCAGCCGCAGCAGCCGCACGCTGCTCAACAAGCTCAACATCCTGAGCAAGGCCGAGCTCGAGTCGCGCTATCACGTGCGCATGGAGCGGTACGTCAAGGACATCCTGATCGAGATGCACACGCTCAAGGAGATGCTGGACACGATCGTACTACCGGCGGCCTTCAGCTACTCCGGCGAGCTCGCCGCCTCGGCGGCGCACGCCGTCTCGGCGGGGATCAAGTCGATTCCGCAGGTGGAGGCAGCGAACGAGGTGGGCGCGTTGATCGAGACGCTGCGCGCGCGCCGCGTCGAGCTCGTGGCGGCGATCGAGAAGGCGGAAGGGCTGCACGACGATCTGGCCAAGCAGGCCAGGTTCCTCACGAGCACGGGCGCAGAGTCGATGCTGGCCGCGCGCGAGGTCGCCGACCAGCTGGAGCTGACGATCTCCGACGAATGCTGGCCGCTGCCGAAGTACCGGGAGATGCTGTTCCCGGTGTGATCCACGGCTAGCGGTTCATCGATCGAGAAGGGCACACTGGACGAGTCCGGTGTGCCCTTCTCGCATTCGGTTCGACGCCGGCGTCACCAGAGCGGCCGGCTCTAGCGCGCCACGCCGCGCTCCCTGATCCAGCGCGTGACATGCTCGCGGACGACGGTGGGCGCCAGGGCGCGCACAGCAGGCGGCCGGGCAGCTTCTGGCCTAAGGCGCCGCTCCGCTCAGTCACCATCCGACGGTCCGACGCGTAGTATTTGGTATGGACCTTTATGGTTTCTGCCTCGCGCTCGGCGGTACTGGGCTGGCCGCGATGGCAGTTGGCGGCCTGGCACATCTGGGGCACGCCGGGCATGGTGGCCACGCGGGCGAGGCTGGGCACGCGGGGCATGCAGGGCACGGCGGACATGCCGGCGCTGCGCACGCGGGACAGGCCGGCCACAACGGACACGCTTCCGGCCACGCGCATTCGCACGACGGGGCCGACCACGCGCCGAGCATGATCTGGTCGCTGCTCTCGCCCCGCGTGTTGTTCGCGCTCCTCGTCGGGTTCGGCGCGGGCGGACTGATCGCCGGCCCGCTGGGCGAGCCCTGGCGCGCGGGCGCCGCGATCCTCGCCGCCGCCGCGTTCGAAGGTCTGCTCGTAGGTCCGCTGTGGCGGATGTTGTTCCGGTTCGAGTCGTCGCCCGCCCTCACGCTCGAGAGCGCGATCGAGGACGACGCCCGCACCGTGATGGACTTCGACGCGAATGGCCAGGGGCTGGTCGCGTTGGACGTGGATGGCCAGGTCGTGCAGCTTCTGGCGACGCTCAATCCCGGCGACCGCGCGCGCGGCGTGCGCGTCCGTACGGGTGACGTCGTACGTGTCTCGAGCATCGACGCCGCGCGCAACCGTTGCACCGTCCGGTTGCTCGACTCCTGACCGAACGGCTCTCCTCCTCTTTCACTCCCATGCCTACTCTAGCCCTCATCGCCGCGATCGTGATCGGCGTACTGGTCGTACTTCCCGTCATCGTCGCCTCGTTCCTGCGCAACGTCGAGGCGGGTACCATCCGGCTCGTGAGCTGGCTCGCCGGCGGCACGGTCATCTACCGCGGCCCGGGCAAGTCCAAGGAGATCCCGCTGCTCACCACGGGCACGACGATCTCCAGCAAGGTGATCAACGTCGATCTCGACATCACCGATCAGACGGCCGATCTCGACGAGAACGGCACGCCGCAGCCGATCAAGGTGCGCGTACTCGCGAGCGCGATCGTCTCGGTCGGCGACACCGACCAACTCATCAAGACGGCGGCGAACCGCTTCTTCGCCAAGCCGGAAGCGGATCAGATGAACACGATCACCGATCTGCTCTCGAGCTCGGGCCGGCGCGCGATCAACCTGCTCACGCACGACCAGCTCTTCTCCGCCAAGGGTCCGTCGCGCGCACTGCCGGCCGGCATGAGCGCCGTGACCGCGGTCGCGCCGCCGACGCCGAAGGCGCTCATCGCCGCCGACGGCTCGGACCCGCTCGAGGACGACGACGATCCGCTCGCGGTGATCATCCGCAAGGCGTGCTCGCGCGAGCTCACGGATCTCGGCCTCATCTTCAACTCGCTCAACATCAAGGTGGTGCAGAGCGAGGTCGCCGACGCGCGGCGCCGCATGTCGGCCGCCGAGGCACAGGCGACGGCGGACATCGTCTCGGCCCAGCAGGCGCGGCGCTCCAAGGAGGCACAGCTCGAGGCGGAGCGAAACATCTCCGACAAGCAACGTGAGCTCGAGCAGACGCGCGCGTCGAACGCCGCGTTGATCGCGCAGGCGGAAGCGAAGCGCCAGGAGGCGATGGCGGTGCAGCGCGTCGCCGAGCTCGACGCGACGCAGATCGCGCAGGCGCGCGCCGACGCCGAACGCGTGACGATCGAGGCGACGGCCGCCGCGGAAGCCGACGCGATCCGCATCCGCACCGTCGCCTCGGCGCAGGCCGAGGCGATCGAGAAGGTGAACAAGGCCATCGCGGCCGGAGGCGAGAGCTACTTCCGGTATCGGCAGATCGAGATGCTCCCGATGATCGCGCCGGCGATCGCCGACGCGCTGGGTCAGGCGCGGTTGATCACGATCTCGGGCAGCGAGAACGGCGGCGCGGCGAACGGCGCGACCAATCAGATCGCCGCCGTGATCCAGACCGTGCTCGCGGCCCAGCTGGTGACGAAGGGAGGCATTCTCGGCGAGCTCGGGTCGAACGGAACGGAGGCGCCGGTCGCGCCGGTGCCTCCGTCGCCCAAGCCGTCGTCAGGCGTGACGCGCAAGTAGCTGGCACCACAGCGATCGCACCGCAGAACGCCGAACCGCTGTCGAGCCTCGGGCGGCCGCCGAGCGGCTGTCGCTCGAGCTCTCGCTCCGCGTCGGCAGTGTGGGGAAATCGGCGTCCCGATTGTCTCACTACCGACACGGTAAGGCTCGTGTTCTTACTCCCGCCTGTGGCAGACGCTCGTCTCACCCGTGGATCACGATGACCGATCTCCCCAGGCGCCTCGGCGGCGCACTCTTCATGGCCTCGCTGCTCGCCTCCTGCGGCGGCTCGGCGGATTCGTTGGCCGCTCCGGGCGAGAGCCCCGCTGGTCCAGGGCCGAGTACCGCCGACGGCTCCTTCGCGCAGCTGCAGCGGCAGGTACTGACCCCCAGCTGCGCGACCGCGGGATGCCACGTCGGGCCGGCGGCGCAGGCACAGCTCGCGCTCACCGCGGACGTGGCGTACGAGCAGCTCGTGGGCGTCGCGGTCTCCAATCCGAACGCGCAGCGCGACGGGCTACGACGGGTGATGGTGGGCAAGCCGGATTCGAGCCTGCTCTTCCACAAGCTCGTCTTCCCTGCGGGCCATCACGCGAGCGACTACGGCAACCCCATGCCCACCGGCACCGCGGGAGTGAGCGCGGGGCAGCTCGAATTCGTGCGCCAGTGGATCGAGAAGGGTGCGCCGAAGCTTGGCACGGTGGTGGACGCGTCCCTGCTCGCGAACCAGTCGCGTCAGGTGGGGATTCCCTTCGCGCCGCTCGTGGCGCCCACCTCTGGGTCCGGGATCCAGCTCAAGGTCGAGCCGTTCGACGTGACCTCGAACTTCGAGCGCGAGCTGTTCACCTATCGCGTCATCGGCAACGCCGAGCCGATGTACGTCAACCGTATCGAGACCTCGATGCGGTCCTTCAGCCATCACTTCGTCCTCTACACCTTCCAACCGGGCGTCCCGAAAGCCATCGTGCCGCTGCCGAACACGGTGCGCGACATCCGGGCGCCCGATGGGTCGCTCATCTTCGGCAACGTGCTCGCCATGGGCTATCACGTCTTCTTCGCCGGCGCCATGAGCCAGCGGTCGAATTACGTCTTTCCTCCGGGAACCGCGCTGCGGCTCCCCGCGCTCGCCGGCATCGACCTGAACGTGCACTACGCCAACTACACCACGGACGTCGTCCGCGGCGAAGCCTACGTCAACCTGTACACGGTTCCGCAGAGTCAGGTACAGCGTGCGCTGTCGACGCTCGACCTGGACAATACCTCCCTCAACCTGCCAGCCCGCACTCGCACGACGGTGGAGAAGGTCTTCACCTTCAGCGCGCCGACGAACGTCTACGCGCTCACCTCGCACACGCATGCACGCGGCGAACGCTTCCAGATCCGGCTCGTCGGCGGCCCTCGTGACGGAGAGCTCGTCTACGAGAACACCGATTGGGAGCACCCGACCATCGTGTCGTATCCCACGCCGATCGTACTTCAGGCGGGTTGGGGGCTCAAGTCCACCGTGGTGTACAACAACACGACGAGCCGAAACATCTCGTTCGGCCTCACCAGCGAGGACGAGATGGACATCATCTTCGGGTACTACTCGCTGTGAGCGCCTCCTGGGGCGGCGGCAGACCGGGCCGGCATTAGGCTCAGTACGTGATCGAGCCCTTCGTCGTGTACTCGCCAGTCAGCCCGATCAGGGTGGCGGTGCCTTCGAGCCAGCTCGATCCGCTGGCGCCGGCGAATCGCCCGGTCCCGCCGACATAGGTCTCGGTGCCGACGAACACGGCCTCCGGGCCGGGGGGTGAGATCACTTGCCCGTCCCACCGGGTGTACAGCTCGTCGCCGTTGGCGGCCGTGTACGTGGTGAAGTTCTGCGCGCTGCCGTCGACGAGGCTGACCGTCTGAACGGCGGTCATCGTCGTGCGGCCAAGGTGCTCGAGCCTGCACTCACCGGCGATCTGGAGCCGCAGCACGCCCGGGACCGAGAAGTCGGCGACGAGCGTCGTGGTGCATGTCCCGCCCATCGCCCGCGTGGCGAGCGCGCCCGCTGACCGATTCGCCGCGAGCGACGCCGACGAGAGTGACGAGGAGGGCATCGTCGGGCTGTCGCCGGCGCAGGCGGACAGCAGCGCGATCGTGGAGACGAGCAACGGGCGACGAGCACGAGATCCCGCGCGTGCCGCGGCGCGCAGCCGTGCGACGAATGGCGAGCGTGATCTGAGCTGTTCCGTGGTGTGCATGGCGAGCTCCGGGCGAGTGGGAACGGTGATGGATCATCGCTGAGGTCGGACGAAAGCGAAGACCCCCACGAGAAGCTCCGCGCCGCCCGAGCTGGCGATATCAGCAATTCTGCCCCAATTTCGACCCGCGGTCCTGCTGGGCTCGCGTCAGCATCATTCCCACGGAGGCCGCGAGGATGTCGACGCTGGAGCAGGTGTTCTCCGTCTTTCTCTCGCCGTTCGCGAGCAGCATCGAGGATTGGCGCGACCGTTCCTCGACGGCGTTCAAGGAGCTGCTGGGCGCCGACTACTCGATGTACTCCGAGTACACGATCGGCCAGATGGCGTTTCAGGTGGCCGACGCTCCACCGGCCGGCATGGAACGGATGGAGGCGATTGGCGCGGAGATGGCGAGTGCCGAGCCGACGCACCCGCTGGTGCACCGGCTGATGACTCTCGAGCGCACGGGCCAGCTCCCGGTCTACACCACTCCGCTGCTGAACAGCGTGCTGGAAGGACAATTCGCCGAGACGCCGTTTTATCGGGACATCATGCAGCCGGCGGGCATGGAGCACATCGCCGGCTTGGTGAGCGTCGGAGGCACGGCGACGCGTCGACTCACCGTTGGCTGGCATCGCAAGCGACGCATCACGCCCGGCGCACGCGTCCTGGGCACGCTCCGGCTTCTGCATCCCGCGTTCGAGGCGGCCTGCGGGCTCATCGACCAGGCGGAGCTGGCGCGCCGGGCGCTGCTGACGACGATCGACGAATCGACCGACGGCATGACGCTCATCGTGCCCGATGGTACCGCGCTCCATCGCAATCCAGCGCTTCGCCGCATGATCGCGCTCGAGGGGGAATCTGGCGCGCTGCAGGAGGCGATACTCGCGATCACCGAACGCAGAACTCAGGGCGCGGAACTGACGCCGAACCCCACCGGTGAGACTCACGTGTGCGCCGCCCACGGCCGCTTCACGGTGAAAGCCTGTGTCCTGGCGACGACCTTCGGCATCCCGCCGAACACGATGCTCGTCACGCTCACGGATGTGTCGGAAGATCTGCCGTTGGTCGGAGAGATCCAGCGCACGTTCGCGCTCACGCGCCGCCAGGCGGAAGTGGCACGCATGCTCGCCGGTCGGCTGTCCGATGCGGAGATCGCCGCGCGGCTCGGCCTGTCCTGGCATACGGTGCGCAGCCACGTCGACCGCGTGTTCTCAGCGATGCGCGTGCGATCGCGACAGGAGATCGTGGAGCGCGTCAGGGGCATCGATAGCGGACACTGACGTCTTTCACGCGTTCCCCGACCTCCGCGCGCGCTCTGGCGCACCGGGCGCGCCGGGCACAATACTAGGCTGCCCCTTCCTCTACCGGAGCCTGCGCGTGAATCGCACCCTCTGTCTCGCACTCTGCGCCACGGTCATGTCGCTGCCGGCGCGCGCGCAATCACCCGTCCCCGAGATCGCCTACAAGAAGTTCGTTCTCCAGAACGGGCTCACGCTGCTCGTCCACGAGGATCACAAGGCGCCCATCGCGGCAGTCAACCTGTGGTATCACGTCGGATCGAAGAACGAGCGGCCGGGCAAGACGGGCTTCGCGCACCTGTTCGAGCACCTGATGTTCAACGGGAGCGAGAACTTCAACGACGACTACTTCAAGGCGGTCGAGCCGCTCGGTGCCACGGACCTGAACGGCACCACGAACCAGGACCGCACCAACTACTTCCAGAACGTGCCCGTCTCGGCGCTCGATCGCATCCTGTTTCTCGAGTCGGACCGGATGGGACATCTCCTGGGCGTGATCGACACGGCGCGACTCAGCGAGCAGCGCGGCGTGGTGCAGAACGAGAAGCGGCAGGGCGAGAACGAGCCGTACGGGAAGGCGGGGATCACGATCGCCGAGAACACCTTTCCCAGGGGGCATCCGTACTCGTGGTCCGTGATCGGATCGATGGACGACCTCAACGCCGCGTCGCTCGAGGACGTGAAGGAGTGGTTCAGGACCTACTACGGTCCGGCGAACACGGTGCTCGTCGTCGCCGGTGACGTGACGGCGGACGACATCCGGACGCGCGTGGAGAAGTATTTCGGCGACATCCCGTCCGGCCCGCCGATCATCAAGCACCAGGCGTGGATCGCGAAGTTGAGCGGCGAGCATCGCCAGGTGATGCAGGACCGCGTGCCGCAGGCGCGGCTCTACAAGGTCTGGAACGTGCCCGAGTACGGGCATCCGGATCAGACGCATCTCCTGATGGCGATCGACATCCTTGGCTCCGGGAAGACATCGCGGCTGTACAAGCGCCTGGTGTACAAGGACCGTATCGCGTCGGACGTCGTCGGCTTCGTGAACGAGCGCGAGATCGCAAGCCAGGTCCAGCTGCGGGCCACCGCCCAGCCCGGCGGTGATCTCGCGGCAGTAGAGCGCGTGCTGGACGAGGAGATGCGGGCGTTCATCGCGAGCGGACCGACTCCCGAGGAGTTGAGTCGCGTGAAGACGCAGATGCGCGCGGGGTTCATCCGCGGCGTGGAGCGCATCGGCGGGTTCGGCGGCAAGTCGGACGTGCTGGCGCGCGGCGCCGTATTCCGCGGCGATCCGGAGGCGTACAAGTCCATCCAGGCGCGCATCGCGAGCGCGAGCGCCGAGGATCTGCGGTCGGCGATGAAGCGCTGGATGACGGAGGGAGTGTACGTGCTCGAGGTGCATCCGTTCCCCCAGTACCAGGCGACCGCGTCGGGTGTCGATCGCAAGTCGCTTCCCGCCGTGGCCCCGCCGCCCGCTGCACCGCTGCCGGTGGCCGAGCGCGCGACACTATCGAACGGCATGAAGGTGGTGCTCGCGCGTCGCGCGGCGGTGCCGGTCGTGAGCCTCACCATGAACATCGACGGTGGCTACGCCGCGGACGATGCCGCCAAGCCGGGCGTCGCGGCCATGACGATGCAGATGGTCACCGAAGGGACGACGTCGCGGAACGCGCTCCAGATCGCCGATCAACTCGCGTCGCTCGGCGCGAACCTGAACGCCGGGGGTGGGCTCGATCAGGTGCGCGTCGCGATGTCGTCGCTCACGGACAAGCTCGACCCGGTGCTGGCCCTCTACTCGGACGTGATCCTCCATCCGTCGTTCCCGCAGACCGATCTGGATCGGGTGAAGCAGATCACGCTGGCGAGGATCAAGCAGGAGCAGGTGCAGCCGTTCGCGATGGGGCTGCGAGTGCTGCCGCTTCTGCTCTACGGTGCTGGCCACGCATACGGCCAGCCACTCACCGGGAGTGGAACGGAGGAATCGGTGAAGGGCGTGACTCGCGCTGATCTCGTGAAGTTCCACGCGACGTGGTTCAAGCCGAACCATGCGACGGTCATCGCGGTGGGCGACATCTCGATGGCGGAGCTCACGGCCAAGCTCGAGAAGGCGTTCGTGAGCTGGAAGCCGGGCACGACGCCGGCGCTCAACGTCGCGACGGTGACAGCGAAGGCGAACAAGAGTGTCTACATCCTCGACCGTCCTGGCGCCGACCAGTCATACGTGCTCGCCGGCCAGCTCATCGCGCCCAAGGCGAACGACGACGAGCTGCCCTTCCAGCTGTTCAACGATGCGTTCGGCGGCGCGTTCGTGTCGCGCATCAACATGAACCTGCGCGAGAACAAGCACTGGTCGTACGGCGCGTTCAGCTTCCCCATCGACGCGCGCGGCCAGCGGATGTGGATGGTCATGGCGCCTGTCCAGACCGACAAGACGAAGGAATCGCTCGCCGAGGTGGTGCGGGAGCTGCGCGAGGCGGTGGCGGACAAGCCGATGGCCGCCGCGGAGATCGCCGACGCGAAGGATCGCATGGTGAAGCAGCTCGCCGGCCGATGGGAGACGGGCGGCGAAGTGGCCGGCGCGTTGAGCGAGATCGAGACGTACGGACTCCCGAAGGACTACTACTCCACCTACGCCGACGTCGTGCGCAAGGCATCGGACGCCGAGGTCAATGCGGCGGCGCGGAAGTTCGTCGTGCCGACGCAGCTCGTGTGGGTCGTGATCGGCGATCGCGCGAAGATCGAGTCGGGCATCAAGGAGCTGAAGCTCGGCGACGTCCAGATCCTCGACGCGGACGGGCATCCCAAGGGAATGACACCGTGAGTCAGAGGAACATGCCCGTGAGCGCGGCGCTCGGCGCAACGTCGGGAGTGGCGCGCGACACGGACGGCACGGGCAGTACGCGCACCGGCACCCGCACCGGCGCCAGTGCGTCATGACGCGTGACGGTCGCGACGAGATGCGGCGTGGCGACCGACAACCGGAAACCGCCGCCGCGTGAATGCCTCCAGTATCGCACGACGGCGCGGACCGTCTCCATCGCGCCCTGGTCGAGATTCGTCACGCCGTGAAGGTCGAGCCTGAGCGTGCGCACGTGCGCGGGAATCTCCCGGCAGACGCGCCGGAGCGGAAAGGCGTCGGCGGAGCTGAGCGTTCCGGAGAGGTAGAGCGTGGCCGATCCGTCGCTCACTTCGAGCGCATGGCTCTGTGATATCGTCACTGTGCTGGCCCCGTTGAGGTGTGCCCTCACGAAAGCCCACCCACGCAACAGCGGTCGCTCGGTGGAACGACGGTTCCGTAACGGTTGCATCAGGACCGCACCTCTAGAGCGTCAGAACCCCCACTCCAGCGCAACCCGCACCTGTCGCGGCTCTACGGGGTGCGCGTGCACGCCGTCCAGTCCGGCCGCGGGCTCGCCTTCCAAGCGCGACGTGTAGAAGTACGCGATGTCGTTCGCCCGGCCGTTCAGCAGGTTGAGCATGGTGAGCTGCAGCCGCACGCCGGAAGCCAGCCGGTATCCCGCATCGGCGTTGAGCAGTGTCGACGCTGGGGCACGGACGCCGTTGTCTTCCAGCAACGGATACGCTCCGAAATGTCGGACGCGAACCGCACCGTACGGCCCGCTCCGCGATGGCGTCCAGGTCACGCCGCCTGCCACGACGCGCTCCAGCGCGCCCGGGATGTAGCTCACGTCGACCGGTACACTTGCGAACCGCGCGTGCGCGAACGACACGTCGGCATCGAGCGTCAGCGCGGGGATGGGCCGGTAGAAGTTGGCGAGCGTGACGCCACGACGCTGACTCGCCCCCGACGGCTCTGTGGTGCCGGCATCGCCTACGAACAGCAGCTCGCTGTCGAGGTCGAGCGCCCAGAGCGAGACCGTCGTTCGGAGGCCATTCACCGGAGAGGTGCGGAGTCCGAGCTCTGCTCCGCGCGAGCGCACGAGCGGATCGACTCTGCGCGCCGGCGCATTGCTCACCGGATCCACGGTGATCGTCGTGCCGCGCGCGTCGTTGCTGTGGAAGCCGAAGCCGCCGCTCAGGTAGACTTCCGTCGTGCGCGTCGGCGCGAACACGAGTGAGGCCTTGGGGCTCGCGATCGCCGCCTGGCGACGTCCGGAGTTCTCGGCGCGGTCGCTCGTCACGTCGAAGGTGTACACGTCTCCCCGTACGCCGAGCACGCTGCGGAACCATGGCCGCCAGCGAGACTCCGCCTCGAGGAACAGACCGCTCCCCACTTCGCGCACGCGATCCTCGCGCACCGTCGCGAATCGCACCTGACGCTCGGTGCGGTAGAGTCCCAGCCCGTCGATGAGATCGGCGCGCGTCTGCAGTCCGATCTTCATGGCGTGCGTGGCGCCCAGTGCGCGCATCTCCTGCGTGTGCGTCGCGCTGCCGCCGACGATCGTGCGCCGGTCCGTCTGTGAGAACTGGTCGCCGCGGACCGGATCGTCGAGGAAGTACGTGAAGTTGGAGAACAGCGTGAGGTCGGAGCGAATGCCGAAGACGTCGACGTTCTGTACCGACCGCGCACCGACGCGACGCCAGTTCCCCGAGAGACTGTAGCGCTGCGAGTTGCCGCCCACGGTGGAGTCGATCTGTCCGAAGCGCGAGATGAGTCCCTCGTCGACGGCGCGCTCGGCGATCTGATCGTTCGAGTTCCAGCGGTTTCGATACGCCATCCCGAGCACGGAGAATCGGGACGCCCCGCGATCCACCGAGTAGCGCGCGACCGAGCTGTATTTTCTGACTCCCTCGGCGCGGATCCACGGGCCGTCGTACGCCTTGGCCTCACCCGCCAGGAGAAGCTGGCCGGGCCCGATGCGCCGCGAGCCGCCCGCGGCGACGCGAGCCAGGCCGTTCGCCCCGGTGTTCATGCTCGCGAACGGCCGCTCGAGGGTGCGCACGAGATGGAACTCCGCGGCGCCCGCGCTGCCGAAGTCGCCGATCTCGGCGTGGTAGACGCCGAGCTTGTAGTCGAGATAGTCGACGAGCTCCGGGATGAGGAAGTTGAGATCCGTCCACCCCTGCCCGTGCCCGTGCGTGGGCATGTTGACCGGCATGCCGTCGAGCCGCGTCTGGAAGTCAGTGCCGTGATCGAGGTTGAAGCCGCGCACGAAATACTGGTTCGCCTTGCCCTCGCCCGAGTGCTGCGTGACGATCACGCCGGGCACGGTCTCGAGGAGCTCGCCCTCGCGCGTGATCGGGCGCTGCCGGAGGTCGGCGGCGCCGATGCGGCCCTCGGATGCGCTCTTCGCCGAGCCGATCAGGTCGTCGATCCGTCCGAGCACCCTGATCGTGTCCACCACCTGCGCGCGCGTGCTGTCTCGGGTCGGGACCGCCGGGGTGACCGATTGCGCCTCGACGGAAGCCGCCGATCCGGCGAGCAGCGTCGCGGCGGCGAGAGTGGCGCGAACCAGGGAGCGGAGCATGAGCCTGAAGATGAGGGGTGGTGACACGACGCGCGAGCACGATGCTCTGTCTACGACGCCCAGCAGCTCGCCGGATCTCTGATGCTCGGGCGAAGGTAACCCGAGTGGTTGCGCTCGTGCTCAGTCGGCCGCGGTGCGCCGCAGCGTGTCGAGCACCGCACGCGCGATCGCGGGCGCGGCGTAGTCGAACGTGGGCGCGATCGTGAGCGCCCGTTGCAGGTAGTCCCGCGCCGCCGCGGGATCACCCGCCGCCCGAGCGATCATCCCCGCATGGTAGAAGAGCGTCGCGTCCTGCGTGCCCTGCGCGAGCGCGGTCGCGATCGCCTCGCGCGCCTCTCCGAAGCGGCCGCTCTTGTACAGCGCCCACGCGGCGAGATCGTAGCCGTTGATGTCGCGCCGGCCGGCGAGCTCCGCCTGCGCCGCAGCCAGCACTTCGGGAACACTTCGTCCATGGTCGAGCAGGTACAGGCTCCAGGCGCGGTGATAGGCGCCTGGCTGCCGCCCGACCGCCACCTTCATGGCCGCGGCGTACTCCGATGCCTTGGCGGTGTCGCCCGTGGCCGCGTATGCGTCGCTCACGACGCCGAGCGTCGCCGGGTCGAGCACGATCGCGATGGCGCTGTCGCCGTATCGGATCGCATCGCGCCACTCGGCACGGACGGCGGCGAGGCGCGCCATCGCGGCGAGCAGCCGATGGTCGCCTGGCTGACGCGCGAGGCCCTCGCGCAGCTCGCGCTCCGCGCCCCGGTCGTGGCCCTGTCGCAGATAGAGATCGGCGAGCCGCAGATGGAACCACGCGGCCTGCTCGCGCGGGAGTTCAGGCTGCTGGTCCGCTGCCTTCACCGCTTCGCGCAGGATCGCACGCGCGTGTGTGGTGTCGCCCTGGATCTCCGCCCATCGTGCGAGCCGCGGCGCCACGGACAATGAACGGCGCCCGTTCCGTCCGATGGAGTCGAACGCCGCGCGCGCGCCGGCGTAGTCGCCCAACTCGAGACAGGTCTCACCGAACAGGGCGCGGTATGCATCCACGCTCGGCTCCGCGGCGACGAGCTGCCGCGCGACGTCGCGCGCTTCGGCAAAGCGGTGCTGCGCGAGCAATGCCGACGCGAGCACGACGGATGCGGCGTCATTCCTTTTTGTGCGCAGGCCGAGCGAGGCGCGTGCGGTCTGCTCGGCGCGCAGGTAGTCCTGCTCGTCGCTCGTCTCGCGCGCGCGCTGCAGATAGAGCGCGGCCAGGTGCGTGCGGTCCGCGGCGCCCTCGGGATCACCTGCGGCGCGCGCCTCATAGAAGGCGACGTCGGCAGTCCGGACCTCACGCTCGGCCACCACGGCCGCAGCGGACTGCATGACGCTCAGGCGCTCCGTCGCAGCGAGTCGGCGGACGTTCCACCAGGTACCGCCGCCGCTCACCGCCGCGGCGGCGGCGAGCGCGATGCTCCATCTGCGCAGATGCATCGGTGTGTCTCCCCTTTCGTGTTGCCTACAGGTAGTGGCTACCCGGGCTGGCCACCGCGCCCGAGAGCGAGCGGCGGCCAGTCCGGTGAGGATGCGTCAGAGCGTCGGTGCGGCCAGGTACGGGAACGTGCTCATGAACGGCTTGTCGTTCGCGTTCACGTTGTCCGTGCAGAGCGGCAGCGCGCCTGGTGCGCAGCTCGCGTTGGTGGGGCTGAGCAGGCTGCTGAAGATCGCGTAGAGTCCGATGTCGACGACATCGTCGGTGAGCTTGCGACCACCGTAGCCGGCCGCGAGCGCCCACGAGAGCCAACCGGCGCTGGTGCCCGGCTTGGACGAGTCGACGATCAGCATGTCGGGATAGAGCACGCCCGCGACGGTCGCGGCGTACGCGGCCGGCCGGCCAGCGACGTCCACGATAAAGCTCTCGGTCTCGGGCCGGAAGTTCGCGCTGGCGTACGGCATCGTGCGGTTGTACGCGTCGTGATTCGCCTTGGCGATCGTGACCTCGGCGACGAGCGGGTTGCCGAGAAAATCGATCTGATCGTAGACGATCGCGGCGTTGGCGCCCACCTTGGCCAGGTTCGCGCTGCTCGGAGCGAGCGTCGGTGCGGTGTCGCTGCAGCCGGCGGCGAGGACGAGCGCAACCATCGCGCTTCCTGCCAGCCTTGTCGCATTCCACGTGTGCATGGTGTTCCTCAAGTGTAGGTGACGTCTGGACGTCTGAAGGTGACGGGCTTAGTGGCTCACGGTCGCCGTGCGGGCGACGCTGGTCGTTCCCCACACGCCGAACTTCGGATTGTGGCCCTTCTCGGTCAGCTCGGCCAACGGAAGCTCGATGACGATTGCGAGGTCGTTGTAACCGCGCAGGAAGTCGACGGCCGTGTCAGCGGGACGGAAGGTCAGCGGGCCCTGCGTGATGAGCGACAGCGGTCCGCCTTCGGGCTTGCGATCCGGCAGGATGCGGAAGAACGCCTCGAGGTCGATGAAGAACGGATCGTCGCGCGGGCCGGCGAACACCTGCACGCCGGAGGGCGAGCCGAGTACGTGGTTCACGTCGCCCTCGACGCTGCGAGCGCCGCCGTTGAGCAGCGTGTTCGACGTGCCGACCTCATTGGGCTTCATCGGACCCTGCACGCGCACCTTCTGGCTGCCTGCGGCGCCGGTGAAGGTGACCTGGAAGACCAGGTCTTCCTTTGTGTCGCCGTTGTTGTCGACCTTCAACTGATAGAGCACTTCGTTCTCGTTGCCGAACGCTGCCGTCGGCGTGGCGGCAGGAGTGATCGGCGAAGACGTGCCGAGCACGAGCGCGACGCGGTCCGGGGAAGATCCGGGAAAAGCGTAGACGTCATTCACGTCGTACTTCGGGTGGAACTCCACGGTCGGTGTGTCCATGTGGTCCGACGCGACCACCACGCCTGCCAACGCAGCCGTGGCGACGAGCCCGACGGCAAGCATCGCGGCCCATCTCGTCGGTCGAAATGTGAGCTTCTGCATGTGCTCTCCCTGATTGAAAAAGGTGAACGCGCTCTCTCTGCTGCTGTTCGCGCGGGCGACGTTCACTGGATGCGCCGCGCAGACTAGCCCCTACTCGAGGCGTGTACGCCGCGACCTCGCGGTCGGATCTGTGGCACGAAAAAGGGGGGAGCGTCGTCCCCTTGACTCATCAAAAATTCCTGATACTATTCATCCCATGCCCGCCGCGACCCGCGACATCCCCCGCATCGCCCAGCTCTGCAACGCTCTCGCCGACGAGGCCCGCGTCGAGATCGTCGCGCGGCTGCTGGACGGCGAGAAGTGCGTCTGCGATCTGACCGACGCGCTGGGGACGGGGCAGTCGCGGCTCTCGTATCATCTGAAGGTCCTCAAGGACGCCGGGTTGGTGACGGATCGGCGCGAGGGACGCTGGTCGTACTACACGCTCGAGCGCGAGGCTTTCGTCGAGGTCGAGGGATTGCTAGCGTCGCTCCGCCCGCGCGCCACGCGCTCGCTCAAGACAGTCTGCTGCTGACACGCTTTTCTTTGACCGATACATCAACTTTTCTTGTTCACGAGGACGGACCCATGCGCTCCACGACGCAGGACCTCGCCGGTTCGACCATATCGACCGAGCTCACCGAGCTTCGTTCGACCGTGCAGGCGCGCTACGGTGAGGCGGCGCGGCGCGTGACCGAGGGTGAGGGGCGGGCCACCTGTTGCGGACCGACGGGAGAGTCCAGCGGCTGCTGCGGATCGACGACGGAGGCGTGGGATCCGATCACGGCCAACCTGTACGACGAGGGCGAGGCCGCTGGTCTCCCCGCCGAAGCGCTCCTCGCGTCGCTGGGCTGCGGCAACCCGACCGCGCTCGCCGATCTGCGCGAGGGCGAGGTGGTCCTCGATCTCGGCTCGGGTGGCGGTATCGACGTACTGCTCTCCGCCAAGCGTGTCGGGCCGACAGGCAAGGCATACGGCCTCGACATGACGGACGACATGCTCGCCCTCGCCAATGAGAACAAGGCTCGCGCCGGCGCGACGAACGTCGAGTTCCTCCGCGGGCACATCGAGGAGATCCCGCTCCCCGGCAACACGGTCGACGTGATCATCTCGAACTGTGTCATCAATCTCTCCGGCGACAAGAGGAAGGTGCTGGCCGACGCGTTCCGCGTGCTCAAGCCGGGCGGGCGTTTCGCCGTGAGCGACGTGATCGTACGCGGCGGTCTTCCCGAGGCGGTCAAGGCGAGCATGCCGCTGTGGACGGGCTGCGTGGCCGGCGCGCTCGAGGAGCAGGAGTTCATCGATCTCCTCATCCAGGTGGGCTTCGAGAACCCGAGCATCGAGCCGACGCGCGTCTACACGCACGACGACGCAGTCGCGCTGCTCGGGGGCACGGGGCTCGATCTCTCGCTCGCGGACGAGGTGGAAGGGCGGATCATGAGTGGCTTCGTGCGTGCAACGAAGCCGGGCACCACGACGCGGAAGCCGCTGGTCGCGCCTGGCTCGCAGCCTACTGCCACTGTCGCAGCGAGCATCGCAACGAGCACGCGAGACTGCGGTTGCGACGACGGGTGCTGCACGTGATCGCGCCGGCGGGTTCCACGGTGTCGGCCAGCATTCGGCAGGCGACCGCGCAGGATCTCATGCAGATCGAGCTGCTCCTCGTCGCCAGCAACCTCCCCACCGTGGGTGTAGGCGACGCGCTGTGCGGTTTCCTCGTCGCCGAGCACGAGGGTGCGGTGGTCGGAGTGGTGGGCGTGGAGGAGCGCTGCGAGTACGGACTCCTGCGATCGACGGCGGTGGCGAGCGAATGGCGGAGCCGAGGGCTTGGCCGCCAGCTCGTCGCGCGGGCTATCGTTGAAGCGGAGAGCCGTGGCGTCAAAGCGCTCTACCTGCTCACCACCACGGCGGAGCGATACTTCCCGAGCTTCGGGTTCACGACCATCACGCGCGATCAGGTGCCCGAGCCTGTGCGCGCCACCGCGGAGTTCTGCACCGCGTGCCCAGCGTCAGCGACCGTGATGACGCTGCGCCTGAACGACACGTGACGCGCTCGGCGTCAGCGGACACGATGAAGATCGCGCTCATCTCCGACATCCACGCCAACCTGCCTTCGCTCGAGGCGGTTCTGGCAGACATCGCCGGCCGGCCCGACGTGGGAGCGACATATCACCTCGGGGACCTCGTCGGATACTCGAGTCAACCGACCGAAGTCGTCGAGCGCATCGTCGCCGCCGGGATCGCCGGTGTCGCGGGCAACTACGACTCCACGGTGGCGACCCACTACAAGCACTGTGGTTGCCGGGCGGAGAATCCGCGACAGGAGGAGCTCGCGCACATCAGCTTCGAGTGGACGCTGGCGAACACGTCGCCGGCGGCGAAGCGCGTGCTTGGCGCACTCCCGTTCAGCCTCGACATCCGGCCGCTCGGCGGCCATGCAGCGGGCCTCACGATCCGGCTCTTTCACGGCAATCACAACCTCAACACGTTCTACATGTTCGAGGACCGGCCGGACTCGATGCTGGAGGCGATGGGGGCGGCCGTCGGCGCGCACAAAGGTGACGTGATCGCCTTCGGCCACACGCACAAGCCGTGGCACCGCGAGGTCGGCGGCGTGCACTTCATCAACACCGGCAGTGTCGGCCGCCCCAAGGACGGCGATTGGCGCGCCGGATACGTGCTCGTCGACATCGGCGCCGCGAACGTGGGTGTGGAGTTCGTTCGCGTCGGCTACGACATCGAGCGAGCCATCGCCGGGGTTCGCGCGGCCGGGCTGCCCGAGGACTTCGTCGAGTTCCTGCAAACCGGCGGCAAGCCTACATCGGCGAGCGCGTCGGCGTAACGGCGGCGATTTTACCAGGCGGTGCCAGCGTCGAGGAGCTCACTCATGGCGGACGCGGTCAGCGGCGGGGAGAACAGATACCCCTGCCCGAACTCGCATCCGAGACGGCGCAGCTCGGCGAGCTGCGTGGGCGTGGTCACTCCTTCCGCGATGGTCACGAGGCCGACGCTTCCCGCAAGCTGCACGACCGTCGCCACGAGCTGTCGCGACCGGTCGTCCGTGTCCATCCCGTTCACGAACGCGCGATCGATCTTCAGACCATCGAGTGGCAGCTGGTGCAGGTAGCTCAGAGATGAGTAGCCAGTCCCGAAGTCGTCCATGTGCAAGCGGACGCCCAACGCCTTGAGCGCTTCGAGCACGGCGAGCGCCGCCTCCGGGTGTTCGATGATCACGCTCTCTGTGATCTCCAACTGCAAGCGCTCGGGCGCCAGCCCCCTTTCCCTGAGCACGGCGGCGACGCGAGCCGCGAGTCCGACATGCGCCACCTGCTTGACGGAGAGATTGACGGCGAGGGTGAGCGGTTCATGTACCACGACAGGCGACGCCAGCGCGCTGGGCGCATGCGTCCCCGATCCTCGTGAATCGGATGTGTGTGCGACGCACCACGCCTGCGCGTCCCACCCCTGCAAGGTGCGACACGCCTCTTCCAGGACCCACGCGCCGATCGCCACGATGAGCCCAGTGTCTTCCGCGACGGAGATGAAGTCGGCGGGCGTGATCACTCCACGTTCCGGATGATGCCACCGCAGGAGCGCCTCGACGCCGGCGATGCGCCCAGTCGCGCATTGAACGATCGGCTGGTAGACCAGATGGAACTCCCCATTCCCGAGTGCACGCCGGAGATCCATCTCGAGCTGGAGCCGAGCGAGCGCGTCGCGATGCATGCTGCGATCGAACATGGCGTAGGTGGCGCGGCCGGCCGCCTTGGCGCTGTACATCGCCATGTCGGCGCTCCGGAGCAGGTGCTCCGGCCGCTCCGTGTCGAGGAAGCTCGATGAGCTCAGGACCACGCCGATGCTCGCCGACGTGTAGACCTCGTATCCACCGAGGTCGATGGGTGCGGCGAGGCTGCGTTGGATGCGCGTCGCGATCGTGACGGCATCCTCGTCGCGTCCGAGGCTTTCGAGGAGCACGGCGAACTCGTCGCCGCCCAGCCGCGCGACGGTGTCTTCCGGCCGTACCGCCGCGGCGAGCCGCTCAGCGACGGCCACGAGCAGGGCGTCGCCGCCGTGGTGTCCGATGCTGTCGTTCACGACCTTGAACTGATCCAGATCGAGGTAGAGCACGGCGAACTGCAGTGTCGGATCCTGTTGGGCCTGAGTGAAGGCGTGCTTGAGCCGCTCGAGGAAGTACGCTCGATTCGGGAGCCGCGTGAGCTGGTCGTGCAGCGTCACGTGCACCAGGGCGTCCTGCGTATCGCGGCGGATGACGAGCTCGCGCCGGAGCGCGAGCTCCGTACCGAAGGCCTGGGCCAGGTCGCGTAGGAGTGTTCGCTCCTCGGCGCTCCACCGTCGCGACGGCGATGGGTCGGCCACGCAGATGACGCCCGTGTTCTGCGCGTTGGAGCCGAGCATCGGAGTCGCGAGGACGGCGTGACCTGCGTCCGGATCGGTCGCTGCGCCCTCGAGCACCACATCGTCGATGTCGAGCGTCTCGCCGCGCTCCAGGGCCTGCATCGCGAGTGCAAACGCGCCTGGCACTCCGCGCCAGGCGCGGGCGCGGCCCGGTACCCCGACGCATCCGCGTACCACCTGTCGGTGCCCATCCGTCATGCACACGATCGCCACGGGCGCGCGCAGCGAGGCCGCGAGCAGGCGGGCCATGCGCTCGTAGGACTCGTCCCCGGGCACGCCCAGCAGCTGTTCGATCGATTGCGATGCGAGCGCCGCGTCCGCGTTCGTATCTGCGTTCGTATCTGCGTTAGTGTCCGTGACCGTATGGCGTGTCATGTGCCGCAGCGCTGGAGCGACGGGCGCCAGCGGCCCGAGTGGAAGGACTGGCGCGTGTCAACAATATGGGTGGGTTCCGTGGGCGGCCTCGGTGGGCCGCACGGGCGAACGGGCCGGCGTAGCGCGTTACCGACAAGGACGCCTCAGACGGCGCCGCGTGACGGGAACACATCACGAGATGCTCCTGGATCGGCGTCCTCGCAGCGACGACCTGGATCGTGTTCGCCCCGACGGTGAGCGCGACCGTGCTCGTGAACGCGCCGCCGCTCGAGCGCGGGGCCGTCGTTCCGTTCATCGTCACCTTCACCGCCGACTGATCCGTCGCGGTGCCGGCGACGGCGACGTTCTCCTCCAAAGCGATCGTTCAAGGCCCAATCGGAGTTTGGAAAACGAGTTCGTCAACCGGCTGAAGCGCCACGCTCGCCGAGCGCGGAACGTTGACGCACTCGCAACGCGTGCGCGTGACGGCCCAGAGCTTCGCAGTAGAGGCGCTGCGGCTGTTGGCCCAAATTCGCGCCTCGCAACCCACGCCATCCCCGGCCGGTGACGCCGAGGAAGCCGCTTTCTGGTGGCGCGTGGGCCGGCAGCTCGATCCGCGGCGCGCCAGCGAGAACCCATTGACGCACCTGCTGGCGCCGCACTCCTCGAGCGGCACTAGACCAGGTGTTGCGACATCTATTCGAACTCGAGCCCGCATCTTGGACAGCGTACGACACGCCAGCGATTGCCGAACAGTGTCTTGCATCGGGGGCAACGCCAGACGACTGTGCCGACAAACACGTTGCTCAGTACGAAAGCGGCAAAGTACGCGACCTGTATTCTCTTGTGAGTCCCGCCGAGGAACAAGATTGCCGCCCAAAGCACCACACCACCGAGTCCCGTAACAAGCGCAATGCGCCTCGCGCGCGCGTACGCGCGTTGGTACCGCGCGAGTTCCTCGGGTGACGGCGCAGAATAGGGCAACAACTCGGTTGTGGTTTCAGTTACCGAAACACTAGGAGCAGATTGCCGAGGCTTGAGTGCACTCGGTCAGCTCAATATGCGACTTGCCTGCTGGAATTGGCCAGCATTTCTCCAGGCGGAAGTCGCTGCGTATCCACGCCGCACTCGACGAAGGCCGCGCAGCATCAGGCTGCAGGCGCATCGAGGGCAACGCGTACATCACCGCCTACCGAGACATCGTGGTTCACGGCACCGCATTAGTCCCTTTCCAACGTCCATCGGCACTGTGCTCCCATCTACTTCGGAGATCCGCGTCTCGTCGGTCGTGTCGGCTGGCGCGAGCGCTTCCGAGGATTGAAGCTCGCGATGATTCGTCGCGCACACGCAAGCGCTCATCGCAACGCGACGAAGCATACGAGCGCGCGTCATCGGAGCGTCATCACCATCGCTCACGCGCCTTCGCTCCCTGGCGTAACCGGGCGTCGAGCGCAACGAGCGCGCGACAATAGATCACCGCTCAACCATCGCACAGCTCGCGGCACGACTGGTTACGCGCCCACGGCGCTATCGCGCCAGCAGCGCCTTCATCTGCTCGATCTCCGCGCGCTGGCTGCCGATAATGTCCCGGCACAACCATCGCTCCGCCGACTCATCGCGACGAACGCTGCGATGCCCCTGGCGCGCGCCACGTGTGCATCTCCCGAATGGCGCCGCTGACAGCGAACGCACCGGCATACCCCGTGCTCGGCACCAGTGAGACGAGCGTCCATTCGCTCGACACCGCCGACTCGCTCACGTGCAGCAGCGCGGCTTCCGTCCCGACGGAGACAGTGAATCCACCAAGGTCGTGTGACAATCCCGCGCCGAGCGCTTTGACGTACGCTTCCTTCCGCGTCCAACAGTTGAAGAATGCCTCGGCGCGACGCGCCTCCGGCACGTCTCTGAGCGCCAGGACTTCACCAGCGGAGAAGAAGCGTTCGGCGATCTCCAATGCGGAGACGCCTTCCCGGATGCGCTCGACGTCCACGCCGATCTCGCGATCGCGTGCGATGGCGATCAGTGCGACGTCATCGGCGTGCGAGAGGTTGAATCGCAGCGCGCCGAGTGGTTCGGGCTGTTGCGCCAGCGCCGGCTTGCCGTGTGAACTATAGTCGAACCGGATCAGCTCGGGCGCGAGCGAGAGATAGCGCCCGAGGATCGATCGCAGGATTCCGCGCGCGGCGATGAACTGGTCGCGGTGGCGACGGAAGTGGAATCGATCCGCGCGATCTCGTTCATCGGGCGTCAGCGTGTCGCGAAGGGCGTCGATCGTGTCGGCGTCGAGAAGCAGCGACGCGTTCCACACGTGCACCGCATCCGGGTGGATCGACGGATGATCGGGCGGCTCCCCCCAGAGGTCGGCGGGCACGCTGCCCGTCGTCTCGCGTCTCGCGGAATGGTCGGTCACGGACGACCAGCGTAGCGCTCGAGGTCGTGCGCGAGCGCCCGCAACAGTGGTGCGGCCGCTTGATGCAGAAAAAAGTGGTCGCCCTCGAACAGCCGCAGCGCGAACACCGCCGTCGTCTGTTCGCGCCACGCGTCGAGGTGCGTCGAGCGAACGGATGCATCGCGACGCCCGCCGAACGCCGTGATCGGGCAGTCGAGCGGAGCGTCGATCGCGTAGCGGTACGTCTCCGAGACCTCGAGATCCGCCCGGACTACCGGCAGCATCAGCCGCATCAGATCCGCGTTGTCGAGCACCTCAGCCGGCGTTCCGTTGAGCTCTCGCAGCACCGCCGTCAACTCGTCGTCCGGAAGACCGTGATACCTGGGCCCATCATCCGCGAGCTGTGGCGCTTCGCGGCCGGACACGAAGAGATGGAGTGGTGCCACGCGCGACTCGCGCCGCAGGTGCCGCGCGACCTCGAACGCCAGCATCGCCCCCATGCTGTGCCCGAAGAATGCGAACGGGAGGTCGAGGTGTGCCTCGAGCCCGCGCGCGATGAGGGGCACCAGCGCCGCGGCGCTGCGAACGGGTGGCTCCGCCATTCGCGTCCCGCGGCCGGGAAGCTCGATCGCGCAAACCTCGACCACGGGTGAGAGCTCTCCCCACCGGCGAAAGGCCCACGCGCCGCTGCCTGCGTATGGGAAGCAGACGAGTCGCAGCCTGGCGTCGGCATTCTTGTCGACCCGGGTGACCCACACGCTTAAGACGCCGAGTCTTCCATGCGCTTCCGCACGGAAAGTGGCCGCATGTCGGTCCACACCTCCTCGATGTACGCCAGGCAGTCGGCCTTCGTGCCCGACTTGCCGGCATCGCGCCAGCCCAGCGCGTTCTCGCGGCCGGCGGGCCATATCGAGTACTGCTCTTCGTGATTGACCACCACCCGGTAGATCGTGGTGTCCTCGCCGTCGTCTCGCTCCATGCTTGCTCCCCGTTGAAGGTGTGCACTCTCCGCGCGCCGCACGGCGATCATTCATCCACTGCTGCGATTTGGTCCATCGGAACAATTGGACCCGGCAAGCGCGTCACGGGTCGTCGGCACCATCAGAGACCTGGCTCGTCGGCTCGCCGAGCGGCTGCGAACGTGTCGCGCCGCGCATGCTGCTGAGCTTCCGGCGGTTGCTGTCCTGACGCTCACGATGCACGCCGCCACGGTCCTCGGCCAGCGTTCGGCGAACATCCGCCTCTACCTCCTGCACCGGCGCGTGAATGTCCGCCAGTGCACTGCGCAGCACGCTCTCGAAGCCCTTCAACAGCTCGGCGATCGTGCCCGGAGCGAGTCGCGCGCGATCGTACTTGATGTGGATCGATAGACAGGGGGACGGTTCCACCACGACGATGATCGGGTAGTGCTCGTCGATCGACGAACGAACATTGGAGATGTTCAGACCGCCATGTCGCTGATGGAGCGAGAAGTCGATGGGAAAGTTCTCGAACACGAGGATGCTCTCGAAGAGCGAACGTCGGCCGGACAGCTCGCTCCATTCCTGAATTTTGGAGAGCGGCGTGTGCTCGAACGGATGTCTCTCTGCCTGCTCCCGCTGCAGGCCCGCGAGCCATTCGCTGAGCGGCATGTCGTGGCGTATGCGCACACGCACGGGGAGTGTGTTGATGAACACGCCGACCATCGATTCCACACCCGTGAGCTCGGGCGGCCGACCCGTGACGGTCGCGCCGAACATCACGTCGCCCGATCCGTCGAGGTGGTTCAGCACGAGCGACCAGGCGCCATGCGCGAGTGAGTTCATCGTCAGCCGGTGCGCCCGGGCGAGTTGCTCCAGCGCTGCGGAGTCCTCGGGCGTGAAGGAGAGACGGCCCTCACCGTAGGTGCCACTGGCCTGCTCGCCGCCGCCGTTCGATGCGAGGCCCATGGATCCATCACCGGGTTCCAGCGACGTGGGCTTCGTGAACCCACGCAGCGAATGTCTCCAGAACGACTCGGCGCCCGCCAGGTCGTTGGCGCCGAGCGCGGCGATGTAGTCCGAGTACGGACGTGCTGGCAGTGGGCGGTCCGTCGACATGCCACGGAGAAACGAGTACGTCGCGAAGACCTCCTTGAGCACCGTGTACGCCGACCATCCGTCGAGGATCAGGTGATGGTAGGTCCAGATGCACTCGTATCGTTCGTCGGCCACGCGAAGGAGCGCGAGGCGAAAGAGGGGCGGGCGCGACAGATCGAACGCGCGCTGGCGATCCTCCGCGCGGAACGTGTCGAGCCGTGTCGATCGTTCGACCTCGCGCACCAGCCGCCAGTCCTCGACGTGAAATGGGAGCTCGGCCGAGCGCCAGACGATCTGCAGTCCGTCGCGGCCGTGGCCGATCGGGAATGAGGTGCGCAGGGCGGCGTGACGCTGCATGACGTCCCGCCACGCGTTCTCGAAGGCATCGATGTCGAGTGCGCCGTCGAGCGTGCACGTCACCTGCATGCAGTACGACGTGGCGCCTGATGCATGAAGCGCGTGGAAGAGCATGCCGCCCTGCAGCGGGGCGAGCGGGTAGACATCCTCGACGCCGGTGGCACCGGAGAGCAGCTCGTCGAGCTCGCGCCGATCGAGCCCGGCGAGCGGGAAGTCCGATGGTGTGTACGCTCCGGCGTGCGGTGAGCGGCAGTGATCGATCAGTGTGCGCAAGCGATCGAGATACCTCTGCGCGAGCGCGTCGATCGTCGCCTGCGTGTGGACATTGGTGCTGTACGTCCAGTCGATCTCGAGCCGGTCCGCGTACACACCCGCGCGGACATCGAGCAGATAGCGGCGCTCGCCGCGCGGATCGTGTGTCGGGCCGATCGATTCGTTGGCCAGACGGAACAACGACGACTTCGGCAGGAGCTGCCCGAACTGGCCGAGATAGTTGAAGATCATCTGTGGGCGGGGCAGACCGCTCAGTCGCTGCCGAACGGCCTCGTCGCCGCTGCAGTAGCGCAGCACGCCGTAACCCATGCCGTGGTTCGGCACGGCTCTGAGCTGTTCCTTCACCGACTTGAGCAGATCGCCCGTGTCCGATCGTCCGCGCCGATCCAGGCGAAGCGGGAAGACGGCAGTGAACCAGCCGACCGTTCGCGACATATCGAGGTCGTCGCCGGCGAGCTCACGACCGTGTCCTTCGAGATCCAACAGGATGGCATCGTCGCCGGTCCAGCTCGAGATGGTGTCGGTGAGTGCGGCGAGGAGTGCGTCGTTGATCTGGGTGCGGTAGGCCGCCGGAACGTCGTGGAGCAGCCGGCGTGTCTCCTCGACGGTCAACGCGGTCGTCACCACCTTCGCGGACGCTTCCGTGTTCTCCGATGCCGGCCGCGCGACGTCGACCGGCAACGAACTAGGCGTCTCTGCTGCGTCGGCATCCCAGTAGTCGATCTCGCGCGCCAGCGACTGCGAATCAGCGTGCCGGGCAAGCGACTCGGCCCAGTCGGCGAATGACGACGACGTCGATGGAAGAGCCGCACCACTTCCCGTGGACTGTGCGAGATACGCCTGCTGGAGATCTTCGAGCAGGATTCGCCAAGAGATCCCGTCCACGGCGAGATGGTGCACGATCACCAGTACTCGGCTCGCGCGACCGGGGGCGAGCTCGAAGTGGACGACGCGCGCGAGCGGACCGTTCGTGATGTCGAGCGTGGTCTGCCACTCTGCGGCTGCCTGCTCGAGCGCGGCTTGCTGACCATCCGCGGGTACGTGCGACAGGTCCACGCGCGCGAAGGGGACCGCCGTATCCGGCGGCACGCTCCGTTGCTCCCATCCGTGCTCCACA
>JBDSDB010000064.1:0-23118 GCA_039920785.1 Gemmatimonadaceae bacterium
TCGCCTATCAGCTCGCCCGCGCGCAGGAATCGGCGGGCGCTCCCGATGATGCCGCGACCGAGTTCTGCCGGTTCCTGGCGCTGGCGCCCAACGCTCCCGAGGCCGCCGAGGCGCGCGAACGCGTCGCATCGCTCTCGCGCACGGCGCAAGCCTCCACATCCGATCGGATTGTCGCACCGTTCCGCGACGGCCTCGCCGCTTACGATGCAGGCCGCATCGCGCAGGCGGAGGCGCTGTTCAGCACGGCCATCGGGCTACAGCCGGATTGGGCCGAGGCGTACTACAATCGCGCGCTGACGTATGCGGTTCGCGGCACTCGCGAGCTCGCCGTGCGGGATCTGCAGCAGTATCTCCGGCTCAAGCCGGAGGCAGAAGATCGGGCGGCGGTGATCTCGCGGATCACTGCACTGCGCGGCGGCCCTCTCTCTCCCGTCACGGCGCTGGGGTTCGGCCTCGTCATTCCCGGAGCGGGCCAACTCTACACAGGGCGCAAGTTCGTCGGTTTCGCTGCGTTGGGCGTGGCCGCCGGCGTGATGGCGTACGGGCTGCAATCTGCTCCGGTGACCGAACGCTACGAGGCGGTCGGGGAGGACCCGCTCACCGGGATCAAGTACACGTATCCGGCGACGCGCACGGTCACCGGGCGGCCGTATCTCACGAAAGGCCTGGCCGGCGCAGGAGCGATTGCCGTCGTGACCGCGGTCGAGGCGTACATCTTCGCCCGCCACCTCAACGCGCGCGAGCAGCGGGTCTCCGCCACGCTGCTCCCGTCGACGGACGGGCTCGCGCTGCGGGTCAGCCTGCGGTAGCCGAGAGCGCGAACACGTCGCGCTTCAGCGGCTGATCGTCAAGGGGCGTCGGCTCTTCCAGCGGCTCGGGCACAGTGGTCAGGATCGACCACAGCACGAACGCGCCGAGCAGCGGAGCGTAGGTGTAAGCCTGCGGTACGAGCGGTAGCCAGAGCTTGAGCTGCGGCAGTGGTCGCGGTACCAGCACGGCCAGCACGGCCAGTGACGCGGTGACCATCTGGGGTCCGCTCAGCACGTACCACGCGACGGGCAGCAGCGCGACGTACGAGTAGTCCTTCATGCGCGGCATGACGAGCGCATACACCGTGAGCGTCACCAGCACGATCATCGCGCCGTTCTCGGACCCGCGCGACCGAGCCGCGCGCCACCAGCGAACGGTTTGATGCAGCACTCCGGCGACCGCCGCGAGGTACAGCGCGTAGGCCGTTGCCAGCGGGAAGGGCAGACGAAGGCCGCGGAGCTGGTCCACCAGATCCTCCATCACACCGAGCGTGGACGGATTGCCCCAACCGCGCTCGCCGAGCGACGTCACGCTCGCGAAGAACTCGCGCGTCTGCACGGGCAGCGCCACCACGTTGGCACCGGCGAGCGCCAAGAACAACGCCACGCCCGCGACGAAGTGCACCCAGCGCGGACGCTCACCGATGACGAGCAGTAGACCCAGAAAAAAAACGGGAGTGAGCTTGAACTGCGCGGCGAGCACGATGGCGAGCGTGAACATCAGAGGTCGTCCCGCAAGCAGTGCCGCAAACCCGATCCAGAGCGCCAGTTGCTCGAAGACCGCGATGTTGCCCGCCGTGAAATCGACGAGCACCGCCGAGCCGAACGCGAAGGTGAAGAAGAAGATCGGCGGCACCGCCGGCCTGTCCGGCCCGATGGCGCGGCGCCAGATCCGCACCGTCGTCCAGAACGCCACTGCCTTGAGCGCGAACCAGAGAAGCTTCGTCGCGCTCACATTCAGCATTGAAAGCGGAGCGAACACCGCGGCGAGCAGTGGCGGATACACGAAGTGCAGGTATTCCGGCTGGCCGGGGATCGCTCCGTAGGGCGACTGGCCGTGCGCGAAGGCGCGTCCTCCCCACCAGTAGACGATCACATCCCACTGATAGACGTGGAGCTTGCCGATGATCTGCCAGATCGCCGAGACCACCACGGCGATGGCCCAGAGCTCGAGTGCGACGTACCAGCGAGGGCGGGCGAGGAAGCGCTGCACCACTGATCCACTGACGGGGAGAAGGCCGCGCCACCGAGAGGGGCCGAAGACGCCCCGCGTGAAGCGCGCTACGCATGACGACGAGCAGCGGCCGTCCGACGTATCAGCAGCGCGCCTCGGCCTTCAGCACGATTCGCCGCAGCAGCACGGGCACCAGGTCGTCCGGCGACACGACGCGCCGCAAAGTCGTGGGCGTCATCCCGGTCATCCACTTGACGTGACGACTCAACGGCAGCGCGTCCGGGTAGCCGAGCCGGAGGGCGAGCACCTTGAGGCGGTTGCCAGGCGACTGGGCGTAGTGGTGCGCCCACGCAACTCGCGACGCGACGATCAGCACCTTGGCCGGAGCGAGACCGGCTCGGCGGAGCCAGCGATCGAGCATGCCACGTTGACGTCCGGCCGCAGCCGCAAGCTGCGCTACCGTGCGAAAGGTCTGCGGTGAGTGAAAGAGCTTCGTGATCGCGTCGACGACCTCGGCTGGCGCATCGACCCCCTCGAGCAACGGGGCGATGACAGCGAGCAGCCGTTGGCCGAGGATCCGAGCCCCCGCCTGATCGATCAGGTCGCGCAGCCGGTCTCGCGTGTCGTCGAACCCGCGGAGCACCACGTGGTGCACCCCCGACCGCGCCAACGGCAGGAGCGCCCGCATCGCCTCACGCGTGTACGCCGTGTATGCGATCACCGAAACGCCGCGAAACTCCGTGAGGAGCCGCTTCGCGATGAGTGAGTCCACCGCGCTCGCGACCATCACGGTGGGCGGGTTCCACGCGGGATCGATGATGAGAAGATCGATCGCGTGGCTGCGCAGTAGCTCGGCAAGATCGGCCCACTCCGATGCCGCCAGCAGCTGGTCGGAGGGGGAGAGAACGCTCCTGATGCGCGCCAGCAGATCGGAGGGCAGGCGGGCGGCCACATGCACGTTTCGGGTCGTCGGGGCGCGAGAGTGGACAGAGTGCGCACGGAGTATGTAGACGACCAGAAACCGTCATTTTGGCATACACGGGCCGTGCCGACCTTCGGGGCAGGTCATCATTCACGCTGAGCGATGGCCTCACTTCCCTTGGAGGCTAACGCGATGCCACGTCGTCCGCTCCTTCTCGTCGCGCTCACCGTCGCGATGTCCGCGCTCGCCGCCTGCGGCGACGTCGCCAGTCCCACTCAGCCCTCGGCGATCGCGCCGAGTACGAAGACGAGTCTGGACTACATCACTCCGCCGCCCGAGTGCCGCACTGGCGGATGGAATTCCAGCACTGGCCGCTGCGAGTAGCGTTCGGCCGGCCGCGCGAAACACTCAGGAGAGGCCGGCGGCGACTCGCATCTCGGCGATCGCCCGCACGATGTGCGCGACTCGACGTGACGGTTCGGCGACCCGGCTTCTCGGCACCGAATGCGCTACAGGTGCGGCACGCCCGGCGTCTCGCAAAGCTTCCTCGGCCTTGATGACGAACTCGTGAAGCGCATGCTCCTCGGCCACGTCGAGCATGCGCTCGGCGGCCGCCCTCGCTTCGGTGTAGCGTCCGAAGGTGCGGAGCCCGCGGAGGGAGCTCTCGAGGTAGACCGCTCGCAGATACGGGGAGAGCTCCTCGCGCGCGAGCTCGCGACGATACTGCTCGAACACGAGCTCGCGTCCGTCCTGGTACGCGAGCTCCATGAGGTTCACGGCCGCCGTGAGCCGCACGCTGCGGTCCTGCGCCGTGGCCGCGACGAGCAGGCCCGCGTCGCGGGCTGCATCGCGCATGCCCATCTGCGCGAACGTCACCGCGATGTTGCCAAGGATGCGCTCGCGATCCATCTGATCCACTGCCCCTTCGAGCGCCTCGTACGAGCACGCCAGCGAGAGCTCGTATTCGCCCTGCATCGCGGCTACGCGCGCACGATCGGTGAGCCCCTTCGAGACCACCACGGCACAGCCGGAGCGTCTGGACTCGGCGATCGTCCGGTCGAGCAGTTCGCGCGCCACGGGGATGTTGCCGCGATCCACCGCGACCTTGGCGTCTGAGAGCAGGCTCTCCAGGCGATAGCGCTCGTTGTTGGCGAATAGCGCCGCCGAGCGGAGGGCCGCGTAGGCGCTGCTCGCCTCGTCGAGCAAGCCCTGCATGCGCAGGCTGAATCCGCGCATCAACATCGAGTCGAGCAGATGCTCGACATCGTCCACGAGGTGCGCGCAGTCGATGATCGTTCTGTGGACGTCCGCGGCAAGCCCCCATTGCGCGTCATACTGGAGCAGTTTGGCGTACGACCCGAGCGCGCGCGCCACATCCAGGCCGCGCGCCATCCGTTCGGCATCGGGAGCGATCATGGCCAACTCGATGCAATCCACGAGTTGCGAGAGGCAGCGTCGAATCGATTCCCATTCCGGAACCGCCTCGATGTACTTCCGCACGCGCCGAAGCTCGATCGTGTTGGGCGTGGTGCCGGTTGCCCCGAGATCTGCCCAGCTCTCGAACAGCTGCACCGCCGCATAGCCCGCGATGATCGAGTGCCATGCCGGGCTCCCCTCGGGAGAGTCGGCGAGCGCCTCGATGTACTCGCGATGCGGAAATTCAGTGGAGCCGGCTCGTTCCGTCACACAGGAGTCTCCCGGTCGCGCGTGAGCCGCAGCTCTGGCGATCGATTTAGAGATCGTGGATCGATATCGGAAGCAGGCAACCTGCGGTCGCCCGGCTCGGGTCGCAAGTGGCGAATAGTCCCAACTCGCCTTCGAGCTCAGAACGAGGCGCGCAATCCTCCGGACAACGAGCGTCCCTGGCGAATCGTCAGATTGTCCGGCTCGCCGAGCTGCCCGCCCAGGAGATTCTCTGCAATGAGCAACAGCGTCATCCCGCGACCGACGTCGCGACTGGTCGCGACACGCAGATGCGTCTCACCAGTGTACGGGCGCCAGAACTCGCGCAGACGCCACCCAGTAATATCGCGTCCCGGAGCGCCGTCGGTGCCCGCGTACGCGCGGGCGAGCGCCACGCGGTCGTAGTTGATCCAGTCCGATGCGCGCGTTGCCGTCAGCGTCGTTGCCCAACGCTCGGCATTCCACGACGCCCGCACGCTGGCGGTGCGTTCGGGGACGGCGAGCATCCTGTCTCCAGCGCGCAGATCGCCCAGGTAACCGCTCGCCACCCTGAGCACGCGACTGTCGACAGTGGTGAATGTGCCGGCCAGACCGAGCGCTCCACGGTGCATCGCCGCTTGGAGCTCCCAGCCGTGGTTGGAGATCTCGCCGACGTTTTCCAGCTGAAAGTGTAGGCGCCGCTCCACGACTCCGCCGCGCATCTGCGTGTCGACGCCTGTCGCCACGTTCTGGATCAGACCAGTCGCGCGCTGGTCGAACCGCGTCGCCTGCAGCGACAGCGCCTGACCGAAGTACAGCTCGATCCCGTTCTCGATGCCGGTCTGCACCTCCGGATCGAGTCCGGATCGCTCGCCCTGCATCAGCGGCGAGCCCGAGGCCCCGCGTACCGCTGTCTGCGGTGGTCGGATCCCCTTGCCGAATGAACTCCGCCACTTCACCTCGGCATCGCCGAACGAATGCACCACGGCGGCGCCCAGCAGCGGAAGCAGCGGAAAACGTTCGCGGCCCGAGAACGCATCGTTCCGCTCGAGGCGCAGTCCACCGGTGACGAACACCGCATCCCGCCACGAACTGCTCGCCTGCGCCAACGCCCCGGTGTTGTGGTTCCAGCTCTCCGCGTAGCCGGAGAGCACCGTGGCGTATCGCTGTCCCTGTTGCGGGGCGGAGACGTTCGAGGTCATCCCGCCCTGGCGAAGCACGGACTGTTCGACGCTGAGTGTGAGCGTGGTCGCAGGAGCGTCGGGTCCCGCGCCAAGCTGTACGACGCTGCTTGCACGAAAGGTCGCCCGGTCGCCTTCACCACGCGAGCCGACGAGGTTCGCATCCAGCGCGCTCGGAACGCGGCTGTTCGCGTCGCCCACGTCCTTCAGTCGATACCCATCCACTCCCGCGACGAGTGTGTTGGTCCACCGCCCTCGCGGCGCGAGTGTGGCGCTCCCGCTCAGCGTATACAAGCGCACCCGCTGTGACTCGTCGCGCGCGCTCATCGGCGTGACCACCCGACCGCTCCCCCCCATCGGTTCAGGCCACTGCGTCGAATACGACGGTCTCGTCGCGTCCAGTGTACCGAGCAGCGGATTGTCGCCTAGGCCGGCGCGCTTGTCGAACAGACGCGCTCCGCCACTCCACGTCGCGCCGGAGGTCACTGCGCGACCGTCCGCCGCGATGCTGAGCTGCCGGCTCTGCGACGAAGGAAATACCGCTCCTGTCTGCCCGAACTCGAGCGCCAGCCCGGCAGACCGGAGGTTGGTGCCGCTGCGGAGGGTGAGGCGCTGATCGTGCGTCGGTACGAGACTCGGCCCGAACGCGCTCGCGCTCGCGCCGGCGACGCTGCTCACCTGCACGCGCGCGCCCGACGCCGGCGCGCCGTCGTGCCGCGTGATCACATTGATCACGCCGCTGATCGCATCGGATCCGTAGAGCGCCGAACCCTGCGGCCCGCGGATCACCTCGATGCGATCGACGATCTCGGCGTCGAGCTGCGTGACGAGCAGCGGGTTCGCGACCTCCACCCCGTCGATGTACATCTTGGGATAGCTCGTCGAGAACGAGCTGGCGCCGCGAATGCCGCCATACTGCGCCACGACGCTGCCCTGCGCTTGTTCCCACACCCAGAGACCCGGCACCGACGCGTCCAGCGCCGAGGCGAGGCTCGAATGGCCGTCGCGGCGCAGTTGATCGCCGTCGATGATCTCGACGCCCACCGTGAGTGAGCGCCTCGGCGCGGCCACCGCGTTCCCCGTCACGATCACGCGCTCGAGAACACTCACCTTCGACGTCTCGGGATCGCGCACGCCGCTCGACGGTGCGAGCACGACGCGGCCCGCGACGACGCGCGCTTCCACCCTCGTTCCACCGAGTAGGGTGGTCAGCACGCTCCCGAGCGGCTGCTGCTCGGCCTCGACGCACACCGGCCGGTCCAGCGGCAACAGATCACTCGAGTACGCGAGCGCGATGCCCGTCATGGCGCCCAGCCGGTCGAGCGCGTCGCGTAGCGACACGCCGCGCGCTCGCAGCGAGACCAACGTGTCGAGCGGCGCGGGCCACGCTTCGCCGCGCGTCGAACGCTCCGCGGCGACATCGACGCATGCGCGCTGCGCGCTCGCGCGCGTCGGCGAGAGCGCACACACGACGGCCGCGGCGGCCATCGCTACCGCAACCCAGTGGCGGGACAGCCGATTCACGGTAACCGATCCCGCACGCGCGGTGTCATCGCGCGCGCGTCGCGGGGCCGATCCGCAGGGTGTCCCCGGAGCGGCGCACCGACCCTCCGAGCGCCGCTGCGAGCACGCCGCCGACGTCGTCCACCGTGCCTCCTTCGAACGTGGCCGTGAGGCGTCGGGTCGCGATGACGGAATCCGTCACGACGAGCTCGATGCCGAACCAGCGGCGCAGCCCGCTCGTCACTTCACTGAGCGGAGCGTCCCGGAAGACGAGTACACCGCGCGTCCAGCTCAGATCCTCGCGCGAGACGACGCCACGCTGGAGGCGCACGCCGTTCACTCCCGCCACGGCACGATCTCCGGCACGAAGCACCACGGGCGACCCCGCGACGGAGCGAGCGGCGGCCACGTCGACTGCGCCCTCCGTCACCGCGACCCGCGTGCCGCCGTCGACGTCGCTCTGCACCGTGAAGCTCGTCCCCACGTCGCGAAGCGTCGCGTGTGTGGTCCGCACCACGAACGGGACGCGCTCGTCGTGCACGACGTCGAAGTACGCCTCGCCGCGCAGCGTCAGTTCGCGGGTCGTGCTCCCAAAACCGCTCGACACGTCGAGCGTGGTCGCCGGCCCGAGCACCACGCGGCTGCCGTCGGAGAGGCGGATCGAGTCCACCTTGCCGACCGGCGACGCATAGTGAGTCTGAACGGCGACGGTGGACGCCGCCGTGGACGCCGTTCTGCCGTCATCGCGCGTTCCGCGCCAGAGCATGCTCGCTCCCGCCACGACGAGGACGGCCGCCGCCGCGCGCATCCCGGTGTTTCGCCATTGCCAGCGGATCCGGCGGAGATGTGCGCTGGGCCGCTCGTGCAGCGAAGCCGCGCCACCTGATCCTGACTCCGCCGCGTCCTCTCGTGCCGTGCGCGCGCGCACAGCCTGGAGCGCGCGATCGACTTCTTCGGACGACAGCGGCTGCTCGGCGACGGCCGCCAACGCTGCGTCGAGCGCTCCGAGCAAAGCTCCCTGCTCGGCGTTCCGCTGGAGCTGGTCGCGTAGGCGCAGCGTCTCCTCAGGGCTGCACTCGCCCGCGAGGTAGCGGGCGAGCGCCTCCCACTCCGCATCGACCTCAGGGCGCTGCAAGCGATCATCTGCCATGCTGCCTGGACACCCGAGTGGAGGAATACCCTATGCTCGCGACGCCGTCAGCCGCGCTGCTCGTGCTTCGACCGCCGACCGTTAGATTGGTCGCCCATGCCAGCCGCCCCGAAACGATACAGCAGCCGTGGGTGAATCGGAACTCCTGGCGCGCCTGCGCGAGGGTGATGCGGAGGCCTACGCGTCGATCTTCCGCGAGCACTACTCGTGGCTCGTGCTGAGCGCCAATCGGCTCCTCGGCGAGCGCGCGCTCGCTGAGGAGGTCGCGCAGGATGTGATGCTGGAGCTGTGGCGGCGGAGAGCGGCACTCACGCTCACCGGTCCCCTTCGCGCGTACTTGCATCAGTCGACTCGAAACCGCGCGCTGAACCACCTGCGGCACGTGCGGACGGTCCGTTTGTCGGAGCCGTTCATTCGCCCACCCACGAGAGCACCTCACGCCGACGCTGGGGCGGTGTCCCACGAGCTGGCGGCCGCCGCGCGAGACGCCGTCTCGCAGCTCTCGGCACCGCAACGGGAAGTGTTCGAGATGAGCCGCAAGGACGGACTCACCTATCCCGAGATTGCGAGCGCCCTCTCCATCTCGGTCAAGACGGTGGAGGCGCGCATGGGACGAGCGCTGCGACATCTCCGAGAGCGTCTCGCGCCGTGGCTGCCGCCGGGAGGTGGATGGTGACGACGCGCGGTTCCTCCGATCGTCGACGCGAGAGTCGTTCGCGATGCTGCGGGAACGCTGAACGCGCCGGTTGAGGAAGCGCACCGATTCGGACGAGCCGGGCTCTTGACAGACCTCGCAGTGCACTCTACCATGTGACGACACGGCGCGCAGGGCGCCTCGCACCGCATACGATGATGCCAACCACGGGCACGCTCAAGCCAGGAAATAATATTAATCGGGGTCTCTCCGGGGGACTTGGCTAGCGCGCGCGTGTAAGTAACGCTGAAGTAGCGCCCGCCAGGTCTGCCCTGGCGGGCGCTTTTGCAGACAAGTCCGGCAATCGTTCGTGAGCACCGAGTATCGCTTCGCCAAGTTCCACCGATGGGGTGTAGGTCAATTGGCAGACCGCCCGACTGTTAATCGGGAAGTTGCAGGTTCGAGTCCTGCCGCCCCAGTTCTCAATTCCTCGCGCCCGCACATTCCGGAGAGCCCGCGCATGCCACCGTCCGCCGTCGCCCAACACCCGCTCGACGAGATCTCGCTCGGCCTGATCGTGCAGATTCGTGAGCGGCTTCTCAAGGCTCAGGCGGCCGGCACGAAAGTCTACCGGCTCGAGTCCGGCGACCCGAACTTCTCCGTGCCGCCCCATGTGCTCGAGGCCATCGCCAAGGCCGGCGCGGCGGGAAAGACCCATTACATCCCGAACAGTGGCATCCCCGAGCTTCGCAAGGCGCTCGCCGAGAAGGCCGTCCGCAAGAACGGGCTGGAAGGGACGACGGAAGACGACATCTTTCTGACCAACGGCGCGATGCACGCGCTGTACGTCGCCTTCGGCGCGCTGCTCTCGCCGGGCGACGAGGTCATCCTTCCGGATCCGATGTGGACCGAGGTCGCCGAGAACATCCGGCTCGCCGGCGGTGTCACGGTCGGCGTGCCGCTACGCGCGGAGCACGACTTCGAGTACGACACCGCCGAGATCGAGGCCGCGATCACCCCGCGCACCACCGCGATCTTCCTCAACACGCCGCAGAATCCCACCGGCGCCGTGCTCTCCGAGCAGACGCTGCGCGAGATCGCCGACATCGCCAAGCGCCACGACTTGTGGCTGATCTCGGACGAAGCATACGAGGACGTGATCTACGAGCCGCACAAACACTTCTCCATCGGTTCGTTCGTCCCGGAGCATGCCGAGAAGACGATCAGCATCTACTCGTTCTCCAAGAGCTACGCGATGAGCGGGCTGCGCACTGGCTACATCGTCACGAAGTCGCCGCTGCTGCACGATCGCATCCCGAAGCTGCTGCGCTGCACGATCAACGGGGTCAACAGCCTGGCTCAGTGGGCGGCGCTCGCCGCGGTCACGGGCGACCAGTCTCAGCTCGCGACGATGGTCGCCGAGTATCTGGTCCGCCGTGATGCACTGATCTCGGCGCTGTCCACCGTCGAAGGGGTGCGCCCCTTCATCCCGCGCGGCGCGTTCTACGTCTGGGCCGACCTCGACCCGGCGCTCTACGCTCGCCTCGGCGTCACCGACGCGGCCGAGCTGTCGGACAAGCTCGCCGCCATCGGCATCGGCAGCGCGCCCGGCATCGCGTTCGGGCAGACGTGCGAAGATGCGATCCGGTTTGCCTACAGCTGTGCCACGCCGATGGTGAAGGAGGGCGCGCACGCGCTCCGCCGCGCCCTCACCGATCCCGACGTGCTTCACGGGAGAGTCCCGGCGTGACCAACGAGCTTCGTGTCGTACTCGGTGAGTACGACACGAGTTGGCACGACCCCGCTATTTCGATCGAGCGGGCTGCAACGCTCGTCCGTAGCGCGGCGAAGGGGGGAGCGCATCTGGTGGCGCTCCCGGAGATGTGCCTCTCTGGCTTCACGATGGAGCCCAGGGCGCACGCCGTCCCGCTCGACTCCCCGCACGTGCACGCCCTCGGCGCGCTCGCGCGCGAGTGCGACGTGCACATCCTCGCCGGCGCGGCCGTACGCGAGATGGCGCAAGGCAGCGAGGTGTTCCAGAACACGGCGCTGCTCTTCGGGCCCACCGGGGAGCTCGAGGCATCGTACCGGAAGCAGAAGCTGTTCGCCTACGCGAACGAGCACGGAAGCTACGAGCCCGGTGAGGGACCCTCGACGGCGATGGTGCGCGGAGTTCGCATCAGTCTGTTCATCTGCTACGACCTGCGCTTCCCCGAACTGTTTCGCGCCGTCGCTCCGGACGTGGACGCTATGTTCGTCATCGCCAACTGGCCAGCGGGCCGGCGACCGCACTGGGACGCGTTGCTCCCCGCGCGCGCGATCGAGAACCAGTGCTACGTGGTCGGCGTGAATCGAATCGGCGACGCCGGTGGGCTGTCGTACGACGGCGGATCGGCGGCCTACGATCCCTGGGGCGAACGGCTCACGCCGACCGGCGGGGTCGGCGGCGCTGCCGGCTACGTCGCCCTGAGCGCCGAGCGGGTAGCCGAGATACGCGGCCGCTTCCCCTTCATCCGCGACCTCGTCCGCGACACGGCCGGATCGGGCGCGATCGGCGGGTAGAGTCCGGTGGGATCCGCGTTCGCGTAGTCGGGACGCCACTCGACTCGCCTGCGCTTCACGACGCCGCGCGAACGCGTACGGGGTCGTCGCCGCTCGTCGACATTCGAGGGTCGGACTCCGTCTCTCGCTCCGACGGAGGCGACGAGCGGATCGTCAACGCGACCGCGCCGATCACCAGGGCGGCGCTCGCCAGCACGCGGCCGGACAGCGAGTCGTCGCCCACGAGCACGCCGAGGACGAGGGCAACCACGGGATTGACGAAGGCGTAGCTGCTCACCGCCGCCGGCGACATGACGCGCATCAGCCAGGTAAACGAGGCGAAGGCGAGCACCGTGCCGCACACCACCAGGAAGATGAGCGAGATCACCGCACGCGTCGTGAGCTGAGCGACGCTGAAGCTCGCGAGCTCGCCGCGAAGCGCACTGGCGGTGAGCACCCAGACGGCGCCGCTGGCGAGCTGCATCGCCGTCGCCTGGGTCGCCACCGAAGGTCGTGCGCCGTGTCGGCCCACCAACGAGCCTGCGGCCCAGGCGAATGCGGAGAAGAGCATGAGCAGGCGATCGTTCGCCGTCCCCGAGTTGAGGGCGCCGCCTCCCGCGAGTATCCCCACGCCGACGATGCCGAGCCCGATGCCGGCAATCACGCGTACGGAGGGCGCCCTTCGCTCGCGGATCGCCTCCATGAGCACCAACCATAATGGGATGGTGGAGCAGAACAGCGCGGCCTGCCCTGAAGACATCCGCTGCTCCGCCCATGCGAGGGACACGTGGCTGCCGAGGAAGAGCAGGAGGCCGGCGAGCGCCGCGGTCCTCCACTGTGCGAGGGTGGGGCGGATGAGCTCGCGCCGCCACGCTAGCCAGGCGAGGAGGACGGTCGCGCCGCCCGCGCACCTGATTCCGATGATCAGCATGGGAGGGACGACGACGACCGCGTAGCGAACGGCGAGAAAGGTCGCGCCCCAGAAGAGATAGACGGCAGCGAATGCAGCGAGCAGCTGCAGGCGAGGAGGTGCGGACCTGGTCAGGGCGTTCCCTGTTGGTGGTCCACGACCTCGTAGTGCGTCACGCATTGGTCCCGCTCGATCAGGTATCGGTCGTCCGTGGGATAAAATACGGCGCGCTCCGTATCCGCGCCCGCGAACGCACGCACCGCATCCATCGACTCCCAGATGGTCACGAGCAGGAACTCCGCGCGTTCGCCGTCGATGTGGCGGAGGGTGAGTGTGCTGCGGTGCCCAGGGGTTCGCGCGTAGTCGGCCAGTCCGGTCTCGCAAAGGTAGGCGAGGTACCGATCGCCGTCCTGAGCCCTCGTGGCGCCCCTCCACACTCTCGCAACGAACCTGTCATGAAGCATCGTGCACCTGTTTAATGATTGATACTGGTGCAGACTACCCGATAGACGAGCACCTGTCAAGGCGTTAATACCGGTGCTATATTGATCCATGACCAATGCTCTCGCCCCGCTGTCGTGGGCACCGGACCGGCCGTTTCGCTATGTGGGGGGAGATCCAGCCATCGAACTTCTAAACACGGTGAACTGGACGAGTCGAGGCCTCGAGGAGGATCGGCTCTCCGGCTACGACAGGCTCACCCGCTGGGCCGAGGGCGCGGGCGTGCTCATCCCTCGGCTCGGCGCACAATTCCGGACCCTGGCCGCGGAGCGACCGGGCGAAGCGGAAGAAGCATTGCGAGAGGCGAGAAAGCTTCGTGGGGTGTTGCGCGAGATCTTTCGCGCCGTCGCCGAGAGAAGACCGGCCGCAAAGCTACCAACCTTTCGCGAGCTCAACGCCTCTCTCTCGAGGGCGCTTGCGCAGCTGCAACTCGTCGGGATGCCGCCGAGCGAAGAGGGCGGCCCCGCCGTTCAGTGGAGCTGGAAGGGTGCGACCGAACGTCTCGACTCCATCACCTGGCCAGTCGTTCGCTCCGCGGCTGAACTCCTCATTTCGGACGAGGCCGGGAGGATTCGCGAGTGCGAGGGAGTTGACTGTGGATGGATGTACGTGGATCGGAGCCGCAATGGGTTCCGACGCTGGTGCCAGATGGAGTCGTGCGGCACGCGCGAGAAGTCACGACGACGCGCGGGCCGTCGACGGAAGAACCCCGGGTGACCTCGGCGAGGGAGCGCTCATCGCCTCAGTCCCGGTATGGCGACTCGTGGTAGGGCGACTCGCCTCCTTCGAAGAACAGGTCGTCGAACCGCTCCTTCACGCGCGCGGGCACCTCCCCCGCTTCCGGTACCAGGTCGCGAACGAGGTTGACGAGCATCGGGCTCAGGTGGGCGCCATAGCGCAACAGGATTCCCGCCCGCTCGCGCTTTCGCAGCAAGAAGGAGAGAATCGGCATGTCCGCCTTTGCGCCGTTGCAGTCCTGGCAGGCGAGCACGAGGTTGTCGCGCCGGTCATAGGCACTCTGACCTCGACGGGGCGTGACGTGATCGAGCGTGACGGTGGCGGGAGAAACGGGGCGACCGCAGTAGGCGCACACGGAGCCATGCTGCGAGATGAGCCAGCGTTTCGTTTCGGAGTAGGCCGTGCGGCTCGTCGACGTCGACGTGAGCTGCGGATCGCCCCCTCCACCACGGCGAGGGCGGCGGCCTTTGCGGACGGATGGTTTTTTCAGAACTGAACTCAGAACAAAAACTCGGTAATGGCCGGCTTCTGCCGGCGTGGTTGTGAGAATGTACCCCAGAGACGAACCAATGGCGTCGTCGACACCGGACTCTGGCATGGGTCGGGCCACCGAGACGCCGCGAGTCACCATTCGTCGGTTTCAACGCTGGATCCGAATTCGATTGGCGGAGTACATCGAATGAAGGGGGAATCCTGCAATCTGATCCCCAAGGTCCGTGCGGCGGCCCCTTCGTGACGTTGACCGGAGTGGCGCGACGGAGGTTTGGAATATAGAGTCAACGAGCGGGGTCGACCGCCCCGTCATCACCCGGCGCGACGGAGCGTGGGCGTGCGACGAATTCCGGTGATCGTTCTGGCGGCGATGGCGGCAACAGCATGTCGCTCGGGCTCACACTCGCCGGGCGCATCTTTTGTCGGCGCCGCGTTGTTGGAGCCTCTCTCGGAGGCGGAGGCGGCGCACGACGAGCTGCTTCGCGCCGATCTCGGTCGCGCCGATTCCGTGACGCGCAAAGGCATGGCGGTCGGTCTCGCCGCGAACTTCACGGACGACGTCGTCTACCTTCGCGGTGGGCTGCCGGTCATCCGGGGCAGAATCGCCGCTCGCGCGGTGGCCGCCGCCGAATCGTTGGGAACCAACTTCGCCGTCCGCTGGCAGCCTGTACGCGCCGAGGCGAGCCGCGATGGAAAGAGCGGCTACAGCTACGGCTACACGATCGTGAGCACCACGTCCGCGGGAGCACCATCCATCCGCGTCGACCGTTACATCGCCTTCTGGCGCCTCCTTCCCGTCGGCTGGCGCATCGCCGCCTACGCCGAGACCTACGGCGCACCTCCGGCCGCGCTCAGCCTGCCCGATTCGGCCTCGTCATCGGTGCTCGCCGACGCTCCCATGCCGCGCCGCAAGGGCGCACTCGAGGCCATCCGGGCCGCCGACAGCGATTTCTCCAGGGATGCAGGCAAGCTCGGAACGGGCGAGGCGTTCGGCCGATATGCAGCTAGCGACGCGCAGATGTTCTCGACCCCGGGAGAGTTCATCAGCGGTCCAGGGGCGATCAGCCAATCGTTCGGCGCGCCCACGGGGAAGAGCGTGCTGGTCTGGCACCCGATCCATGGCGAGGTGTCGGAGGCCGGTGACCTCGGCTTCACCGTCGGAAATGCCATATTCACCGGCGCGCGCGAGGACGGCGCGAAGATCGTGCGCTACTCGAAGTACCTGACCGTGTGGAAAAAGCAGCGCGACGGCAATTGGCGCTACGTCGTCGACGGAGGCAGCGAGCGTCCGCAATAGCCGATGGCAATCCTAGAATTCAGGCAGACCATGCGTGGCATCCGAGCGATCCCCACGGGCGTCGTGCTCCTGCTGTCGGGCTCCACGCTGCCGGCGCAGGACGCTCGCGAGATCCCTCTCTGGCCGAATGGCGCGCCCGGGTCGCAAGGGAAGACGGCAGCGGAGAAGGTGCGGATCGCGCCCAGCGGCGACCATGTCGTCTCGAGCGTGCATCGTCCCTCGTTGACTCTCTACCTCCCGCCGAAAGCGCGCAGCCCCGGCGCGGCGATCGTCATCGCACCCGGAGGTGGACATCGGGAGCTGTGGATCGATCACGAGGGACACAACGTCGCACGCTGGCTTCGCGATCGCGGCATCGCCGCGTTCGTGCTCAAGTACCGCCTCGCGCGTGACGAAGGCTCCACCTACTCAGTCGAGGGCGAATCCCTCGCCGATATCCAGCGCGCAATCCGCCTCGTACGCCACGGCGCCCGCGAATGGGGCATCGATACCTCGCGGGTGGGTGTGATGGGGTTCTCCGCTGGCGGTGAGCTGGCGGCGCTGTCGGCGATGCACTTCGAGGCGAAGGCGCAACCTGCGGATTCGGTGGATGCGCGATCATCTCGGCCCGCCTTCCAGGCGCTCGTCTATCCGGGAAGCTCGACGCGCTTCGTCGCATCCAAGGCATCGCCGCCATTGTTCATCGCCGCCGGCTACAATGACCGTCCCGACATCTCGCGCGGCATGGCCGAGCTCTACCTCAAGTACAAGGACGCCGGGATCCCTGCAGAGCTGCATCTGTACTCCAGCGTCGGCCACGGATTCGGGATGAGAGCTGGAGCTCGCGGAGCATCGGCAGGGTGGCCCTCAAGGCTCACGGAATGGCTGGTCGACATTCATATGCTCGAGGGTTCGCCTTAGGCTTGAATCCGATGGCGACGTGGCACACCAGGTCGATGGTGCGATGTCTTCCAATCGTTTTCGAAGGCTTTGGGGCGGTTGCCCCTAGGCTCGACGACTTTCGCGCCGTCCTTCTCAGGCCGCCGTCGGTCCGTTGGCCGGCGACGCACCTTCCGAAATCCGCACGCGCTGTGATCCGAAGCACCCTCCCAGCGTGCTGAGCTTGGCACCAATGGTGCACAGACTGGACAAACTATGATTGGCCTCGCATCCCCCTGGCCATATCGCATCCGACGCCGTTTGGTGGAGGCGCCGAGGATTCCCAACCATCGCGTCATAACGGAGAACAGCTCGTGAACATTCCTCGTATCATCCTGCCCGCGTTTCTCGGGCTCGCCATCGCCGCGCCCACCCGGACCGCTCTGGCACAGCGCCTGGGCACCATCGAATTGGGCGGCTTCCTTCAGCTCGATCGCGTCGATCACGCGCTGCAGACGGAGAAGCTCGGATTCGGGGCCGGCGGGCGGCTCGGACTCTTCGTCAGCCCACGCTGGGAGCTCGAAGGTGATGTTTCGTACACGGGTGTGAAACCGCTCGCCAATCGCGGCGGCAATCCGAAGGTCCAGACGGGCGGGGACAAGGTGCAGACCAACTACTACGTCGGCCGCCTGAACTACAACATCCCGTTCGGCGCGAAGCCGGGCAACGCGTTGATCGTGAGCGGCGGCGTCGGCATGAACCGCCTCGATCAGCACAGTGACCTGATTCTCGCTCCCCAGGTCGGCATTCGCGCGATGCTCGGCAGCGTGGTCGGTCTCCGCTTCGACGTCGGCAGCATGATTGCACCGAATCCGGCGAGCGGCACGTTCAAGTATCCGGTCACGGTTCCCGGCGTCAACAAGGGCGCTGCGTACCTCGCGAACGTGCAGGCGCGCGCCGGCCTGAGCTTCCTGTTCGGAAATACCCGTCCGTACATCGCACCGCCGGTCGTGATGGCTCCGCAGCCCGCGCCCACGCCGGTGCCGGCGCCCGTCCAGCCGGCCACGCCGACCGTCAACCAGGATTCCATCGACCGGGCGAACCGTCTGCGCGATTCCCTCGCCGCGGCCGAGCGTGCGCTCGCCGATGCCAGAGCGCTACTGAACGCGCCGATCTACTTTGACTACGACAAGTCGGAGATTCGCAGCGACGCCAAGTCCTCACTCGACAGCAAGCTGCCGCTGCTGAAGGCGAATCCGCGCATGAAGATCCGCATCGAGGGCAACACCGACTCGCGCGGCTCGAACGAGTACAACATGGCGCTCGGACTGCGCCGCGCCAACGCTGCACGCCGCTACCTCGCGTCGCAGGGCATCGAGGGCACACGCTTCGACGTGGTGAGCTACGGCGAGGAGCGCCCCGTGGATCAGGGCACGTCGGATGACGCGTACGGAAAGAATCGCCGAGACGACTTCGTGATCACGGTCGGCTCCGACAACCTCACCGTTCCCCGCTGATCGCTCGAACGGTGCGTGCGGTCGCAGGGGCGGTGTGCTGATGAACGCGGCGCGCAGGGAGCTTCACTCCTGCGCGCCGCGTTCGCGTTCACTTCTCGCGCGAGTGGGTGCGTCGGCGCGGCGGCTCGCCGCGGCGGGCCTGGGTTGTTCGTTCGTCGCGGTTTGGGCGTGCAACGGCGAGACCGTGCTCGCGCCCGGAAGTTCCATGTACGTGGCCGTGCTCAGTGGAGCGAGCGAGCGTCCCCCGCGGCAGACGAAGGGAACGGGGATGGCGACGTTTCGTGTCGAGGGAACGATCGCTCGCTACGAGGTCGTCGTGGACGAGCTCTCAGGGTCGGCGACCGTCGCGCATCTCGTCATTGGCGGCGAACAGACGACGGTGGGGCAGGTCATCCTCAACCTTGGCGCGGTCGCTCCCTCGGGGCTCATCGCCGCCGGGACGATCGATCTGGGCGCGCCGATCACGTTCAACAACTCGACGATCAGCGGCGACTCGTTGAGATCGTTGTTCGAGCGAGGGACGGCGTTCGTGAACGTTTACACGACCGCGTATCCCGTGGGCGAGGTGCGCGGTCAGGTGATACGTCGCGACCCGTGACGCCGCGGGCGAGGCCCGTTGCCGCTACGCGAGAAAGAGCCCGACGATCGCCGTGACCTGCTCCCTGGTCAGTGGCTCGTCGAACGCCTCGGAGGCGCCGTCTGGGCCACCGAACGCGGTGGCAATGGGCGCGAGGCTCACTCCACCCTGGGTGCCGTTCTCCTCCCCGGCGTATACGGGCTGGAGGAAGGCGGGAAGATCGTCGCGGCTGCCGCCGGTGATCCAGCCCTTCTTCCCGCGCAGGCGTCGGATCTCGGCCGCGTGGCGCGCCTCGACCGAGTGAAAGGTGAGCGCCGTGGTCAACGTGGACTTGTCGCTGATCAACCGCGGGAGCTGGCCCTTGTAGGCCCGCACGCCCAGGTCCTCGAACGCCTGGGAGAGCATCTTGAAAGTCTCGTACTGGGTAGACGCGAAGACGAAGCCCGGCACGCTTCCCTTGGCCGTGAAGTCGAACACCGGCTTGGGCGCGGCCGTCGCGCCCTTGGCCCCGATGATCGTGCGGAGCACGGAGACGTGGGTACTTTCGTGCGCGTTGAGAGTCGCGAAGATCGTCGCGTCGGCGACGGGGATCATGCCCGCCGCGCTGATGCCGCGCGTGTAGAAGTCGGACTCGAGGTGCTCGAGGAGCAGGGCCAGCTGCAGCGCGTCGACCACCTCGCTGGGCGCCTGACCCCAGAGGTCCGTCGCCAGCGCACCAAGCGCGATCGGCACCGAGCCGAGAGCGAGTGCGGCGACGAGCTTCGAACTCGCGGAGGCGCCCTGCGCGATCTCGGCGGCGCGCGTCTCGACCGCATCGATGATCTCGGTGTCGACGGTGGACATCAGGGAAGGTGGTTTCGGCGGCATGTGGTGGTTGTCCTCAGCCAGTGCCCAGCCCAGGCACGAACACGGCAGGCGCGTTGGCGAATGCAAGCTTGTCCACGATGAAGTCCTGTGCCGCCGCGGCACTTTTGATGGGGCTGAGTGCATCGTCGAAGGCTCGGGGAGCGAAGTCAGCGGACTTGGGGTTGAGCAGGTCCCTGATGGCGGAGGCGTGCCGCGCCTCGACAGAAACGATCTTGCCGGCGATGGTGAGGTTGTCGGCAGTGGTCAGGTACTGCGCGGCACCGTTGTAGGCGGCGACACCGAGGTCCTCGAATGTCTTCGCGGCCGCGAGAAACGTCGCGCGATCCTGAAAATTGAGGCCGCTATACGTGGGGGTGATGGTGAACTCACCGTTGGAGCCGAGCAGCGCCTTGAAGAAATCGCGATGGATCACTTCGTGGTTCCGGATGTCGGTGAGCAGTGTCTGCTCGGCGGCGGTGAAGTTCGATCCCGTGAAGGCCGACACCACGCGAGAATAGAAGTCGGCCTCGAGCTGCTCGAGCACGTACGCGAACTGCAAGACGGCCACGTCGCCCGCGGCGAAGTCGATGGCCACCGTGTCGCCGCTGCCAGGAGTGCCTACGCCGGTGACAGCGTCGCCCCCGCCGCAACTCGTCGCGATGCCGGGCAGTAGGACGAGCGCCCCGCCGAGACCCATGAGTCGCATGAAGCCTCGTCGCGAGAGCAGTGCGTTCCACTGCTCGATGGTGCCGATGGAGACGCGTTTCGCCTCGTCGCCCCGCCAGGCATCTCCCATCCCCTATCCTCCATCGTTTGTAGATAGCCATCGATTGCGCCCGACGACTGGCGGCCGCGACGCCCTGAGTCGATCGCGCTTGGTGCCAGTTCAATCTCACCAGTTGCACGCACCGTCGCGCGTCGCGGCGCTCGTCGAGATGAACGAGAGGTACATTGACGAACCCGACCGCGCGGCGCGAGCTTTTCGACCAGGCGGGCGGAGAGAGCGTTGTTCGTCGTGCGACTTCTCGACAGGATATAAGACCGATGCAGATCCTGCAGCCGCTGAAGCGAGTGTGCTGGTCCGCAGCGACGCTGACGGCGGCATGCACGTCGACGAGCGCGCCTCCAGCGCCCGCTCCCGCGCCGGCACCCGCGCGGGCACCGGCGCCTGCGCCGGTCGCTGCACCAGCGCCGCCACCGGCATCGTCGCGAAGCACGAGGGACAGCGCTCGAGTCACCGCACCCGCGGCCGCGCGAGCTTCCGAGCCTACACGCCGAGACGCGCCAGTCCGCCGCACCCCGCGCGCGGACGCACCGAGGCTGGCTCGTTCCGGAGCGCGCACCGATACGATCCCCGCGCGTGGACTTCGTGCGCCGGTCCGGGTGTGCTCGGGAGGTGACGTGACGCTCGGGACCAACCTCGACACAGCGTGGGCGCGACCGGCGACGGAGCGCATGCGCACCCGGTTTCAGCGCAGCGATGATCCGGCTACGCTGCTCACGCCGCTCCGGCCTCTCGTTGCGGACGCCGAACTCGTGCTGCTGAACGTGGAGTCGGCGATCGGGGCGGGACCGACGCCGTCCAAGTGCGGGCCGCGATCGAAGAGCTGCTTCGCGTTCCGCGCGCCGATCGCGAGCGCGTCCGCGCTCCGCGCGCTGCATCCAGGCGGCACGGTGATCGGCAACATCGCGAACAACCACGCGCGCGATGCGGGCAGCGAAGGGCGAGACAGCACGATCGCCGCGTTGACTCGTGCCGGAGTGATCGTCACGGGAGCGGATAGCGCGGCGACGATCGTCCCGACGCGCGGCGGCGATACCATCGCCGTGCTCGGCTTCTACACCTCGGACTCCACACCTGATGCGCGCGACACCGCGGCGGTGCGTCGGATGGTGGCGCGCGCGGCGGATCGATATCCGGTGGTGATCGTGACGATGCACCTCGGCGCGGAGGGACCCGGTGCACAGCGCACGTTGGACGTGAACGAGCGATTCCTCGGCATCGAGCGCGGCAACCCGGTGGCGTTCGCGGATGCGGCGGTGCGAGGAGGCGCGGCGCTAGTGATCGGCCATGGCCCGCACGTCATCCGCGCGGTCGAGTGGCGTGACCGCGGCGCACTGATCGCCTACTCTCTGGGAAACCTGCTCACCTACGGTCCGTTCCGGCTACGCGAGCCGATGAACCGGGGCGCCGTGCTGTGCACCCTGATCGACACGAGTGGACGTGTCGCCAACGCGGAGCTGCGCTCCACGATGCAGCTGGTGCCGGGGGTTATGCAGATCGATGCGAGCGCACGCGCGTCGGCACTGGTGGACTCGCTGGGGCGCCTGGACTTTCCCGAGACAGCGGCAAGAGTGGGGAAAGGCGGAACGCTGCGCGCCCGAGCGCGCTGACGCTCGGCCGCTGGTCGGCCGGACGCTCAGCCGTCGCCCTTGCTGGTCGAGTCGGCCTCTCCTCCCGAGACGACTCGGCGGACGCCGCGCCATGCGCGGATGAGGGGCGAGCCCGATCGATTGAGATCGCTCTCGATCACCCGTCCGGCCACGCTGCTCGCGTGCACGTACCGCCCCTGGCCGACATAGATTCCGATGTGGCTGACGCCCTTCCGGTTCCTGCGGCCGAACGTGAGCAGGTCACCTGGGCGGAGGCCGTTCGGATCACGGGAGATCTCGTGGCCGATGCGGGCCTGCTGGGCGGCGGTGCGAGGGAGGTCGACGTGGAATGCGGCCATGACGTACTTCACGAGGCCACTGCAGTCGAAGCCACCGTTCGGGGACGTTCCGCCGAGCACGTACTTGGTACCGACCTGGGCCCTCGCGACGCTCACGAGCGAGTCGCGGACGTTGTGGATGGACTCACTCCAGCGCGCGAACGGCTTGCGTGCGCCTTCGGGCAGGGGGCCTTTGATGGCCTGCGCACGGGCAGGCGTCGCTGTCGTGAGCACTAGCAGGCACCCTACGAGCGGGCGCACGACACGTCGCAGGGATCGGGCGTTTCGGAGGCTCACGAGCGTGGAGTGAAGAGTTAGGCCGACGGATTCGGCTGTTCGACCAGCATCGAGCGGGTGTGCCGAGCGCGTTGCGCCTGGAGGGATGGTAGGGCGGAAGCGGGGCGGGGTCAACCGTTCGTCGAGTGTGCTCCGCGTCATACGGAGAAGACTGCCATGGCCGGAGAGCGTCACGAGCGCATGGCGGGCCAGTGACTGGCCGGCCGGTCAGCGAATGCCCAGCAATTTGTGAGTCTGTAAGCTGAGCCGCCACTGTGGGTTAGCCAGGCAGTAGGCGAGGGCCGCCCGGATGTTGCGTTCGGTCTCGTCCGGATCACGCATTTCCATCGGTTGAAGGAAGAAGTCGTCGAACGCCAGGTCGGCGAAGCGCTCGGGCTGAGCGTCGGGCTGACGCTTGGGATAGACCAGCTTGAGCTCGTGCCCATGGTCGAGGACCAGCGGCGCGTCGGACTTTGGGCTCACGCAGATGTGGTCGATGCCTTCCGGCGGGCGCTGAGTGCCATTCGTCTCGACGGCGATCTCGAAGCCGCGCGCGTGCAGTGCGTGTACCGCGTCGTCATCGAGTTGGAGAAGCGGCTCGCCGCCCGTACAGACGACGAGCGGTCTCCCGCCGACAGCTCGACCGTGGATGGCGCCTGGCCAACGCCCGAGGACGGCGTCCCCGAGGAGTGCGGCGTTGGCGAACCGGCCGCCGTCGGCACCGACCCCGACGAAGTCCGTGTCGCAGAACTGGCAGACTGCGTGCTCACGATCCTCCTCTCGGCCCGTCCAGAGATTGCAGCCCGTGAAGCGACAGAA
>JBDSDB010000065.1:0-37563 GCA_039920785.1 Gemmatimonadaceae bacterium
TAGCGCTTGTTGTTCGGCTGGTCGAAGTACTCGAGCTTCTTCCCCGAATACTCCTGATGGCGTCCGAGATCGAAGTCGGTGCGATTGTGGATTCCCTCGATCTCCTGGAAGCCGAGCGTGCCGCCGAAGTCGAACTCGATGTCGAACGCGGCGCGGGCGTAGTGCGCGAGCTGCTCGTGCGCCTTGTAACGCAGCCGATCCGGCGAGAGTCCGAGACCATGATGCCACTGCATGCGCGCATCCTTCCAGTACTCGAAGTGCCCCTCGTCGGTGCCCGGCTCGACGAAGAACTGCATCTCCATCTGCTCGAACTCGCGCGTGCGGAAGATGAAGTTGCCCGGTGTGATCTCGTTGCGGAACGCCTTCCCGATCTGCGCGATGCCGAACGGCACCTTTTGCCGGCTGCTCTGCTGCACGTTCAGGAAGTTCACGAAGATCCCCTGCGCCGTCTCGGGACGCAGGTAGACCACTGACGCCGTCTCCTCGAGCGGCCCCATGAACGTCTTGAACATGAGGTTGAACTGCCGCGATTCCGTGAGCTGGCAGGTGGTGTGCTCGCCCGGATGCTTCGACGGCTTCTGCGGACACTGCGAGTCCTCGAGCTTGTCGGCGCGGAAGCGACCCTTGCACGTCTTGCAGTCGACCAGCGGATCGACGAAGCCGGCAACGTGACCCGACGCCTCCCACACGCGCGGATGCATCAGGATCGCCGCGTCGAGCCCCTCGATGTCATCGCGCATCCGGACCATGGCTCGCCACCACGAGTCCTTCAGATTCTTCTTCAGCTCGACGCCGAGCGGCCCATAGTCCCAGACTGATCCGGTACCCCCATAAATCTCGGAGCTCTGGAAGATGAAGCCGCGTCGCTTGCAGAGCGACACGAGCTTGTCCATGACGTCGGGTTGCGTGCTCGGAGACATTGTTGGATCGATGGAGTGCGGGTGTGGCGAAGGAGCGGTGAGTTGGTGAGTTGGTGAATCGGTCGGTGAATTCGTGAATCGGCTCGTCGTTGAACTGGCTGGTTGACCGCTTGATCGCTTTGTCGGTAATGGCCTACCCTTCAACCAGCGTGCGACATCAGGGAGGAGCCGCCACTCCGGTAGTTGGCGGGGCCGTTAGTGCACTCATTCACCGACCAATTCACTACTTCACTGATTCACTAATTCACCAACAGGCTCCACAATCGCCTGCCCTGCGTTGGCAACCTATTCATGTATCGAGCTCGGCGCTCAGCCTCGGCGCGACAGGGGCCGCCTGACCCAACAGTCGTGCGACGATCTGATCGCCGTGAAAGCGGCCGTTCTCGATGAAGATCTTGTTCGCGTCGTATCCAGCGACCACGACGCCGGCGATGAACAACCCAGGCATCACCGTCTCGAGCGTGGTCGAGTCGTGCGCCGGGATCCCCGTGACCGCGTCGATCGGCACGCCGGCGTCGGCGAGCAGCGCGGTGTTGGGCGCGAAGCCGGTCATCACGTACACGAAACGCGCGGGCACTCGCTCGTCGCCTCGCGGGCCCGCGACCGTCACCGCGCCGGGCTCGATCGCCGCGACGCGACTGTCCCACCGCGCCGCGATCACCCCCTCACGCATCCGGTTCTCCACGTCAGGCAGCACCCACGGCTTGATCTTCTTGTCGAAGGTCGGTCCGAAGTGCACGAGAGTGACGCGAGCCCCTGCGCGCCAGAGATCGAGCGCCGCCTCGGCCGCGGAGTTGCCGCCGCCGACCACGAGGACGTCCTGATCGAACGCGCCGTGCCCTTCGCGGTAGACGTGCGTGACATGAGACAGCGACTCGCCCGGCACGCCGAGCAAGTTGGGCGAGCCGAAGTAGCCCGTGGCCACGCACACCGCGCGAGCCGACGTGAGGCGCCGCTCCCCCTCCATCGACTCCGAGTGCACGACCCAGCCGGCGTTGCTCTGCTCGAGACGCAGCACGCGCTCGTACTGCCGCACATCCAGGTCGAAGTGCCGCACCACGGCGCGGTAATAGGTGAGCCCGTCGCGGCGCGTCGGCTTGTCGTCGCCCGCGAGAAATGGCATGCCGCCGAGCGCGAGCTTCTCCGCCGTGGAGAAGAACTTCACATAGTACGGGTACTGCGTGATCGTGCTCACGACGGCGCCTGCGTCGAGCACGCGCGCGCTCAACCCCGCGCGCCGCGCCGAGATCGCCGCGGCCAGCCCGCACGGACCCGCGCCGACGATGAGAAGGTCGACGTCGTGCATGCCCGAGTCCACCGCGCCCATGATCATCTACAGCCCGATGATCTGATCGCGGCGCGTGCCGACGCTCACATAGGTGATCGGCGCCTCCACGAGCGCCTCGATGCGATCCAGATACCGCCGCGCCTGGTCCGGCAGGTCGCCGAGCGCGCGCGCGTCCGCCGTCGATCGCTTCCATCCGTCGAACCACTCGTACCTGGGCGTCACACGGTCGAGGATCGTGAGGTCGCCGGGAAATTCGTCGTACACCTCGCCGTTCACCTCGTAGCCTACGCACACGCCGAGCGTGTCCAGAGTGTCCAGCACGTCGAGCTTCGTCACGGCGAGGTCGGTGAGTCCGTTGACGCGCGTGGCATACTTCACGACGATCGCGTCGAACCAACCGCAGCGGCGCGGGCGGCCCGTCGTGGCACCATATTCGTTGCCGAGCTTTCGCACCTCGCTCTGCAGCGGCTCGTCGAGCTCCGTCGGGAGCGGACCGCTGCCGACGCGCGTCGTGTACGCCTTGACGACACCGAGCACCCGGTCGATCGCGTTCGGGCCGATGCCCACGCCGACGGCCGCGCCGCCCGCCGTCGTGTTGCTCGACGTGACGAAGGGATAGGTGCCGTGATCGATGTCGAGCAGCGAGCCCTGCGCGCCCTCGAGCAACACCGCCGCGCCCGACTTCACCGCGCGATGCACGGTGAGTCCCACGTCCTCGGCCAGCGGCAGCAGGCGCTCGCTCAGCCGGGCGAGGAGCTCGAGCACCGCCTCAACGTCGACGGTCTGCTCGGAGCCGTTCCGCGCCAGCCGGCCGCGCGCGTGCTCCGCGCCCTTCGCCACCAGATCGCGCAGCTTCTCGGGATGCCGGAGATCGAGCACGCGGACGCCGCGCCGCGCGATCTTGTCCTCGTACGCCGGCCCGATGCCGCGCCCCGTGGTGCCGATCGCCTTGCTCGATGCGCTCGCGCCGTCCACCGCCTTGTGATACGGCAGCACGAGATGCGCGCGCTCACTCACATAGAGCCGGCCTTCGACGTCGACACCTGCCTTGACGAGCCCGTCGATCTCGGTGAAGAGCGTGTCGGGGTCGAGCACGACGCCGTTGCCGATCGCGCAACGAACGCCGGAGTGCAGGATCCCGCTCGGAATCTGGTGGAGCACGAAGGAGCGGTCGCCGAGGTCCACCGTATGGCCAGCGTTGGCGCCTCCCTGATACCGAACCACCCAATCGGCTCGCTCGGCGAGCACGTCCACGAGCTTTCCCTTGCCCTCATCGCCCCACTGCGCGCCGACGACGACCACGACGCGCGAATCCGGACCGAACATGACGCTCCCGAGCGGTATTTCCAATGCAGTAAACGCACGACGCCCCGCGGGGTGCGGGGCGTTGTTTGAATCTAGGAAGCGGGGGCGGAGAGTCAATCGCGGCTGGTAGTTCCGTGGAATGCGCGCGCCTCGGCGTCCGTCATGCGACCGTCAGGGCGACAGAGTGATCTGCTTTACGTAGAGCTCCGCCTGTAGCTGGCGCAGATTCCCATTGACTCGACGCAAAGCAACGATACCGACGCCGGAGCCGCTGATTCTCGCGAGCCGAGTGGTCATGTCTCGCGCGATGAGATCGAGGGTGAGGCTCTTCTCCGTCGGGGTACCGCCGCCAAGCGACGCATTGAACCATCCAATCCAGTCGGTGGCGGCGGATTCGGTGATCGTCACGAGCATGCTTCGCACACCCGCGGCACCCGGTGGCGGCAGCGCCGAGGGCGCGCCAGGCCGCTCGACGACGAACGGGGCGATCTCCATGACCCCCACCGTCGAGACGTTCGGGATGGTGAGGACGAAGGCCTGTGGGGCCCACTGCCGCGAGGCGGCAAGCGGCGGAACCGGGACGACCACCGTCCCTTCCGCCGTCTTCGCCGGCGCGAGGGTGACGCGGAATCCCGAGATCGACGTCGCCCCGTCTGCTTTGCGGTTGAGGGCCGGGATCGTCGTGGACAGGACCAAGGCGTCCGTGAAGACGAGTTGTGTCTGCAGCGATGGCGAGAGCGTGCCGGTCTGCGCGCTCAGCCCCCCGATGTGATTGAGCGCGCCGCTCATCGCCGACGCCGTTCCCGCCCAGGACGCGCCGAGCCAGGGATCCATCGGTGTGCCGGGCTGCACTTCGACGACGATCGGCTCGTACGCGAGCACGCCCCTGGTGATCGCTCCGCCAGCGGACGAAATCCCGACGACGGCCGCTCCGCCTTGTAGATGATTGGCCAAGTAGGTCGATCCGCCAAGGGAGAGTACGGACGGGAACCCGCTCGGAATACCAGGCGCCGACGTGGCCACTGCTCCCATTCCCGGGCCGGTGATGCCGAAGGAGGCCGGTGGTGGCCCCCCCGCCGCGCCAACGATCGGGGTGGTGGTCGTGCGGGTCGACACGGGCAGCACCGTCGCCGCGGTCGATGCCGACGTCGATTGAGTCGTGCATCCCGTCGGACTCCCCGTGCCCTGCGGCGCCGCGATCACGATCGGCACCGTCGATTGGAACTGGATTCCGGGCACACGCGACCTCGTCGCGAGCGCAGTCGCCGGATAGCTCGCCGTGATCGTCGCCGTGCCGCCCACGCTTGCCGACTGGCATGCGCATGCGAACCAGTTCGTTGCGCCGCGATACTCGCCCACGACGTCGGTCGCCGTCGCGCCACTCACCGTCATGTCGAAATCGGCGATCGTGATGAGCATCCCCTGTGGATTGCGCGGCGCGTTCCGACCGCCCGAGTCTCTGAGAGCGATCGCCACGGCGCTGCACGTGCCGATCGGCAGCGCCCGCGTCGACGGTTGGAGCGTGACCGTCCAGGGCGTCGGCGTGGAACTGGTCTGCGCCGCGAGCGGAGAGGCCATCAGCGTGAGCGACATGCAGAGACGGGCGATCGCCGACGTCGTCGACATGAGACGGACGGTTGAAGTGCGCATGAGAACCAAGCGACCCCTCAACAACTTTCGTAGCCCAACGAAGCCGCGAGCAACCCCGGCAGGTACACGATGCCCGTGTTCTTCGTCCAGAACTCCTTGAACGGCTGCTCCGCGTGGGGCATGGAGTGGGTCAGGCACACGGCGACGCGGATGATCGCCGCATTGTCCTGGAAGTTGCTCCAGCTCGCGAAGCTGTAGTCCGGCTGCGCGGCGAGGTGGCAGGTGGCGCAGTACGGCCGAACGACCTGCCGATAGAGCCCTGACTGTGTGCTCCATCCCGACGGCACGTAGTCGTCCAGCGCCTTCGCGCCCGCCACGTTCACCTGGCCGCCGTACAATCCGTTGATGTACGACGCCACCGCGGCGCTCGGCGCGGCGCGGACCACGTACTGATTGATCTTCCGAATCGACTCCTCCTGCGCGGCGCGTCCGCTCGGACCACCGGCGAAGACCAGCTCGGACGGATTGAGTGGCAGCAGGCTCGCGCCGAGCACGCGCTTGGTGGCGGTGTCGTACGTCCCGCCATGGCAGGCCATGCAGGCATTCGGCGCGAACTTCTTTCCCTCGCTGTCGAGGAGGATGAAGTTGCTGGGCGCCGAGGGCTCGGCGTCGTATCCACCGCCACCCGTCGGCGGGCCGAACACGCGGAAGCGCATCCCCGTCGCATCCTTGATGATCACCGTCGTGGTGCGGATGAGATTACTCTGCGTGGCGGCCTGCGTGATGACGGTGGGATCGGCGAAACCCGCTTCGCCCGCACCCGGACCATGGCTCGTCGCCCAGCAGATGGTCGTCAGGAATCCGGGCGGCCCGGTGTCGCCCTGCGCGCAGCTCGTGCGGCGGCCGAATCCAAGATCCGTCGGGTTGCCGTACACCGCCTGAAACTGTGGCAGGTCGTAGAAATTGATGGCACCCGGCACGCGCTTGAGCTCCGACAACAGATTCGCGGCGCAGTCGCGGTTGGAGAACCTGCCGCTGTAGTCCGCGACCGTGCAGACGTCGACGTAGTGCGCCTTGGTGATGGCATCGCTTCCGGGCCCGCTCTTCTTGCTGAGCCATGGCACGGTGTGTGGCGGCACGGCGCGCACCACTGTCGAGGCGAGCGTCGATGTCGTGTAATCGGCGAAGTTCATCGTGTAGAGCGACGTGAGCTTCCACGTTGCGGGGCCGCTTCGCACCTTCGTCAGCGTCGCGACCGTGTCGGTGACCACGAGCTCGGTGCCGGGAACGCCAGGTCCGTCGAGGCGGTATCGCAGCGCGCCCGGCACTGGCCGCCACTGAAAGGCGACCTTGCCCCCTCCCGAGTCCTGCGCGGTAAATCCGCTCGGGTTCACGAACCGAGGAGCCGTCCAGGCGATGGGAGGAGAGCTCGCCGAGGTTCCGTCGGCGAAGTTGCTGACCACCACGTATTGGTAGGTGAGTCGAGGGTCCGCCACCGGATCGTCGAAGTAGAATCGCGTGCAGCTGTCCGTGCAGGCCAGAAAATCGAGCACCGCGCCTCCGCGCTTCGTCGACTGCCCGGTTCCATCTTTGCGGAATAGGTCGACGCTCGTCAGCGTGCTTCCCACTTCGCTCAGCGCGAATTTCACGCGCAGGCCTTCGACCATCTCGGTCACACTGAGCTGGCTCGGCGCGCTCTTACCGGTTCCGGCGACCACCGCGCGGCGCTGCAATGCCGCGGCCGTGGTTGCATCTCCAATTGGCTGTACTTCCGGCGCCGCCGTGCGGACACCTCCGCCGATGGGAGTCGCGCGGGTGGCCATCGTCTGTGTCTTGAGCGCCAGACAGGCACGCGTGTCGCCCGCGCCCTGCGGCTTGCCGATGGTCAGCGGCGCCGTCACCTGAAACACCACGCCAGGGACTCGCGCCTTCTCGGCGAGCATCTTTGCCGGATAGCTCGCCGTGATCGTCGCCGTGCTCCCGACCGTCGCACCCTGGCAGGCACACGCCGACCAATTGGTCGGGCCCACCTGCTCGCCGGCGACGTCCGTCGCCGTGGCGCCGGTCACCGTCATGTCGAAGTCGGCGATGGACACGAGCACCCCCTGCGGATTTCGCGGCCGGTCCTTCGTTGCCGGGTCCAGCATGCGCAGGTAGGCGGCACCGCACGAGGCGATCGGCAGCGGGTTCATCGCGGGAGTGACGGCGACCGTCCATGGCGCCGAAGCCGATAGCTGCGCAACCGCTGGTGTGGCGCACAGCAGAGTTGCTGTGCAGATATGTGCGATCGTCCTCGAGGTCATCGACGTCACGCGCTTCCGGAGTGGTGCGCACGTCGCCGGGATCACTTGCCTGCCTTCGATGCGCCTTTGGCGCTCGCACGCGCGGCCTTGAGCTCCGCGCACGCCGGTGGATCGCTCACGCCCATGCGCCGCCGCAGCTTGAACGACGCCGTCTGCGTGATCGTCACTCCATTCACGCGAGACGCCTGCGGCAGCGATTTCTTCGGGTAGCTCGCCGTGACGACCGCCGAGCTGCCCGCCTTCGCTCCCTGACATCCGCACACCGACCAGTTGTTCGGGCCGTTGAACGCGCCCGCCACCGCTACGGGGCTCGCGCCCGTGACGCTCATGTCGAAGTCGGCGAGTGTGACCCGATTGCCCGCAGCGTTCCGCGGCGCATCCTGCCCGGTGGAATCCTTGAGCGTGAGCCACACCGCGCCGCACGATCCGATCGGGAGCGGGTTCATCGTCGGCACGAGCGACACGGTCCAGGGCGCGCCGCTCGCCTGTCGCTGCGCTTCGAGCGGAGTCGCGCTCAGTACCGCGGTGGCGAGGAGCACTGCGAACGCCCGCACTCCTCGCTGCCTCCGGGGCATCACGGTAGGAGATTCACGACGAACGGTATCTGCGCACCCGTGAACCGGAACGGAACGTCGGGCGAGCTGGTGTAGCTGCCCGTCCGCACGCCATTCACCACCGCCCTCGCGAGCACGGACTTCATATCCCAGTTGTCGCCGTTCAGCCCTCCCGTCGAATTCGTCGAGATCTGCATGCTCTTGATCGCGCTCTTCGCCACGGGCGTCGTGAGGACGAGCTGCACGGTCTCGAAGTAGTTCGGCAGCCACCGGCCGCCGAGACTGATGTTCGTATATGACTGCGTGGAGTTGTCGGCCATGCGCAGCACGAGATCCACATGGTCGGCGCCGCCGCGCATGTCGTCCGCGCCCGTCGTGAACGTGATCTCCAGCTCGTGGGCGAGACCGTCGTTGGGGTAGGCCGGGTTCGGGATGTTGGGCGGCGTCATCGCCGAATATCTGCCGTCCACGAAATACGAGCGCCACTTCTCGTTCGGCCACTCGACGTAGTGGTACTCCAGCGCGGCGACGTCCGGCACCAGCGTCACGGTCTTGCCCGGATGGTTCGGATCGAGGATGAACAGCTTGAGATCTTCCTTGAACTCACCGAGCGCGCCCTGGTAGCGGCCCATGTCGTACCCGATCGCGATGACCTGATGATCGCCGCCGATGCCGCCGTTGGGACTCTTCATTCCGAGGGGAACGGGGACCCCACGATCGATGAACGACCTGAGCTCGGTCAGCCGCTCGTTCAGCCCCCAGTTGAAGAACTCCGCGGAGCGTGAGCCGAACGGGTTCACGCTGTACTCGACCCACTTGTCGATGTTGGCCGTGAGCGACGTCACCTGTCTGTTGTACAGATAGCCGTGAAGCGTGGTGCCGTTCGCGGGCCGGTAGTCCTGTCCCCCGATCGGGATCTTTGCGTTGTAGTAGTCGAGCACCGCGTACGACATCCCGCCGCAGAGGCCACTCGTCGTCATGCTGACGGGCGGTCCGATGAAGCTGTTGCTGAACGTGTTGATGAACTTGAAGCCGAAGACGCCGGGATCGAGATTCGTCTGCTTCGCCGTTGTGGAGCCGGGCGGCGCGACGGGCACCGTTGTCGACGGCGCGGCGATGTTCGCCTGCGCGGTCGGGAACTGCGCCGCCGGCGTCGAGACCGCGTTCGGGCCCACACCAGTCGTCGTCGATCCCGGTGCGGGATCGTAGTAGCTACCCACCGACCAGGTCTGGAGACCCGTTGGTACCGCCGTCGCGATGAACTGCGTGTCCCCGACCACCTTCGCGCCGCCGTTGCTGGAGCCGGGTCCGAGCACGACGTAGTACGAGACGCCCGGTACGGGGAGCCACCTCAGGCGCGCCGCACCTTGCGCGACCTGCGCGGCCGTGAACCCGGCTGGATTGCGCGGAGGCAGCGTGGTGAACGCCACGCTCGCCGAGCCGGAGCGCCCATCGGGCTGGTTCGCCGAGATCGTGTACGTGTACGCGGTCGACGGGAGCAGACCGACGTCCATGATGGACCGCACCGTGGCGAGTATGGTCCGCTGCACGTCGGGAACACCGGCCTGCTGCCGCCTCATCGAGTATGAGTTGACGCCAGCAACGGGGTTCCACGCGAGGGTGGCGGAGACGGGCGTGCCAGTGACCTGTAGGCCGGTCGGAGCGGCGGCGGTGGCCGTCCTGAGAGTCCCGCCGTCCACAGGTGTCGCCCCTGACAGTGGGACGGGCGTCCCGGTGGTCGGGACGACCGCGCCGGAAATCGGCGTGCCGCCGGTCATCCCCGTGCCGGCGGGTGTCGCGGTGCCCAAGGGCATGGTGGTGACCACCGTCAGTGGCTCGCTCGCAGGCGCGGTCGTAGGCGCACCTCCCCCTGCGGGAGGGGCAGTTGGCGAAACCGCTACCGCCGGAGTCGCGAGCTCCTTGCACTCGTCCGGGTTGTGCGTACCCTGCGCCTTGCCAACGGTGAACGGGGCCGACGTCTTGAACGCCACGTTGGGTACGCGCGACTTGGGTGCGATGGTCTTGGACGGATACGTCGCCGTGACCAGGCCCGAAGCGCCGATCGTCGCGCCCTGACAGGCGCACACCGAGAAGTTGTTCGGGCCGTGGTACTGACCCGCCGCTGATTTCGAGTCCGCGCTCGTCACCTCCAGGTCGAAATCCTCCATCCCCACGCGCCAGCCAGCGGGATTCCTGGGTGAGTCCTTCCCGCTGGCGTCCTTGAGGAGGAGCTGGACCGCCAGACACGCGCCGATTGGCACGGGCGTGGTTGGCGTCACGACGGTCACCTTCCAGGGCGCCTGCGCCCCCGCAACGCGCGGCGCGCCGACGATGGCGATCGCCGCCACAAGGGCGGCGACGACACGCCCGGTCGTCCTCAGTGTCATCCGCATTGGAGCGCGCTTACGGGCGAACGGCCTTGAGAACCTTCGCCTTCGTCGAGCCCGTGTGCGCCCACTCCTTCATGATCGTGAACTGCATCAGCTGGAGCTTCTGCACGGCCGATACGTCGCCCGCGCTCGCGGCGAGGCTCAGCTTCTGGATCTCCGCTTCGTGCTTCACCGTCAGGGCTTGCCACGCTTCGAGTCGCGCCTGGGCCGCCACGTCTCCGGCGCTCGCCTTCATCGCCACCTGCATCATCTCCTGCTGGAACGCCACGAGCGCCTCGGCGTCGGCCTGGGTGAAGCCGTTGAGGGCCATCCCTGCCGTCGCCGCCGCGTTCGGCACCTTGGCCGAGTTCGAGCGGCCCGCGCTCGCCGCCGCGATCGCGCTCTGCATCTGCTGGAGCTGCGCCGCGCTCGGCATGCCGGACATCCCCGCCATCTGCTGCGCCTTCGCGGTCATCCCACCGATGCCGCTGGCGCTCAACCCGGTCGCCCCGCTCGCCGCCTCCATGGCCTTCTGCTGCCCCTTCATTTTCGCGTTCGCCACGGCCTGCTTGCCGAGGGTCATCGGATCGACGCCCATCTTCTTCGCCAGCAGACCGCCCGCCCCGACGCCGGTCGCTGCCAGCGCGGCATCCTTGGCCGAGATCCCGGTGGCAGCTTCCATCTTGTCGGAGGCGACCTTGCCCGCCGCGACACCGCGCTGGAGCAAGCTCCCCTTCCCGACCTTGACCGAGTCGGGCAGCACGCCGTTCGAGATCTGGGTGAGGCTGTCCGTCGCGCGCGCAGCGGAGTCGGGCGCGCTCACCGCCTTCTTCAATTTCTTCAGCATTCCGAACTGCGCCTGCGCCAGGGAAGGCGCCATCAACAGGAGCGTCATTGCGGCCACCAGTCGGAAGGCGCTCCGTCGCGCCGAGAAGGTTGCCCGAACCGACTCGTTGGTCGTGGGCTGGCCGGTGCTCGAGTTGTGTGCCATCCGTTCCCCCGCAGTTTTCCCGGTCGCTTCACCAGATCGGCGGCGCGCATCCACACGCTCCCGTCTGGCTATTCCGGCGAAGGCGCATACCTTAGCGATCGAAGCGCAGGCGGTCGTCAACGCTCGCGTCAAACGCCTGTCGCACAGCGACATGCGTGGGCGAGCGCACCCTCCCCCCACCGGCCGCTCGACATGCTGCACCTGTTCGCGCTCGGCGAGCTTCGCCTGGAGACCGACGCGGGAGAGGTCCTGTCCCGCCGACGAAAGCCACTCGTACTGCTGACCTATCTCGCCCGGCGCTCCCCCCGCCCGGCGACGCGGGTCGAGCTGGCCGCGCTACTGTGGGGTGAGCGGCCGGACGCGAAGGCGCGACAGTCGCTGCGGCAGGCGCTGCTCGAGCTGCACCGGCTCGTCGGCGACCGGCTGCAGGTCACGAACGACTCCGCACGTCTCGTCGCCGACGATCTGGTGCTCGACGTCGTCCAGTTCGAGGAGGACGTGGAGGCGGGACGCGACCGCGAGGCCATCGGCCGTTGGACCGGCGACTTCTGCGACAGCGGACAGGAGGAGGACGATTCGGCGTTCCGCGCCTGGGCCGACACCGAGCGCGCCGGCCTCCGGAGACGACTCACCCTTGCCTTCGAGCGTCTCCTCGACGGCGCGGCAAGTCAGGGCGACAGCCGCGAGTCGCTCGCCATCGCGCGGCGCTGGACCGCGCTCGCGCCGCTCGACGAGCACGCCTGCCTCCGACTGATCGCCTGTCTCCGGCGCGAGGGCCGCGCGGTGGACGCGCTGGCGGTGCACACGAGCTTCGTCGCCAAGCTGCACGAGCAGCTCGACGCCTCGCCCTCGCGCATGTTCCTGCAGCTGGCGCGCTCGCTCGACGAGTCGGCGCGGACCCCTGCTGCTCGCCCCGCGAGCAAGAGGCCCGAGCCCGAAGCCCGCGCGGGCTCGCCGCCGCCGTTCGTCGGTCGCGGCAGCGAGTTCGCGGCGCTGTCGTCGGCGTGGAGCATTGCCCGCGCGGGCAAGCCCACCATCGTCGTCCTGCGCGCCGAGCGCGGCGCGGGCGCCACTCGCCTCTGCGACGAGCTCGTTCGCTGGTCGAAGGAGTCCGAGCCCTCCGCTCTGTTTCTGCGCTCCGACCAGAGTCGGCCTCGATCGCACGAGACCCCCTACCCGGGAGCCGAGGCGCTGTTGCAGCCGCTGCACGCAGCGCCGGCACTCGGCGGCATCTCGCCGGAGATGCTGTCTTCGCTCGCGACCGTGGTGCCCGCGGTGCACCGGCGCTTCCACGGGCTCCCTCGGATCTCCGACGACTCCATTCCCCGCCTGGCCACCGCGCTGCGCGAGGCGCTCGACGCGGTGGCGGATGATGCGCCGGTGCTGGTCATCGTCGACAGGCTCGACGCGATCGACACGGGCAGCCGCGCGCTTCTCCTCGGTGCCGCGCGCGAGCTGAATGGAGGTGTGCTCGTCGTGCTCGTCGCCGGACCCTCGACGGAGGAGTTGCACGCGATCGGGCGCGAGGTCGCGGGAGCGCGCGCGCTCGAATCGCTGGAGCTCGCGCCGCTCCTGCCCAGTCACGTATCGGACCTGCTGCAATCGACCGTCACGATGCGTCCGCAGGACGCGGCCGTTCTCGCCGACTCGCTCGTGCGCGAGACCGGCGGCGCACCTGGCCATCTCGTCGCGCTCATCGACTCTCTCGTGGAGGGTGGCGTGCTCTCGCGCGAGGTCTCGCGACGTCAGGCTCCCGAGCTCCCGAAGGCCGCGTCGCTTCCCGTTCCTGCGTCGGTGCGGCGCGCCGTGCAGGACCGCCGTGACGCGCTGTCCTCCGATGCGCGGCGCCTGCTCGACGGGGCCGCCGTGTTCGCGTGGCCGCTCTCGCGCGCCGCCCTCGCGCAGCTCGTCGACCTTCAGCCAGTCGCGGTCGCGGAGGGCATCGAGCAATTACTGAACGCGCGGCTGCTCGTCGCCCCGGACGACGACAGCTACTCGATCGCGCCGCCGATCGTCGCGCGCGCTGTGTACGAGCTCGTTCCCACCCTCCGCCGCGAGGCGCTGCACGCGATCGCGGCCACGCTGGTGCCGGCCGAGAGCGCGTGGGGCCGACGCGGAAGTTCCCAGTCGCGGATCGCACATCACCAACGGGCGGCCAACATCGAGCCGGAGAGCCGCTCGCGGATCCGTCCTCGCACCATCGCGCTCATCGCTGCCGGGGTGGTCCTGCTCACGCTCGCCGGGATCTCCCTGCGCACCAACAAGGAGGCGCCGCGCGACGCTACCGTGGCGATCTTTCCCTTCTCCGTTGCCGGCGATAACAAGCTCCGCTTCCTCGAGGCGGGGATGGTCGATCTGTTGAGCACCAGCCTCGATGGAGCGGCAGGCCTCCGTACCATCGACCCGCGCGCGGTGATCGCCGCGACGGGAACTGCGAACGGAGGACACCCGACCGGAGTGGAGGAGGCGCGCGCCGTCGCCTCCGGCCTCGGGGCGCGCTACTTCGTGCTCGGCACGGTGCTCGGCGCGGGGGGAAAGATGGAGATCAGCGCCGCACTGTACACGACGAAGCGCTCGGAGGCACCCGCGGCGCGGGCCAGCGCGTCGGGAAGCTCGGACGGATTGTTCGATATCGTGGATCGCGTCACGGCGCAGCTCGCGGTCGCGCGCGGCTCGCCCGGCGGAGAGCGGCTCGCGCATCTCGCCGCCGTGACGACGCCCTCACTCGAGGCGCTCAAGGCGTATCTGGAAGCACGCAACGCGTATCGCTCGAACGATCTGTACCTCGCCATCCCCGCCTATCAGCGCGCCGTGGCCGCCGACAGCACCTTCGCCCTCGCCTGGTATGGGCTGGCGAGCGCCGCGTCGTGGATGCTGCGGCCCGCCCTCGAGCAGCATGCGGCCGCTCAGGCCGTCCGATTCGGCGGACGACTGTCGGCGCGCGACCGAATGCTGCTCGAAGGATTCGCAGCGTACTCGCGCGGCGCGGCCGACAGCGCCGAGCGAATGGCCACGTCGATCGCCGAGACGTACGACGACATCGAAGGCTGGGTGCTGCTCGGCGAGGTGCTCTACCATCACAACTGGAAGCGCGGACGCTCCGCCGTGGAATCGCGCCACGCGTGGGAGCGCGTGCTCGAGCTCGACCCGCAGTACTGGCCAGCGCTCGAGCATCTCGCCGAGGTCGCGGCGCTCGAGGGAAACGCCCGGCAAGCGGATTCGCTGCTCGCGCGCTACGAGAAAAGCGTCGGCGCGGATCACATGATGCTGGCGTCTCGCGCGCTGCGAGCATATGCGTACGACGATGGGCCATCGCGCGCCGCGGTCGCCCCGCAGCTCGCCGCGGACCGCGGATTCTGGCTCATCACCTCCGTGTGGTACGTCGCGGTGTTCGGCCGCGACCTGCACGACGCGCAGCAACTCGCCCGCATGCTCGTGGATCCGCTGCGACCCCCCGAGCAGCAGGGCTTCGGCCGCGTGCTGCTCGCGCACCTCGCGCTGGCGCGTGGTCACTGGCGGGAGGCGGGTGCCGAGCTGGCGATCGCGCGCGCGCACTCGCCCGCCGACGCGCTCGAGCACCGATTGCTGCTCTCCCTCTCTCCCCTGCTCTCGACCTCGACCGCCGATCTCGTCGCGCAGCGTGCGGAGCTCGAGCAACTTCCTCCTCCGACCAAACAGCAGTCGAGCACTCTTCCCTGGCCGCAATCGCCGAACACCCTGCAGCCGCTCATCAGGGCCTATCTCGCCGGGCTGGTGAGCGCGCGCACGCGCGACGGGGCGGGCCGCGACCGTGCGCTGGCGCAGCTCGCGGCGTTGCCCGACCCGACGGCGGCCAGCGCAGTCGGGCAAGGCTTCATTCTGAGCATCCGCGCCGAGGACGAGCGGACGCTGGGGCATCCGGCGCTCGCGCTCGCGCTACTCGACCAGGGCGCGCGCGCCACGCCGTTCGTGGCGGCGTGGACCTCAGGGATCATCTCGCAGGCCTACGAGCGTTTCCAGCGCGCGGAACTGCTGCACGAGCTCGGGCGCGACGACGAGGCGATGCGCTGGTACGGCACCTTCGGGGAGAACTCGCCATACGATCTCGTCTACCTCGCGCCGGCGCTCTTTCGTCAGGCGCAGATCTACGAGGCGCGCGGCGAGCGCACCCTAGCCACGCGGTACTATGCGCGCTTCCTCGAGCTGTGGAAGGAGTGCGACGCGGAGCTCAGACCGATGACGGCGCTGGCGACGGCGAGGGTGGCGGCGCTGCGGTGATCTTAACTGCAAGCTCAGTAGTGGGTAGTTGGTATCCGGGTACTCGGATTGGCATACGACCTCCCCGAACTCGAACGGAGCGCCGTCGTGGGGAACGCCTCTGATCCGGCGAACGCGCTAGGGTGACCTGCAAACGCCGTTTGCCGGCGTCAAACTAGCTGTACCGAGTACTCAGTACTGCAGGTCAATCCCAGCCCAAGATTCGGGTGGCTAGTATGCCAATCCAGGTACCCCAGTACCCACTACTGCCATTGCAGTTTTTCAACTCAGATGATCGCCGCGAACAATATCCAGGCCGCCATCCCGATCCCGATCGCCACCTTCATCGCCGCGGCGACGACACGGCCGATGAGTGCGCCGGTGGCCACCCGCGTTGCCGCGCCGCCCTCGCTGCCGCGCGAGATCTCGGCGACGAACGCTCCGATGAACGCGCCGGCGAACGCGCCCAGCACGGGCCCAACGATCGGCACCGGCACGCCGACGAACGCGCCGACCATGCCGCCGATGATCGCGCCCCAGCTCGCGCGCCTCGAGCCGCCGTACTTCCTCGTGTACTTCGCCGAGAGCGTGAACTCGAGCAGCTCGCCGATGAGCGCCGCCACGGCGACGAGCACGACGGTGACGATGGAGATGGAGCCCGGCACGAGCAGTTGGTAGCCCAGCGCTGCCGCGACGATGATCCACGTGCCGGGCAGCCCGAACGGGATCATGATCAGTCCCAGAAAGAGCACCACCGCGAGAATGAGCACGTTCATCGGGCCAGCGCCTCCGCCGCGCGCGCGAGCATGCTCGCCACCTGAGGGATGCCATCGCCGCGCAATGCGGCGAGCGAGTCGCGGCGCGTGTGCACTCGGCGCAGCGTCGCGAGCGAGCCGCGGCTCACCGTCACCGATTGCCAGCCGCCGTCGACGAAGGCGACAGAGTCGGTCAGTAGCCCGAGTGGCATGCGGCGCACGCGCGGCGCGCGGCCCGCGGCCGCTTCGAGCGCGTTCACCAGAGTCGTCGGCAGTTGCCCAGTGTACATGATCGTCAGCTCTCCGTCGTCGTCCACGCTGTCACAGTTGAGCGCCGTGGCGCGCAGGGGTCCGCGGCTCCGCACCCACGCGCGAGCGCCGGCCAGTCCCAGTTCCTCCGCGCTCGGCAGGAGCACACCCACGGCGAGCTCGCTCGGCAGCATCGCTGCGGCGGTGAGCACGGCCGCCACTCCGGACGCATTGTCCACCGCGCCCGCTGAATCGTTCCCGACTATGCTGAGCATAGCGGGAATCGCGCCGCTGGACGCTAGCGCGGCACCGAGCCACCAGAGCGTGCGCGGGCCGGCGCCGGCGAGGGTCATCAGCGATGCGACCGCGACCAGGAGAACGCCCATGGCGAGCAGCACGATCCCGGCGACGCGCGCCGCGGATGGAATCGGCTGCGACTTGCTGTCCAGATGCGCGACGAGCCACACGCGCGGCTCCTCGTTCCCTCTTCGAGCCACCAGGTTCTCCGCGGACTCGCGCAGCCAGGGGAGCGTCAACACACCGTCGCCGAGCATCCGTCTGGCGAAGAGCGCGAGCGCAATGAGCCCGAAGGCGAGGACGACGGCAGCCACGCGCGGTGCGCCGCGCACGGTGGCGAGCCACGTGCTCGCGAGGACGGTGGCCAGCGCGAGCGCGCTCCCGACCGGTGTGCCGAACCGGCCAGGGAGCGCTGAGTAATCGAAGCGCTCGATCTGGACCTCGAAGCCGAGGTCGCGGAGCACGGATGCGGCGTACGTACGCGCCGCCTGTTCGCCCTCGCTTCCCGCCGCGCGCGGGCCGCGCGCGATCGCGGCAAGGTGCTCCGTGCCCTCGCCTTGCCGCATGCGTGCTCAGTTCAGGTGGTCACTGCTGGTAGAACTCGAACCCACCGGCTCCCTGCGACATGCCGTCCACTCCGCCGCCTTGTGTGGCGGCCGCCGCGGGTACGGCTTCCATCTCGCCGGTCATGCGAGGCGCGTCGGTGGAGACGCGACGGAACATGCGCATCTTGAGCTCGAAGTCCGACGGGTTCGTCGCCGCGGCCATCGCCGTGTCGAATGTCACCTCGCCGCTCTGCACGAGATCGGCCAGATGCTGGTCGAACGTCTGCATGCCGTACTGGTCGCGCCCGTCGGCGATGTAGTCGCGGATCTCGCCGATGCGCTTGCCGTCGGCGATCATGTCGCGGACGGCCGGCGTGACGACCAGAACCTCCGCGGCCACGGCGCGGCCATTGCCGTCGGCGCGCGGCAGCAGGCGCTGCGAGACCACGGAGTGCAGCGACTCGCTCAACCGGATGCGTACGACCTCCTGCTCCTCGGGCGGGAACATCGCCATGATGCGGAGGATCGTGCTCTGCGCGTCGGGCGTGTGCAGCGTGGAGATGAGCAGATGCCCCGTCTCCGCTGCCTTGATCGCCGTGTCCACCGTCTCTGCGTCGCGCATCTCACCGATCATGATCACGTCCGGATCCTGACGCAGTGCGGCGCGCAGGCCCATCTTGAAGTCTTGTGTGTCACTGCCGATTTCCCGCTGGGTTATCGCCGACTGGATGTCGCTGTGCAGGAACTCGATCGGGTTCTCGAGCGTGAGGATGTGGCGGTTCTCGTGCTGGTTGATGTAGTTCACCATGGCCGCCATGGTGCTCGACTTGCCCGAACCCGTGACGCCGGTGACGAGGATCATCCCGCGCTCCGCCATGCCGATCTGCGCGAGCACCGGCGGCAGCCGCAGCTTCTCGAACGTCGGCACCTCGAACGGGATGACGCGCATCACGATCATGAAGCTCGAGCGCTGCTTCAGGATGTTGACGCGGAACCGCCCCACTCCCGACGCGGCCCACGAGCAGTCGTAGTCGGTGAGCGTATCGAGCCTCGCCTTGTCGTCCTCGTTCGACATCAAGTGGAGCGCGATCGTGCGCGTCTGCTCCGGCGTCAGCGCCTGCTTCGTCAACGGCACCAGCTTGCCGTGGATCCGCGCGCGGAACACGTCGCCCGCCTTGATGTGCAGGTCGGATGCACCGCGATCGACCGCGGCCTTGATGATTCGTTCCATGTGGTCAGTACCCTGCCTGCTTGTCGACGAGGTTGCGCAACGGCTGACCGTCCGAGTAGCGGCGCCAGTTGTCGAGGAAGAGATCCAGCTGTCGCGGCCAGAACCGCCCCGGCGACACCGGGGACACATGCGGAACCACGAGCGAAGAACGGAGCCCCCAGAGCCGGCTCGCGGCCGGCAACGGCTCTTCCGTGAAGACGTCGAGTACCGCTCCGCGTAACCATCCCTCCTCCAGAAGATCGGCAACTGCCTCTTCATCCATGAGCGCGCCGCGCGCCACGTTCACCACGATCGCCCCCCGTGGAAGCTGCTCCAGCCTGTCGCGCGACATGAGCTGCGCGGTTTCGTGGGTCAGCGGCGCGGCCAGGACGAGCACGTTCGCCTTCGAGAGCTCGTCCTCGAGCGCATCCATGCCGACCACAGCGGAGAAGCCGTGGGGCGCCCCCAGCTCCGGGTGACGGCGCACGCCGATGCACGTGGTCCCGAATGCCGCCAACCGCGTCGCCGTGGCCTGCCCGATTCCCCCGGTGCCGACGATCAGCACCCGGCAGTCGCCGAGCTCGCGGAGCGGCGACTCGTCGGCGACGAAGAACGCCTTGCTCCACTCGCTGCGGCGCTGTTGGTCCACGGCCACGTCGAGTCCCCGCATGAAGTGCAGGAGGCCGGCGATGACGAACTCCGCCATCGGGATCGCGTGGATCCCCGCCGAGTTGGTGAGGATGACGTCGGTGTCGGCAATGCCGGACCGGAGCACGTTTCCCACGCCGGCGGCCGCGGAGTGCACCCAGCGGAGGCGCCGCGCCTTCGCGAGTAGGTCGGCTGTGATCCCAAAGCCGAAGTATGCCTCCGCCTCGCCAATCACGGCCAGCGATTCGCGGCTCGCCCCCTGCGGCCCATCACCGTCGGAGCTGGTGGGCGCCCTGATCATGGCGACCTCCCAGCCAGGCGGCGATTCCGCCCTGAGCGTCTCCTCGCCCGCCGGCGTCAGCGCCCAGTTCTTCGATGTCGCGGCGAGATCGACGACCAGACGCCGCAACCGATCAGTCAAGATTGACTCCGATCACGAAGTCCCGGGCCATCAACGCGTTCTGCGCCACCTCGAACTGGCGGGCCGGTCCGGCGAGCTTGAGCTCGAACGTGCGGTCCTCGGCATGGTCGAACACGTGTTGCGCCTCGATGCTGATGCCGTGCGCCCGGAGCGCGAAGGCGACGTCCTCCGGCGGGGTGCCGACTCGGGTGCGGACGGTGGCCGTGACGACGCGGCGCAACCGGCGCACGTAGATCTCCAGCCGTCCGATGCCAGCCAGCACGAAGGTCACCAGCAGGCCGGCACCGAGCGCTTCTACATAGTAGCCCCCGCCGACGGTGAGGCCGATCGCCGCGACGACCCAGATCGTCGCGGCCGACGTGAGCCCGGTGACCATCCCCTGCGCCTGCATGATCGTGCCGGCGCCGATGAAGCCCACGCCGCTCACCACCTGGGCGGCGATCCGGCCGGGATCGCCGATGCGGATTCCATCCACCAGACCGATGCGGTTGGACACGTCCATGAGGAGCGCGGCGCCGACGCAGATGAGGATGTTGGTGCGAAGGCCGGCCGGCTTCGCCGCCAGCTCGCGCTCGAATCCGATGATTCCGCCCAGGAAGACGGCGAGCGAGAGCTTGATGAGGAGGTCGAGACGCAGGACGCGCGCGACTTCCATCATTCGTGGAACGTCCATCCCTTGCTCTGGCGGGAGAAAAATGGCGGGCTCCTGGGCCCGCCGTCGGCTATCGCATGTCGAGGTCTCGCACGTCGTCCGGCGTGGTGTCCGGCGAACTGTCGCCGTACGCCATGCTGCGTGCCTGGACCTCGAGCGCGTCGATTGCCGCTTCGTCGGGCTCGGTCGGGGTGGTGAACGTTCTGAACACGGTGCTGCCGCACTGCTCGCAGGTCACCGCCGCTGGCACTTCCTTCGTGAAGAACTTCTCCTTGCCGCAGGTCAGACAGACCAGCGTGACTATCCCCCAGGGTCCGTCGGTCCTCGCCATTGCTCCCTCGCCGGTGAAGTGCGAGCGGAGAAATGCAAAATACATGCAGAGCTCTGGTGCCCTGAGACCACGCGACGGCAGGAAAGCTGAGCCTGCCGACCGCGGAGCGCCAGCGACGGCGTCCATTCCGAGCTGCGCATGACCGACAGGGCCACGTCCACCGCGCCCTGGAGAACGATCAACGCGGCTGCCAGCATGACGATCGTGCGTCGCACCTCGGCACGCGCGCCGAAGCGTCTCGCATAGATGGCGCAGCCGATCACGACGACGGCGCTCTCGAGCGCGAAGTCGGCCAGCGGCAGGTTGTAGAGATCCAACCCGACCAGCGGTGTCTCCAGGATCAGCGGCTTGCGCCCGGTGAGCAGGTCGGCGGGCCAGTGGAGCAGCCAGGCGAGCAGGATCATCCGCGCACCGGGACGCTTGAACGCCGTGTAGAGCCCGGCCGCGAGCATCGCGCCGACGATGACGGCCGGGATGGAGTGCGTGTAGATCCCCATCCCCGCTCTCGGGCGCGGGAGCATGAGGGCCAGCTCCACCCAATCTGGTCCGAAGCTGGCCAGCGCCAGAGGGACAATGGGCACGCGCGGGTCGCGCGCCTTGAGCGCGAGGGCGATCGCGGCGTGTCCGGCGTACATGTCAGCGAGTCACGTTCAGCGTCGGCGCGTTCGAGGCAGCTTCCGGCGCGCTGGCTCGTGAGCGGCGAGCGAGGCGGATCGCCGTCGGACGTGCCAGTCGGCGGCCCAGAGCAGGACGATGGGGAGTAGCAAGGCGACGAGCAGTTTGAGGGGATGGAGTCCCCAACGGTACTGCGCGATGACGAAGCCGACCAGTCGCTCGAGCGGACTCACTCAGGCGTTCTGGTCGACCGGCTTCGACGCTGCGCGCAACCGTCGCAGAGCGTCGCGCTGGCGGCGAGCTGCGCACCGCAGCTCCCGCAGAGGGAATACACGCGCACTCCGTGCGTCGTGACCTCTCGGAAAGTCGGCCGGGAGATCGTGATGAGGAACGGCAGCGCCGCGGTCGGCGACGCGGAGGGCGCGCGCTGAAAGCGGCGCCACCCAGCCCACGCTCGCACTCGGCCGATCAACTCGCGAAGGGACTGCATCGCTCGCTCGCAATGGGTACTGGGAAGCCACCACCGCTCTCCAGCGGATGGTTTCTCGAGTTCTCTGAGCAAGACGTATGCGCGAGGACATCCGTCCGTCGGAGCGTGACGCGCATCATGAGAATCCCATGCGCTCGCGCACCCCGCGCATCGTCTCGCGCGCGATCGTACGGCATTTCTCCGCGCCGGCCGCGAGCGCGTCCTCCAGTCGCCGCGGAGCGGCGCGGAGCTCCTCCGCCCGCGATCGAATCGGGACGAGCTCCGTTTCCATCGATTCCAGCAGCACCTTCTTGCAGTCGATGCAGCCCCAACCCGCCGTGCTGCATTGCAGCGCGACGTGTTCCACCGTGGCCGGCGGGCTGAACGCCTTGTGCAGGTGATAGATGTTGCACACTTCGGGGGTGCCGGGGTCGGTCTTCCTGATTCGCTTGGGATCCGTGACCGCGGGGCGCAGCTTCGCCCAGACCTCGTCGCGCGACTCGAGCAGCCCGATGGTGTTGCCCATCGACTTCGACATCTTCGCCTGCCCGTCCAGCCCCATGATGCGGCGTGTGGGCGTGAGCAGAGGGTTGGGCTCCGGAAAGAAGTCCGCCTCGGGAGCGAACTGGGCGTTCCATCGCCGCGCGATGACGCGCGACAGCTCGAGGTGCTGGAGCTGGTCGTCGCCCACCGGCACGAGGTCCGCGCGATAGAGCAGGATGTCGGCGGCCTGCAGGATGGGATAGTTGAGCAGCCCGGCGTTCACGCTCTCCATGCGCTGTGACTTTTCCTTGAACTGCGTCTGCCGCTCGAGCTCACCCAGCGGCGTCACGCTGTTGAGAATCCACGCCAGCTCGGTATGTTCCGGCACGTCCGACTGGACGAATACCGAGCATACCTGCGGATCGAGTCCCGACGCCAGCAGCCCGAGCGCCAGCTCTCGTCGGCGCAGCCGAAGCTGGGCTGGCTCGAACGGGATCGTGATCGCGTGGTAGTCCACGATGCAGAAGAGCGATTCCGCCGTATGCTGCAACGTCACCCAGTTCTTCACCGCGCCGAGATAGTTGCCGATGTGCAGCTCGCCGGAGGGCTGGATGCCGCTGAAGATACGTGCCATGCCGAGAACGTAATGAGCGCGTCAGACGCGTCGCAAGGAACGAACGCCAGCACTTCGCTGAGCCGCGCCGACGCGCGCGCGCTCCTCACCACGTGCGTCGCCGCCGCGGCGCGGGGCGCGGACGTCGTGCGCAAGGGTGCGGAACGACGCGCGACCCTGGTGTGGGAATCGAAGGGCGGCAACGATTACGTCAGCGACGTGGATCGCGGCAGCGAGGCGGCGATCGCCGAGACGATCGCCAGCCGCCATGCCGACGCCGCGCTGCTGGCCGAGGAGGGCTCGCCCAACCTCAGCTCCTCGCGCGGTCTCGTGTTCGTCGCCGATCCGCTCGATGGCACGACGAACTTCCTTCACGGGCTTCCCTGGTATGCCGTGTCCATCGCTGCCCTCGTGGATGGCGAGGTCGTCGCCGCGGCGACGATCAACGCCGCCACGGGCGAGCTGTTCACCGCCACCCTGGGCGGCGGAGCGCGGCGCGCCGGCGAGACGATCCGGGTGAGCACGATCGACGATCCCTCGCGCGCGCTCGTCGCCACGGGGATGCCCTGGTCGGGCGAGGACGAGATCGCGCGCTACATGCCCACCCTGCCGGGTGTCCTCCGCGCCACGGCGGGCGTCCGCCGCTGCGGCGCCGCCGCGCTCGACCTGGCCGACGTGGCCTGCGGCCGGTACGACGCCTTCTGGGAGCTCAGGCTCAACCCGTGGGACATGGCCGCCGGCTCTCTCCTCGTGCGCGAGGCGGGCGGCATCGTCACCACGGTCGAGGGCGACCCCTGCCCCATCGCCACCACCTCACTCGTCTGCGGCAATCCATTCATGCACGCCTGGCTCCTCGACACGCTCCGCCAACCATGAAGCTCATCGAGTGCGTGCCCAACTTCTCGGAGGGCCGCCGCCCCGAGGTGGTGCACGCCATCCGCGACGCCATCGCCGCTACTCCGGGCGCGCACGTCCTCGACGTCAGCGCGGACGCGAGCCACAACCGGTGTGTCATCACCTTCGTCGCGCCCATCGAGGTCGTGGCCGATGCCGCCTTTCGGGGCATTCAGGAAGCCGCACGCCAGATCGACCTGACGTCTCACTCGGGAGAGCATCCACGCATGGGAGCGGCCGACGTCGTGCCGTTCATCCCACTCGAGGGCGCGACGATGGATGATTGCATCGCCCTCGCGCGCGCGCTCGGCGAGCGGGTGGGGCGAGAGCTCGGCATCCCCGTCTTTCTCTACGAGCGCGCCGCCACGCGGCCCGAGCGCGAGAATCTCGCCGACGTCCGCCGCGGTGAGTTCGAGGGGCTGCGCGACGACATCGGCCGGACGCCGCAGCGCACGCCCGACTTCGGACCCTCGGCGGTGCACGCCACCGCGGGCGCCGTTGCCATCGGCGCACGTCCCTTCCTCGTGGCGTACAACGTCTACCTCGGACCGGCGACCAACATGCCGGTGGCCAAGGAGGTGGCCAAGGCGGTGCGCGGCTCCACTGGCGGCCTGCGCTACGTCAAGGGGCTTGGCTTCGAAGTGGACGGCCAGGCACAGGTCTCCATGAACCTCGTGGACACGGAGAAGACGCCGCTGCATCAGGCGTACGACGCGGTGCGCATGGAGGCCGAGGCGCGCGGCGTGACACCGACGTGGAGCGAGATCGTCGGCCTCGTGCCCGAGCGCGTGCTGTTCGAGGCCGCGGCGCGCCACATCCGCCTGCGCAATTTCTCCACCGACCTGGTGCTCGAGCGCAAGGTGCGGAGCGCCATCAGCGGCGGCGAGTCTCTGAGCGGATTCGTCGCGTCGGTGGCCGCGTCCACCCCGACGCCTGGCGGGGGGAGTATCGCGGCGCACGCGGGCGCGCTCGGCGCGGCCCTCGCGCAGATGGTCGCCGGCCTCACGGCGGGCAAGAAGAAGTACGCGACGGTGGACGCCGAGATGCGCGACATCGGCGTGCGCGCGGCGGGGATCGGCAACGCGCTCGCCGCGCTCGTGGCGCGCGATGCGGCGTCATTCACGGCGGTCACCGCAGCGCATCAGCTACCGGCCGATACCGAGGAGCACCAACGCGCCAGAACGAGCGCGATCGACGAGGCGCTGCTCGGCGCGGCAGAGGTGCCGCTCGAGACGGCGCGCGCGTGCGCGCAGGTGGCGGAGCTCGCGCTGGCGGTGGCCGAGCGAGGGAACAGCAATGCCGTCACCGATGCGGGCGTGGCGGCACTGGTCGCCGAAGCGGGCTGCGTCGGCGCCAGCTACAACGTGCGCATCAACGTCGCGTCGCTCGACGATCGCTCGCGCGGCGAGCGCCTGGCGCACGAGGCGCGCGAGCTCGTCGAGCGCGCGAGAGAGCTCGCGCGCCGCACGCGTGAGATCGTCGAGCGCGCGCTCGGCGCCTGATTCGACGATGGCTCGCACGCGTGTCGCCGTCATCGGCTCCGGCCATCTTGCGAGACGAATCGGCATGCTCGCTGCTGAGCGTGGCTTCGAGGTGGATCATCTCTCGCGCAACGACTTTCCCGCCGACGAGGAGGTGGAGTCTGCCTTCGAGGCGCTCGGCCGCATGCTGCGCGGGCTCGACCTCGCCTCGCTCGCCACCGTGTTTGTCGTCGACGACAGCGACGAGAAGAATCTCGAGGTGCTCATCGCGCTGTTGTCCGTGCAGCAGAGCCTCTCCATCGTCGCGTCGCTGTTCAACGAGCAGCTCGCGCCGCACCTGCGTGCGGCGCACCCGAAGGTGCAGATCCTCAACCCGGCGAGGCTCGCCGCGCCCGCGTTCATCGCCGCGCTCGACGTGCCTCTCACGCACACTCTGCGATACCTGCCGGCATCCATCGTCGAGGACGAACCGGTGGCGAAGCGCGACGACTTCATGCGGGCGCTGTTGCTCGGCTTCGTCGCGCTCATCGTCTCCGCGATCGCCTACTTTCGCCTTGCGGAGCACCTGCCCTGGATCGACGCAGTGTACTTCGTGATCGTCAGCGTGACGACGGTGGGCTACGGCGACATCAGCCTTCTGCACTCGAGCGTCACGAGCAAGCTGGTGGGGATCGCCCTCCTGCTCGGCTCGACGGGATTCATCTGGATGATCTTCTCGCTCACCATCGATCGCATCATCAAGCGACGCGTGCAGCTCGCACTCGGCCGGAAGCGCTACTCGCTCAGGGAGCACGTCATCCTCTGCGGGCTCGGACGCCTCGGATACTTCGTCGCCGAGGGGCTGCTGGCCCGTAAGGAGCGGGTGATGATCGTCGAGAGCGATGAGGACTCGCCGGCGGTGCAGTATTTTCGATCGCGCGGCGCCGACGTCTACATCGGCGACGCTCGCCTGCCGCGCGTGCTGGCGGATGTGGGCGTGCGCCGCGCGAAGGCGCTCTACTCGGTGATCGACGACGACTTCGCGAACCTTCAGGTCGGGCTGAATGCGCGATCGTTCGCGCCCGATCTACGGCTCATCCTGCGCATCTTCGACGCGTCGATGTCGCATCGGATCAAGCAGCAGCTCGACATCCACCTCACGCTCAGCATGTCGGCGATTGCGGACGAGCATTTCGTGAACGCGCTGGAGAGCAGCACACCGGAGCCGACGGCGCAATCGATGCCCGGCTGAAACGCAGTGCGCGAGCGGACCTCGTCATTCGCCGCCGCCACCGCATCCACCACCGCCGCATCCCGACGAGCAGCCCGAGCCGCCGTCGGAGCTCCCGCCGTCGGAGCTTGCACCGTCGCTGCTCGATGAGTCGCTCGAGTCGCCGTCGCCGGGCACCGCCACACCGTTCGCGTCGAAGTGTCCGCTGTGCGAGCTGGAGCTCGCGCCGATGCCCCAGGAGTCTCCCCCACCTCCCCCGCTGAACCCTCCGCCACCGCCGAACTCCGGCATGTCGGCGTACGACACGCCTCCGCTGCCCGGCGTTCCATCGAAGAACAGGTACAGCGGTGTGCCGCCGTCAGACGCGTCGGATGACGAGCCGGCGTTTCTCCTGCCGAGCGCACGCCGCACCCGCGCGCGACCCGGCGTGAACTTGGGAGTGCCCCAGATGTCGGCGGGAGGCAGGACGTTGAACTCCGACTCGTAGCGCTCGAGCGTGGCCTCGTACTGCGCTCTGAACACCTCCGTCTGATCGCTCACGCTCACGAGCTCCGGGTGGTGATCGAAGTCGCGGCCGAGGACTTCGTCGCAGAACGACTTGTAGGGTCGGCTGAACAGCAGGTGCTCGTGCCAGACCTGGTCGATCACCTTGGGCGGAGTGACCATGACGTCGCTCACCATGCCGAGATAGACGAACTTCCGATACTCCTCGATCGCGCGGCGCGCGAACGCCGGCGTCCACTCGAGTTTTCGCGACAGCTTGCTCGCGAACGCGCGCGTTGCCGCGTCGGGTCCGCCGAACGCCGCCATCACGTGGTCGGTGAGATGCGGCGGCACGAGGTGGTCGAAGTGATAGTGCTTGAGACGCAGCCACAGGTCTCTCTTCACGGCGTCGGGAACGTGTGTGGTCATGTCCATGTCGTCAGTGGTGGAGAGAGGGCACTCGGTGAACACTCATGGGACGGGCGGGGCGTCGCGGCCGCCATAGATTCCGTTGAACAGCCACTTGAACGTGCCGTGTGGCTGGCCGCGGAATGTGATCTCGGGAGCGAACAGATACAGTGTGCCCCTGCCGACGGATGCCTCGACCGCCTCCACCGCGCCCTCGAGGTAGTGCTGTCCCCACGCCCAGCCGCTGCGCAGCGGCGCGGCCCCGGTGAACCAGGCTAGCGGACGTACGCCCCTCGCCGCCGCGTCGCTCGTGAGTCGGAAGGCCGGGCTGTTGTTGTAGAACACGTCGAGATCGCGAGCCATGCCGGCGGAGATGGGCAGCATCGTGTCGACCTGCACGCGAAGGATGGAGCCCGGCACGTAGAACTTGTCGGCTGAGAGCGCGCGCACGTCGCCGCCGGTCCGCCGCTCCACGAGCGCGTTGGCGATGGGGAGTCCGAGCTCGACTCCGAGGTTGGCCGACGTCCCCACGGCGACGACCGTTCCACCGGCCTCGAGAAACTGTCGCAGCGCCGGAAGCGTGCGCGCGGAGGTGTATCGTCCGAGACGATCGCGGAATATCGCGGGGATGTTCGCCGTGTCCGGTGCGCCGCCGCCCAGGCCGAAGCGATTCGCGCGCGAGGGGATCGCGCCCGACGGAAGGAGGATCACGTCGTACTTGGCCGCGAGGTTGCCCGCGTCGACGGTGCCGGGGAAGACGACCACGTACGGAAACTCGAACTGCTCGAGTAGCCAGCGCGTGTGTCCGGACGGCATCGAGCCTCCGTACTGATCCCACAGCGCCACGCGCATGGACCGCAGCCGCTTCGCGCCGGCGTCCGGGTGGAATGTGACACCATCGGCGGCGATGCCCTTGGTGCGGGCGAGCTCGCGCACCATCGGCGTCGTCGACGCGTTCGCCTCGATGTAGAACGTTCCGGCGGGATGTGTCCGCCCGTTCGCCGAGACGGGCGATCGCAGGATGTAGACGCCCGCCCCCACGGCGAGCGCACGGTTGACGGCGATGAACGCGTCGTTGACCTGGCGGCTCACGAGATAGCCCGCCGGAGCGGGCGCTCCCGTCACGGCGAGCGGCATCGGCGCGGCCAGTCCGCGGATCACCTCGAACGGCCCGTCGAACGCGTCGAGGATGCGATCGAACTGCACGCCCATCTGAAACGCCAGTGTCCAGCCGGCGTTGTCGTACGGCCGCTTGGGTGGTCCGCCCGGATACGCGAAATCGTTGGGATGGTCCTGCGGCTCGAACATGTCGAGCAGGTGCGGGCGGAACGCCTGCGCCGATTTCATGACGAAAGAGCCAGCGGGATAGCGCTTCCCCTGCACGGTGAACGGCGCCGTGGCGCGATGCACGATCACCCCTACGTGCCGCAGCGCGTTGACGAACTTCGTCGCCGTGGGGAAATCGGGTTGATCGCTCGGCACGATGTAGCCGCGCGCGTCGCGCCTGTCCGGGGCGCGAAGAATCTCCTGGAAGAATCTCGGATCTGCTGCGCGGCCAAACGACGCGATCGCGTCGCCCGTGGCGGTGACTCCCGCTCCCTGCGTGTCTGGCGTCGCCTGTCGGCCGGCCCGCTCGCTGGAGTCGGCCAACGCAATGCGCCGCTTCACCTCGTCGATCCGGCTCGGGCTCGCCGTCCACGTGTCGCGGCTGCCGCGCTCGATCGAGTTGCGGCCCATCCGGTAGAAGTTGAACAGCAGGTTCTCGCGCTGGCGCGAGGCAATGTCCAGCACTGCACGGTTGGCCGTGAGCGAGTACTCGATGGACTGACGGAAGTGCCATCGCTGTGGCGCGATGGGATACGGCAGATCGGCGCGGGGAAGCTGCGCGTCGGGAATGAAGGGGATCGTCACCGGCGTCGGGTTTCCGATCGCCTCGGTGAGCAGTCCGATCTGATTGTGGAAATACACCGTGGTGCGCAGTCCGCCGTTCCACCACGCGGAATAGGTCGAGCCCGAGCGCATCGTCACGCCAGGCTTGCCCTCGGCCTCGAAGCGCGCGTGCATCGCCGCCGCGACCAGGTCGAGCTCCACCGGCACGAGCGGATCGACGTTGTAGTTGAACGGGTCGCGAAAGGGCGGCGCGAACATCACCGTGCCGGCGGGTCCGGTCTGATGATGATTGTAGACGATCTGGGGGAACCACTCCCAGTAGAGCTGATGGTTGATGTTCTGCGTCTCCGGCTGGTTGGAGACGTAGAAGTCGCGATTGTTGTCGTGGCCGATGTACTTCTGGTAGAGGCGCGGCACGTTCGTGTTCCGCTTCAGCGTGTCCGCGTCCTTCATGTACCAGTCGGACACCAGCTCCATCCCGTCGGGATTGGCGTGCACCGCGAGGATGATGCAATCGTCGAGCAGGCGCAGCGTCTCCGCGTCGCTCCGGCTGAGCAGCTGATACACGGTCTCGATCAGCTGCGCGGCGCCCAGCACCTCCGTCGCGTGCAGCCCTCCGTCGATCCAGACGATCGCCCGGCCCTCTCTCGCCAGCGCACGTGCCTGATCGTCGGTGAGGCCGTCGGCGAAGGCGAGCCTCCGCGAGATCTCCTTGTAGCGTTCCAGCTTCGCGAGGTTGGCCGGCGACGAGATCACGGCCATCAGCTGCGTCCGGCCTTCTGCCGTGCGTCCCATGTCGACCAACTTCATCCGGTCCGACTGGGTGGCGAGCTTGCGCCAGTACCGCTCGAACTGCGTGTAGTTCGCGAGCTGGTAGTCGTCGCCGATGTCGAAGCCGAACTGCTCCCTGGGCGACGTGACGCGTTGGCTCCACGCGGCCGGCGCGCACAGCGCGAGCGCAAGGCCGGCGAGGGCGAGCGCTCTGGCGGGACCCAGCATGGTTACTCCTCGTGGTACGTGAGGGCTCGGTCCCGCGACGCTACGCCGCGGTCAGTATCCGATGGCCCGTCTCGGTGATCGCCACGGTGTGCTCGAAGTGTGCGGAGCGCGACCCGTCGACGGTGACGATGGTCCACTTGTCCGGCATCGTCCGCGTCGTCGGGCCGCCGATGTTCACCATCGGCTCGATCGCCAGCGTGAGCCCGGGCACGAGCTTGAGCCCGCGCTTCGGCTTGCCGTAGTTTGGCACCTGCGGCTCCTCGTGGAACTCCACGCCGATGCCGTGGCCGACGAGGTCTCGCACCACGCTGAATCCCGCCGCCTCGACGACCGCCTGCACCGCCGCCCCGATGTCGCCCAGATGATTGCCCGGCACCGCAGCGGCGATTCCGGCGGCGAGCGAGCGCTCCGTCACGTCGAGCAGTCGCTTCGTCTCCTCATCGACCACGCCTACCGGGACGGTGGTCGCCGAGTCGGTGTAGTAGCCCTCGAAGCCGACGCCGACGTCGATCGAGATGATGTCCCCGTCCTGCAGCACGCGCTTCTTGGACGGGATGCCATGCACGATCTCGTGATTGATCGACGTGCACAGCGTGCCCGGAAAGCCATACAGCCCCTTGAACGCCGGCTTGGCGCCGGCGTGGCTGCGGATGAACGCCTCGGCGATCGCGTCCAGATCGAGCGTGGACATCCCAGCCTTCACTTCGCGACGCAGCAGCTGCACCGTGGAGGCGAGGATCCGTCCCCCCTCGGCCATGAGATCGATCTCGCGCGTGCTCTTGAGCTGGATCATGCGTGGCCCTGGTTGCCGACTATGACGCGAGCGCGCCGAGCGCGCGGGCGGTGACATCCTGCACCGATCCTACCGCGTCGATGATCGCGACGCGAGTCCCCTGCTCGCGATACCACTGAAGGACTGGCGCGGTCTGGCGCTGGTAGACCTCGAGGCGGTTCCGGATGGCCTCCGGCTCGTCGTCCTTGCGACGCCCCAGCGTGCCGCCGTCCTTGTCGCACTTGGATCCCGGCTCGCGGCCGGTGTACGGCGTCTGGCAGGTCTCACACACTGTGCGGCCGGCGAGCCGCCGCACGATCTCCTCGTCGTCGATGTCGAAGCAGAGCACGGCGTCCACCCTGGTGCCGAGCTCTGCGCATGCCGCGGTGAGCCCTTCGGCCTGCGGCACGGTGCGGATCACGCCGTCGAGGAGTACGCCGCTCGCGTGCCGTGGCTCCGACAGCGCCTGCTTGATGATGCCGAGGATGACAGAGTCCGGGACGAGGTCGCCCCGATCCATGAATGATTTGGCCTCGAGGCCCAGCGGCGTGCCGTTTCGGATCGCCGCGCGGAGCTCGTCACCGGTGGCCAGTGTGGGAACACCAAGCGCCGCTGCGAGCAGCGGCGCCTGTGTTCCCTTCCCAGCGCCTGGCTTGCCGAAGAGAACGATGATCATCGGGTGGAGAGAGTGCGCGAGCGGGGCCTAGAACCCTCCGGGCGCCGACTGGCGGCCACGGATCTTGAGGCGCCCCTTCTTCATGAAACCGTCGTACTTGCGAAGCAGCAGATGTTGCTGCATCTGCGCGAGCGTGTCGAGTGCGACACCGACCACGATCAGCAGCGACGTGCCGCCGAACTGGAACGGGACGTTCATGGCGCGCGAGATGACGACCGGGAGCAGGGCGATCAGCGTCAGGAAGATGGCGCCCGGGAGCGTGATCCGCGTGACCACCTGATCGATGTACTCGGCCGTCTTGGCGCCCGGCTTCACGCCGGGAATGAAGCCGCCCTGCTTCTTCAGGTTCTCCGACAGGTCGATCGGGTTGAAAATGATCGACGTGTAGAAGTAGGTGAAGAAGAGGATGAGCACCGCGGAGGTGACCAGATACAGCACGCTGCCGGGGTTGAACAACTCCGAGACGCGCTGCGCCGCCGGGTTGCGCGAGAACTGGGCGATGGCACCGGGCACGACGATGATCGACTGCGCGAACACGATGGGCATCACGCCCGCCGTGTTGATGCGGAGCGGGATGAAGCTCCGCGCCGCCTCTCGCATTCGACCTCGAGCCATCGTTCGCTGCGGGATCTGGATCAGGATGCGGCGCGCCGCCATCGTGATCGTGACCACGCCGGCGACCACCGCGACCATGACGGCCGACAGGATGAACAGCGAGAACGGGCCGAGCGCGCCCGTCGAGACGAATTTGAACGTCGTGCCGATGCTGGGCCAGATGCGCTCGACGATCGAGAAGAAGATGATCAGCGAGGCGCCGTTGCCGAGTCCGCGCTCCGTGATCTGCTCACCGAGCCACATCACGAACACGGCGCCCGTGGTCAGGAAGAACGCCATCTGCAGCTTGAACGCGAAACCCGGCGTGGCGACCGCACCCTGCAGGGACTCGGTGAAGAGGCCGAAGCCCCAGCCCTGCACCGCGGCGAGGAACACCGTGGCGTAGCGCGTCCACTGGTTGATCTTTTTCCGACCTTCCTCGTCCTTCTGCATCTTCTCCACCTGCGGCACCACGGCGCCGGCGATCTGGAGGAAGATGCTCGCCGAGATATAGGGCATGATCCCCAGGGCGAACACCGTCGCCCTGGAGAGTTGCCCGCCGGTGAACAGGTCGTACAGACCGAGCAGCCCGCCCCCGTTCTGCGACTGGTTGCGGAAGAAGTCGGTCAGCGCGAGGACATCCACCCCCGGCGCCGTGATGTGCGCGCCGATCCGATAGACCAGCAGGCACAGGAGCGTGAAGAGGATCTTGTCTTTCAGCTCCGGCGTGCGAAACACGCTCGATACCGCCTGTGCGGCTGCGTTGTTCTGGGCCATGTGGCTCCTGGGGGTGCGGCGTTACTGCTCGACCGTTCCGCCGGCGGCGACGATCGCCTCACGGGCCTTGGCGCTGACCTTGAGGCCACGCACCGATACCGCCCCGGAGACTTCGCCGTTCGCCAGCACCTTCACCGGACCCTTCCGCTTGACGAGCCCCGCGGCGCGAAGCGCGTCGGGCGTCACCTCGCCCTCGAGCAGCGTGAGCTGGTCGAGGCGGATGACGTTCGGCTCTTCGCGGAACGGGTTCGTGAAGCCGCGCTTCGGCAGCCGGCGCGTGAGCGGCATCTGCCCGCCTTCGAAACTCGGCTTGCCGCCGCCCGGACCGTGATGGCCCGCGCGCGCCTTGCTTCCCTTGTGGCCCTTGCCAGACGTCTTACCCGTGCCGGAGCCCGGTCCGCGCCCGAGGCGCTTCCGATCCCTGTTGCTGCCCGGCGCGGGCGAGAGGTTGTGGAGGCCGATCTTTTCCGACGACACTGTCTTACTCCTCGACGGGCACCACCTCAACGAGGTGGCGCACCTGCTTGAGTTGTCCACGAAGGGCGGGGGAATCCTGCTTGATCACCTCGGCCTGGTGGTGCCGGAGCCCGATCGCCTCGAGCGTCCGATTCATCCGCCACGAGTGCCCGATGCCGCTCCGGACCTGCTTGATCCGGACCTTGCCCGTGGTCAGCTCGTTCTTGCCAGTCTGCTTCGGCCCCTTGGTCGGGTGCCAGACGAACGTGCGCGGCATTTACACAACCTCCTTGATCCGGGCGCGCGACCGGTACCCCAGCTTGGCCGGGTCGATCCCACGCTCACGAGCGATCTGTTCCACCGTCGTCAGCTGCGCCAATCCGTCCATCGCCGCACGCACCATGTTGTGCGGATTGGTCGAACCGAGGCTCTTGGTCAGGATGTCGTTGATGCCGACGCACTCCATGACAGCGCGAACCGCGCCACCAGCGATCACGCCGGCGCCCGGTGCCGCCGGCTTCATCCACACCTTTCCAGCGCCGTGCTGGCCGGTGACCTCGTGCGGGATCGTCGACCCCGTGAGCGGCACCGAGACGAGGTTGCGACGCGCGGCCTCGACTGCTTTGCGGACCGCCTCGGACACTTCGTTCGCCTTGCCGGACGCGAAGCCCACCTTCCCCTGACCGTCGCCCACGGCGACGAGCGCGTTGAAGCTGAACCGACGTCCGCCCTTCACGACCTTGGCCACCCGGTTGATCGCGACCACGTTCTCGATCAGGTCGCTGCCCTCGCGGTCCTGGCCGCCGCGGCTGTCGCCGCCACGTCCGCCGCCACCGCCGCCGCGCCCACGATCGGAACCGCCGCCGCCGCCACCGGGGCCGCCGCCAGGTCCGCCGCGACCCGGAGGACCACCCGGACCACCACGCCCACGACCGCCGCCGCCTGCGCCGCCGCCCGGGCCGCCGCGGCCACGTCCACCGCCACCACCAGGGCCGCCGCGTCCGCCGCCACCGCTCCGCGCGCTGCCGCCGCCGCTCCGGGCGCTACCGCCGCCGAAGCCGCCGCTGCGCGCACCGCCGCCGGCGCCGCCCGCCCCACCCGCGCCGCCCGAACCGCCCGAACCGCCCGGCGCGCCGCCTGAACCTGAGTTGGATTCCATGTTAGAACTCCAGCCCGCCTTCGCGGGCTCCGTCGGCCACCGCCTTCACGCGGCCGTGATACTGATACCCGCCGCGGTCGAAGACGACCTTTGAGATCCCCTTGTCCTTGGCGATCGCGGCGATCTGCTTGCCCACCTCGAGCGACTTCTCCGTCTTCTTCCCTTCGCCGGCCTTGGCGGACGTGACGGTCGCGAGCGTGTGCGCCGCGTCGTCGTCCACCAACTGGGCGGTGATGTGCTTCAGCGAGCGAAACACCACCAGGCGCGGGCGCTCCGCGGTCCCCTGCACGGACTTGCGCACCCGCAGGTGACGGCGAACGCGCATCTCGGCGCGATTCTTCGGAATTCCGATACGGCCCATGATTACTTGCCTCCTGCCTTTCCGGCCTTACGGCGAACCTGCTCGCCCGCGTACTTGACGCCCTTCCCCTTGTACGGCTCGGGCGGGCGCAGGCTGCGGATCTCCGCAGCGACCTGGCCGACCACTTCCTTGTTCGCGCCCTCGACGAGGATCTGCGTGGGCACCGGAGCGCTCAGCTTGATCCCGACGGGCGCCTTGTACTCGATCGCGTGCGAGTAGCCCAGTGCGAGCTGCAGCCCGTACGGGCGCACCTCCGCCTTGTACCCGACGCCGACGAGCTCGAGGTTCTTTTTGAACCCCTTCGTCACCCCTTCCACCATGTTGGCGATGAGGGTGCGCGTCAGCCCGTGCAGCGACTTGTGCCCCGCCTCCTCGGACGGACGGGTCACCGTGAGGACGCCGTTCTCCTGGCTGATGTTCATCGCCGCCGGCACCGTGCGGGTGAGCTCGCCCATGGGACCCTTCACCGTGACGGTGTTCCCTTCCTTGATCGTGATCGCGACGCCGTTCGGAACGGCGATCGGAGCTTTGCCGATACGTGACATGATATGCGCCCTTACCAGATGAGGGCGAGGAGCTCGCCGCCGGTGCGCGCCTGGCGCGCTTCCCGATCGGACATCAGCCCCTTCGACGTGGACAGGATCGCGATGCCGAGCCCGTTGCGCACGCGCGGGACCTCGGCGACGCCGACGTACTTGCGCAGGCCCGGTGTGGACACACGCTGGAGGGCGCGGATGATCGGCTGCCCGCCCGCGGCGTACTTGAGTCGCACGCGGAGCAGCGGCTTGCCATCCTCACCCTCGACGGTCGCGTAGTCCAGAATGTAGTCGTTCTCCTTCAGGATCCGCGCGATCTCGGTCTTCATCTTCGACAGCGGCATGTCGACGCGGCGGTGCTTCGATCCGCAGGCGTTGCGGATCCGCGTCAGCATGTCGGCGATCGGATCGGTCATGCTCATTGAACAGATTCCTTGGTCCGCTCGTATCCCTGGGGACGTGGCGGATAGAATGTGAACTTCTGTTGAACGGTTCGTCGGTGAACGGTTTGTCGGCCGGCCTCGGGAAGCATCCGGCGCCATCTGCCCTCCCGGGGGTGGCCGACAAACTGAGAAACCGTCAACCGACGAACTGCGCGGCTTCGCCGCGCGCTACCAGCTGGCTTTCCTGACGCCGGGAATCATCCCAAAAAGCGCCAGCTCGCGGAAGCAGATGCGGCAGAGCCCGAAGCGGCGCAGGAAGGCGCGCGAGCGCCCGCAGCGACCACACCGGTTCTTCACCCGCACCTGAAACTTCGGCTTCCGCTTGCTCTTCTCGATCATGGCCTTCCGAGCCATCGCAGTCTCTCTTCCTGAAGTGGCCGAGCGCGCGCTAGAGGCGAGCGCCCGTCTTGTCGTTGCCGCGGAACGGCATGCCCAGCTCCTTGAGCAGGGCGAGAGCGAGGTCGTCGCCCGGTGCCGTCGTCACGAACGTGATGTCCATCCCGTGCGTCGTGTCGATCGAATCGTAGTTGATCTCCGGGAAGATCAGCTGTTCCTTCACGCCGAGCGAGTAGTTGCCGCGCCCGTCGAACGACTTGGTGCTGACCCCGCGAAAGTCGCGCACGCGGGGGAGCGCGACCGTCACGAACCGGTCCATGAACTCCCACATGCGGGCGCCGCGCAGTGTCACCGAAGCCCCGATCTCCTGCCCTTCGCGCAGTCCGTAGTTCGCGATCGACTTCTTCGCCTTGCGCCGCACCGGCTGCTGCCCGGTGATCGTCGCCAGCTCCTCAACGATGTTGTCGAGGAACTTGGGCTGCTTGATGGCCTCGCCCGCGCCGACGTTCAGCACGATTTTCGTGAGCGTGGGCACCTGGTGCGGATTGGTGAGCCCGAACTGCTCCATCAGCTTGCCGCGCACCGTGCTCTGATAGAAGGCGCGCAGCCGCGGTGCCGGCACCGGCTTGCCGGCGCCCGCGTGCGGGCCACGCGACTTCGGCGCGTCGCCACCCTTCTTCTTGCCGGAGGACTTGCTGGCCTTGGGAGCCTTCGCCGCGCTCTCCGCACCGCCCTTCTTTTCCTTGGTCGCCATTCTCTATGTCCTCGTCGGTCAGCGGACGCGGGGAATCGCGTCCCCGCTCTTCACGCTGATCCGCTCCTTGGTTCCGTCCGTATCGACACGTCGACGCGTCCGCGTCGGCACATCGTTCTTCGGATCGAGCAGCATCACGTTCGAGGAGTGGATCGGTGCCTCGAACGAGACGATCCCGCCCTGCTCCTCCGCCGTGCGCGCCTTGCGATGGCGCTTCACGAAATTGGCGCCCTCGACGACGACGCGGCCCGTCTTTCGGTACACGCGCATCACCTTGCCGACGTGGCCCTTGTCGTCGCCGCGCAGGACCTTGACCGTGTCACCCGTGGCGACGTGCAGCTTGACGCGCTCCGAGTTCTGCTCGTGGCGCTTCTGGCCCTTGTTTCGCGAGCGGTCGGTCTTCTTGTACTTGAGCACGCGCATGTTACAAGACCTCCGGCGCGAGCGAGACGATCTTCATGTACTTCTTCTCGCGCAGCTCGCGGGCGAC
>JBDSDB010000066.1:0-14028 GCA_039920785.1 Gemmatimonadaceae bacterium
TGGCACTGTCGCCCGGCCGGATGTACCGCCGCGCCTCGTCGACCATTGCCTGGGTGATGGACGTCTTCCACCGCAGCGCGCCCGGATGCTGCCACTGCGCGAACCCGACGTCGCCGTCGCGCTCCAGATGAAAGGTCGTCAGCTCGAACGGATACTGCCGAGTCCGCGGCTTGATGCCGATGGCGTAGAACAGTTCGGCAAGCTTCATGGGCGCCGGTCGGGGAGAGTGCGGGATCAAGGGATCCGGGTCGTTGAATCTCGCCTACGCGCGGGGCGGAATTCAACGAACCTGATCCGTCGTTACTCATGCTTCTGGTGGCGTCAGAAAAGCGGGAACGCCGATGACGCGGGTCTGAACGGATTCCCACGGATCAACTGCAACGCCAACCGCCAACTGATTTTGGGTTGTGGGGCCGAGGCTCGGCGCCGTAGCTAAAACACATCGCAGGGCTGGCTGCCAGTGATTCTTGCGCGAGGGTAGCGGCCTCCCGCCGGAGCCGTATCCGGCCCTATCCGTTTCAGATCCGTTTGGATCCGTGCCCTCGCCGTTGGGACGCCACGCACCCCATACCGGCGCTTGACGATACACGGCCGGCCTCGGAATGCAGGAGCTCCCGAGGCCGGCCGTGAACTGAAACCGAGAACGGACGAACGCGCGGGGAGTCCCGCGCTACGGCACCGTCACCATCTGCGTCACGCTGTTACGAAGAGATGCCGATATCATGCGTCGAGGTGGACGCGTCGAGAGTGCAAAGCGTTCCGTTGCACGACCACGTGAAGTTCGCCACGGGGGCCAGTTCTGCTATGGCCCGGCGACGGAGAACGTCTGCGAGGCCGAGCTCGTGAGCCCCTGCGCGTCGGTCACTTTGAGGGTCACGGTGCGCTGGCTCGCCTCGGCATACGTTACGGTGACCACCTGCCCGGTGGCAGAATTGTCGGGGTATTTGTTCAGGTCCCATCCGTAGGTGAGCCCGGGCGCGTCGTCGATGGAGGCGCTCGCGTCGAGCGTGCACGTGAGCCCGTTGCACGTCCGTGTGAACTTCGCCACGGGAGGCTGATTCTGCCCCGGCTCTGCGACGGAGAACGTCTGCGAGGTCGAGCTCGTGAGCCCCTGCGCGTCGGTCACCGTGAGGGTCACGGTGCGCTGGCTCGCCTCGCCATACGTCACGGTGACCACCTGCCCGGTGGCAGAATTGTCGGGGTATTTGTTCAGGTCCCATCCGTAGGTGAGCCCAGGCGCGTCGTCAGTGGAGCTGCTCGCGTCCAGCGTGCACGTGAGCCCGTTGCACGTCCGTGTGAACTTCGCCACGGGGGGCTGGTTCTGAGGGGGCCCGGAGACTGTGACCTGCTTGATGATGGTGCCGAGTCGCGAGCCGTCCCAGACCTGGAGCCTCACGTCGTACGTGCCCGGCAGCGCATAGGTGTGGGTGGTTGTTATGCTACCGGCGTCCGTGCCGTCACCGAACGCCCAGATGGCGTTGATCGAGCCGCTCTCGGTGGTCGAACCACTCGCGTCGAACGAGCACGTCAGGCCGGTGCACGTGTAAGTGAACGCCGCAATCGGGTAATTGGTGACGGAGAACGTCTGCGCGGCCGAGCTCGTGAGCCCCTGCGCGTCGGTCACCGTGAGGGTCACGGTGCGCTGGCTCGCCTCGGCATACGTTACGGTGACCACCTGACCGGTGGCGGAATTGTCCGGATACTTGTTCAGGTCCCACGTGTACGTCAGCCCGGGCGCGTCATCGATGGAGGTGCCCGCGTCCAGTCTGCACGTGAGCCCGTTGCACGTCCACGTGAAGACGGCCGTCGGCCGCGCGTTCGACTGCGTCACCGAGAGCTGGACGAGACGGGGTTGCCCCCGGGTTGTACCCGCGCCGTTCGGAGGCCTGGTGACGGTCAGGGTCTGCAGATTGTCGTTGAGGCGCCGGACCTCCGGCACGCCGGTGATGGCGGTGATGTCCTCCATGCCGTCGGTCACCGTCCAGAGGAAGGCGTGGGTGGTGCCGTCAGCGATCGTGCTGCTCCCCACGACGTCTCCCTTGCCGTTCAGCCCCGTCGGCGCGCTCGACGTGCCGCCCAGCGTGCCCAGGTCGAGCAGGCCGGAGCCGGGCGTGTAGCGGAAGGCGTGCGACCCACCGCCCGGCGCGGTGTAGGTGCCGACGATCTGGCCCGCGTCGTTGATCTCCAGGACACTCGTGATCGGCGCGCCAGTGAGGGTGTTGAGACTCTGCATGCCGCTGCCAGACGACCAGAGGAAGGCGTGGGTGGCCGCATCCCCCGCGATCTGGCTCATGCCGATGATCTGGCCGGCGTTGTTGATGTCCACTGCCTCGCCTCTCGAGCCGCCGAGCGTGCCCAGGTCCAAGATGGCGCCGCTGGCATCCCACCGCACCGCGCGTTTGTCGATGATGCCGACCTGGGAGTCCGCCGGGCCGGTTGGACTGTATCCGACGATGACGCCGGCGTCGTTCAGGGCCAGCGCTTGGGCGTTGAAGCCTCTGGTCTGGCCTGGCAGCACCGCCAGGGTGGTGGCCGAACTCCCGGTGGCAACGAAGCCGCGGAAGACTCCGAACATCGGACCGGACTGCGAGCTCCCCACGATCACGCCCGCGGCATTGATGTCGGCGCCGAAAGAGGTACCCGCTGCTGGGATCTTGACGAGCGCGCCGCCGGGCGTCCATCGGAAGGGCTGGTCGTATTCCGATATTGTATACAAATTATAGACCCCTCCCGTCACCTGACCGGAGTTGTTGAGGCCGATCGCGTAGCCTCTGGGCCGTAAGGGCAAGGGGCTGGAGAGCTCCGGGAAGATCGGCGTTCCTACCCCTCCCGTGAGCGTGAGCAGCGGCTCGGTCGGAGCAAGGGGGCCCGTCGGCCGCAGCACGTCGTCGCTGCGACAGGCGACAACAAGCGCGAGCACCAGCGCGGACGTCGAGCGCGCGAGCAGCGATCGGGCGGACGACGAGCGCGCGGCGGACAATACTCGGCAGACAGGTCTCGCGGTCAGCATTCGGTGGGCAGGCCAGGGTGGCACGCACACGCAGCGCCCCCGCTACTCGCGGAGCGCCGCTATCGACTGGTGTGCACGTTCGACTCGACACCCGCGTTGGGCAAAAAGCAAACCTTTGTTCGTGACCCGCGTCACCCGAGCGGCAGCGTGTCTTAGAGCGCGTCGACGAAGTCGAAGACCGCGAGATCGCGCGCGCGACACTCGGCGCCATCCTCGACATCGACCAACTCGAAACTCTCACAAGAAAATGCCGCGAGGGCGTAGCACCACGGTGTTGGTCGATGCAGGCATCCCACGGTAAACGTTGCGCAGGCGCTACTATTTGCGCGGCATGGATGGTGCCCCTTCGCTCGCAACACACGCGTGAGATTCGTTCGTTCGCGTTGATGTTCGATCGCCTTTCAGCTCCGACTCTGATGACCCTGGGCGCAACGACGATGTCGGCAAATCACCACCTGAGCGCGGCCTCGCCCGCGCTCGTCATGCTCGGCCGAGCCGGCTACGCGGCGAAGGGTGTGGTCTATGTGGTCATGGGCGTGCTGGCCGCGCGCGCCGCGATGGGGGCTGGCGGGAAGGCGACTGACTCGCGCGGCGCCCTGCACGCCATCGGCGACGGACCCTTCGGCACCGCCGCGGTGGCGCTGATCGGCGTCGGGCTGCTGGGCTACATGATGTGGCGGCTCGTCGCCGCCGCCACAGACGCCGAGGGGAAAGGGAACGAGCCGACGAGCCTCGTCATGCGCGCCGCGCAGGCCGCACGCGGGTTGGCATACGGAGCGCTCGGCGTGCAGGCCCTGCGGCTGCTGGTCGCTCGCGGCAGCGCGGAGAGCCACGCGGCGCGCGACTGGACCGCGCGGCTGCTCGGGCTGCCGTTCGGCCGCGCCATCGTCGCCGCGCTCGGACTCGGCGTGCTCGGCTACGCCGGATATCAGCTGTATCGCGCCGCGCAGGACAAGGCGGGCAAGCATCTCGGGCTCGCCGAGGCGGGACGCGAACAGGCCAAGTGGATCGTGCGGCTCGGGCGGTTCGGCACCGCGGCGCGCGCGGTCGTGTTCGCGATGATCGGCGTGTTCCTCATGCGCGCCGCGATGCAGCGGGACTCGGGTGAAGCGGGCGGGATCGCGCAGTCGCTGCGGGCGCTGGCCTCAGGCGACTACGGAGCGCTCGTACTCGGAGCGGTAGCGTTCGGGCTGATGGCGTATGGCGTGTTTCAGCTGGCCACGGCGCGCTACCGGTACATGCGCGCCGTGGGCTGACCGCACCACCCTCCTCGTTCCGCAACGCCACCTCATCCGGTGTTCGCTACTTCTTGCCCGAAGCCTTCGGGTCGCTCTTCGTGCCCTGATCACTGCGGCAATCGTGGTTCTGGTCGTGCACCTTCGGATCCTTCTGGCTCTTGTTGGCGGTGCAGCTCTTCGTATCGGGGTGGTCGTTCGTTGCCTCATGGTCCCCGTCTACGGCGTTGCTCGTGCCCTCGACCGCATGGTGGTAGAAGGTGAGCACCGCGCCATGCACGCCCTCGAAGCTCACGTCGCTGTGGCCCTTGATGGTCTCGCCCTCGCGCAGGCCGTGCGTCAGAAGCATGTGGTCGAGCTCGTGGGCCGCCACCGGATGTGCCTGCACGTGGACGATCACGTCGTCTGCCTGAGTGTGCGGAATCGTCGCGATCGGATGACACTGTCCGTGCGCCAGCGAGAGCTGCTCGACCGGATGGTTGAGCCCGACCTGATACTCGAACGTGGCGTTCGCGCCCTGCTCGCACACGGTGACGACAGCGTTGTTGTAGTAGGTGACGATCGCGCCGTGCACCGCTTCCAGCGACACCGTCTTCTGCGCCATCACCGTCCGGTCCGCGGCCTCGCCCTGCCGGACGAGGACGTGCTCGAGCGCGTAGCTCTGGCCGACGGTCTCGGTGACCGTGACGATCACGTCGTCTCGCTGAGTGGGGGGAACGCTGGCGATGGTCTGGCAGGTGCCGCCATGCAAGGTGAGCGGGGCGGGCGTGCCCTGCGTGCCGACCTGCACGTTGAACGCGCCATCTGCGCCCACCTTGCACAGCGTGACGACGCCTGGCGTGACGCGCGAGTGTGGCCCGATCTCCAGAGCTCTGTCACCGGGTGAGAGTGCCGCACTGCTCGCGTCGGGCCCCGTGCTGCCGGCGGCGCCCGCGCACGCGTAGCTGAGGGCGATGCCGCCGAGCGCGGCGACGGTGAGTGCTGCGGAGCGAACTGGATCGCGCCTGATTTGCGACTTGCCGGTGTTCATGAGAGCCTCCCAGTCCGGAGTAGGCCCCGCACGGCGCTGGTCCGCCCGATGACGCTACATCACCAACGCATCGGTCTCGACTCGTCGCTCAACCGCGTGATACGGCAGCGAGGGCTTTTCGTGATACGCATCACATTTGCCGATCGGGAACAAGTGTTTTCCAAGCCGCTCAGCGCAAGATGTCACGCAATTGGCCCGCTGCGGCCTCAGGAGTGAGGTCTCGCTGCGCCTCGGCTAGCATCTCGTAACCGACGAGAAACTTGCGCACGCTGGCCGATCGGAGGAGCGGCGGGTGAAAGTGGAGGTGAACGTGCCACTCCGGGTGTGCTTCGCCGTCGGTGGGCGCCTGGTGGACGCCGGCGGAGTAGGGGAAGGAGACCTGGAAGAGCGCGTCGTACCGCGCGGTGAGCTGCTTCACCACATCGGCGAGCAGATCGCGCTCGAGGTCGTCCAGGGCGCCGAGGTGCGGCACGGGTCGCCGGCTCACGACGAGTGTCTCGAAGGGCCAGACCGCCCAGAACGGGACGAGCGCGACCCATGCGTCGTTGGCGCAGACGATCCGTTCCGCGAGCTCCAGCTCGAGACAAAGGTAGTCCTCGAGGAGGGTGCGGCCGTGGCGCTCATGGTGCGCCAAGAGGCGCTCTCCCTCGCGGGCCGGCAGAAGGGGCACCGACTGCTGCGCCCAGATCTGGCCGTGCGGGTGCGGGTTGCTGCTCCCCATCACCTCGCCCTTGTTCTCGAAGATCTGCACGTGGCCGATCTCCGGCAGCGCTCCCAGCCTCGCATACTCCTCGGCCCACAGATCCACGACGCCACGGATCGCGCTGACGTCCATCTGTGGAAGGGAGAGGTCGTGGCGCGGCGAGAAGCAGATCACTCGGCAGATGCCCGGCTCCTGCCGCGCGACGAGCAGGCCATCTGTGTTCTGCTCGCGGGCCATGCCGCCCGGGCGAAGCGCGGCGAAGTCGTTGTCGAAGGCGAAGATGCCCTTGTATTCCGGGTTTCGCTGACCTCCCGCGCGCTCGTTGCCGGGGCACAGGTAGCATGCCGGATCGTACGCCGGGCGAGTGTCGGACGGAATGGCCTCGACCTGCCCCTGCCATGGCCGCCTCATGCGGTGGGGCGACACCAGCACCCACTCGCCCGTGAGGACGTTGAGCCGGCGATGCGGATCGTCGCCGAACGGTTGGGTTGACGGACTCGGGGTGAGGGTCATCCGCGGCGACTCATCGTGGGGTGGGGCGCGAGGCTGCACATGGCGGGAGGATAGCCGTGCGCAACCTGCGCAGACCAGTCGCTTCTTGACGCCCGATCCTTCTGCGCGTACGCTAGCCGTTCTGAACACGTTCAATACGCGTTCAATTTGCATCCGCCCGTGGCAAAAAATCCTCTGGTGATATTATCACTTCGGGACCGCCGGGAGACTCGATCGTCTCACCGGTACCGCGCCGCAGAGCCCTATGGGTTTGCCCACGATCTCACATTCCGCCGAGCGGCCTGCATGAGCCCCAGTCCGACGAAGCGAGCGACCATGGGCGACGTCGCGCGACTGGCCGAGGTATCCAAGGCCACCGTGTCAGCCGTGCTCAACGACACGGGCATCGTGAAGCAGTCCACTCTCGAGCGGGTGCTGAACGCGATCGAGCTGTTGAACTACCGCCCCGCGCCGGTCGTGAACGGCCACAGCGCCTCGAACGGGCAGAAGAGCCTCGGGCTCGTGATCAAGGAGATGGACAATCCATACTACGGCGAGGTCGTGGCGGGCGCGCGCGCGGTGGCGGAGAAGAACGGCTACACCCTCTTCGTCGCGAGCTCCGAAGGCGACTACGAGTCCGAGCGGCGCGCCGTGGACCAGCTCCGCGCCAAGGGGATCGACGGACTGATCGTGACGCCGGTGCTGCACGCGCAGACCGACCTCTCGCACCTGTTCGACCTCAAGCGGCGCAACTATCCGTTCGTCCTCATCGAGCAGGTCATCGGCGTGCGGGCGAGCCTCGTGGACGTGGAGAACGTCGATGCCGCGCGCCGTGCGGCCGAGTACCTCATCGAGCAAGGGCACACGCGGCTCATCCATCTGGCTGGCCCCGCCTACTCGATGCACGCGCTGGAACGGATCGACGGCACGCGCCGCGCGTGCAGCGCGTCACATCTCAAGTTCACCGACGAGCACATCGTGCGTGCCGGCGCGCACCTCGAGGACGGCTACCGCACGGGTCTGGCCTACTTCGGGACGTGCCCTCCGGAGGCCCGGGCCACGGGCGTGACCTGCTACAACGACCTCGTGGCGATCGGCCTCTACCGCGCGCTGCACGAACTGGGGCTCCGCGTGCCCGACGACGTGTCGGTCATCGGCTTCGACGACATCCCGCTCGCCGAGTACCTCACGGTGCCGCTGACGACGATCCGGATGCCGACGGCGCGCATGGGCGCGATCGCTGCCGAGATGCTCATCAAGCACGTCGAGGCGCATACCGTGCTGCCGCCGCAACACGCCAAGCTCGAGTCCGAGCTCATCGTGCGCGCGTCCGTGAAGCGATTCACCAGCTGATCACCAGCTGATCACCAGCCGATCACCAACTGCTTCACCAGCGCGGGGACGCCTTCCCTTCCGGACAGCCGGCACGGGGCATATTCTCGGCGGCGCAATGGCGACACATCGTCCCCCCTCTCTCACCACACGGTGACATGGAAGGAAACCCGGTCTCACATCTCGCGGCGATCGACTACGCGATCATGGCCGTCTACTTCGCGGCCGTGCTCGGAGTGGGCTTCGCGCTCAAGCGCGTCATGCGCACGAGCACCGACTTCTTCCTCGCCGGCAAGAGCCTGCCTGCCTGGGTGACGGGTCTCGCCTTCATCTCGGCGAACCTCGGCGCGCAGGAAGTCATCGGGATGGGCGCGTCCGGCGCGAAGTACGGAATCGCCACGAGCCACTTCTACTGGATCGGCGCGGTGCCGGCGATGCTGTTCGTCGGCCTGTTCATGATGCCCTTCTACTATGGCTCGCGCGTACGCTCGGTGCCCGAGTATCTCAAGCTGCGGTTCGACGAGAAGACGCGCACGCTGAACGCGGGGACGTTCGCGGTGATGACGATCTTCTCGTCGGGGATCTCGATGTACGCGATGGGGAAGCTGTTCAACCTCCTCCTCGGTTGGAGCTTCACGGCGAGCGTGCTGGCGTCGGCGGCGATCGTGCTGGCATACGTGACGCTCGGCGGCCTGACGAGCGCGATCTACAACGAGGTGCTTCAGTTCTTCCTCATCGTGTTCGGCTTCGCGCCGCTCGTCTTTCTCGGACTGCGCTCGGTGGGTGGATGGGACGGGCTGACGGCCAAGCTCAACGCGGCAGCGGTGACGAACGGACTGCCATCGGGTTCGTACACGCATGCCTGGCGAGGACTCACCGATTCGGCGACGAACCCCATAGGAGTCGAGTGGTTCGGGCTGGTGATGGGACTCGGCTTCGTGCTGTCGTTCGGCTACTGGTGCACCGACTTTCTCGTCGTGCAGCGCGCCATGGCCGCCGACTCGATGACGGCCGCGCGGCGCACGCCGCTCATCGCGGCGTTCCCCAAGATGTTCTTCCCATTCCTCGTCATCCTGCCGGGCATGATCGCGCTGGCGCTCACCGTGGGCGCCGACCCGGGCGCGGGGATGATCCCGGCCAAGCTGGCAGCCAACGGCGCGCCGCTTCTCGACAGTGCGGGGCGCGCGGTGCTGGACTACGATCTGGCGACGCCGATGATGCTGGTGAAGCTCTTCCCATCGGGGATGCTCGGACTGGGGCTCACCGCGCTGCTCGCGTCGTTCATGTCGGGCATGGCGGGCAACGTGACCGCGTTCAACACCGTGTGGACGTACGATCTGTACCAGAGCCACATCCGCCCGGGCCAGTCGGACGAGCACTACCTGCGGATGGGACGCATCGCGACGGTGGGCGGCATCCTGTTGTCGGTAGCGGCGGCGTACGTCGCCGGCTCGTTCAACAACATCATGGACCTGCTGCAGCTCGTGTTCGCCTTCGTCAACGCGCCGCTGTTCGCCACGTTCGCGTTGGGCATGTTCTGGAAACGCTCCACGGGCCACGGCGCGTTCACGGGGTTGCTCGCCGGCACGCTCGGTGCCGCGCTGCATCACGGGCTCACGCTGCCGGCCGGCGCCGTCGCCGGAGTGAAGGGCGGCTACTTCGGCGTGCTCAACGTCTATCGGAGCGAGCTCGCGCAAACGTTCTGGACGGCGATCATCGCATGGTCGTCATGCTTCGTCGTGACGATCATCGTGAGCCTGATGACGCGGCCCAAGCCGGAGTCGGAGCTCGAGGGGCTCGTGTACTCGCTCACGCCCAAGCCGAAGGATCGCGAGCTGCCGTGGATCAAGCGGCCCGCATCGCTCGCCATGATCGTGCTCGCGCTCATCGTCGGATTGAACCTCATCTTCCTCTAAGGCGACGCACCATGAGCTCAGCGGAAAGTCTCGACATCCGGGCGCCGATCGGCGGCCTGTTCTCAATGCTCGGCGTGATGCTCGCGGCATACGGTCTGTTCGCCTCGGGCAGCGGCGGCGCGTCCGATCTCTCCTCGGGCACGAACGTGAACCTCTGGTGGGGGCTGGTGATGCTCGCCTTCGGCCTGTTCATGCTGTTCATGGCGCGCCGAGCGATGTCGCACGTAGCGCCGACTTCGGACAAGTGAGGATGGGATGCCCACTCGTCGGGAGTTCGTGCAGAGCGGCGTCGCGCTCGGCGGCGCCATCGCCGGGTTCGGCGCGGCCGCGTCGGCGTGCGCGTCGACAGGGGCGGCGAGTGGCGCGGCGAGTGGGATGCCGGGAGCGCAGGTGAGCGCGCGCGCCGCGTCGCCCTCGGCCGGTCCGCCGATCAAGCAGTCGGTGTACCGGTGGTGCTACGACAAGATGCCGCTGGACGAGCTGGCGGCGAACGCGAAGCGCATCGGGCTCCACTCGGTGGAGCTGCTCCAGCCCGCGGAGTTCGACGCGGTCACGAAGCATGGTCTCATGTGCGCGATGGTGAGTGCGCCGGCGCCGGCGAGCATCCCGCGCGGGTGGAACCGCGTGGACAACCACAGCTGGCTGATCCCGCTCTACCAGGAGCGCATCGAGGTCGTGGCGAAGGCGAAGTTCCCCAACCAGATCTGCTTCTCCGGCAATCGCGCCGGCCTCGGAGACGAGGAAGGGCTGGAGAACTGCGCGAAGGGGTTGAAGCAGATCATGCCCGCGGCGGAGAAGGCGGGCGTGACGATCGTGATGGAGCTGCTGAACTCAAAGGTGAACCACGCCGACTACCAGTGCGATCACACGGCGTGGGGCGTGAAACTCGTGGAGAAGGTGGGCTCGGATCGGTTCAAGCTGCTCTACGACATCTACCACATGCAGATCATGGAAGGCGACGTGATCCGCACGATCAAGGACAATCATCGCGCGATCGCGCACTACCACACGGGCGGAAATCCCGGCCGGCACGAGATCGACGAGTCGCAGGAGCTGTACTATCCGGCGATCATGCAAGCCATCCGCGACACCGGATTCACCGGCTACGTGGCGCAGGAGTTCGTACCGGTGAAGGATCCGATGACGTCGTTGGCGGATGCGTACCGGCGGTGTGCGGTGTGAGGACTTCCTGGGTGCAACGCAACCACTGGTCAGCGGAACGAGCGGATACGGCGCTGTCGTAAGAATTGTGGAAACGCATCGGAGCGAGTCCACTGCATGTGGACTTTCGATCAAAAGCGCCGAACAGAAGGATTAGGGGCAGCTCCTCGTAGCCGATCTCCTCATCCTTCCGAGACGAATGCACAGGGACCATCTCCTTGCGGCCATGCGTCCCGGCGACCGCCGTCGGTGGCACCTTCTTCCACATGTGGCTCCCGCGCGGTCAGACTGACGGCGCAATGCCCCCGCCGCGTACCCCACCCGGGAAGTCGATCCGTCCCGGCGTCGAAGCGGCGTGCTCGCACACGAGCAATCGGGGTCGTGAGGGCGCGCGTGAGCACGTCGACCTCGTTCGACGCGGCGACATGGCCGACATGGCCGACATGGCCGACATGGCCGAGCATCGCGGCGGTGTTGCGATTCATCCCCGACAGCTTCGCACGTGTCATCGGCCAGCTGCCGAGCGCCTCGCGGTACTGTCCAGACCCATGGCGAGAATGTCGCGCGTGAACTGCCGCGCATCGTCCGGCGAGTGCATCGCGCCTGTGACACGGCAAGTCGTCAGGGAATCCACTGAACTGGGGAACCGCTCGGGTCGCCCCGAATTTTGATCCCCCTTGACCCTCACGCCGCGTCACCCCTTAGGCTGCCCTCAGCCGCACGAGACTGGATCCCTGGGAGGAGAGTGATGCCGTACACCGTCAAGCAGATCGCCCAACTATCGGGCGTCAGCGTGCGCACGCTGCACTTCTACGACGAATCGGATCTGCTGAAGCCCGCCTGGACGGGTGCGAACGGGTACCGCTTCTACGAGGAGCCGCAGCTCCTGACGCTCCAGCAGATCCTGTTCTACCGCGAGCTGGGGATCGAGCTGCGGCAGATCCGCGAGCTCCTCGGCCAGGCCGACTTCGCGCGGATCGACGCGCTGCGATCGCACCGCAAGGCGTTGGAGGAACGGCTCTCGCGGACGCGCCGCCTGCTCGAAACAATCGACGGTACCATCGACCACCTGGAGGGGCGGATGCCGATGAAGCACGAGCAGATCTTCGCGGGGTTCACCGGCTTCACCGTCGCGGCAGGCGACGACCGGCACGGCGAGCGCGTCCGACTCGGCGGGGAGCCGAACGACTGCAAGGTGGCATCTGCGGACACCGGTGGCGCGCTTTGCGTCTTCGAGTTCCGCGGGCGCGGTGGCTGGCCGGAGCACTTTCACCACGCACAAGACGAGTGGCTCTACGTCGTCGATGGGGCGCTCGAGTGCCAGATCGGCGATCGGCAGCTCCGCCTCGCGCGCGGCGAGTCGGTGTTCGTGCCGCGCAACGTGGCGCACGCGTGGGCGTCGCGCGGCGAGGTGCCGGCCACGGTGCTCGAGGTGTACCAGCCCGCTGGCCGCATGGAGCAGTTCTTCCGCGAAGTCGGCCAGTTCACGGACCCCCCACTGCACGAGGCGCTCTCGGTCGAGGAGATGGTGGGGCTGTTCGACGCCCACGGCATGTGTCTCCTTGGCCCAGGGCTCGGGAAGGGCGACGAGGCGGGCGAGCCGGCGAGCGAAACCGCGCCGTCGGCCTAAGGCCTCGCGGCGCTCCGTCCGAGAGGTCGTGCTCAGTCCGATCGGGCATTGCGGCGGGCGACGAGAGCCGCGAGGCCCCTCACTGAAAACATGGCGTCTTCTGCGCGGATTCCCCGCGTCAGCTCATGCCGCAATGAAGACGCCGTGATGCTTAACGGACGAGCGCACGACCGGGCTGATAATCCGGGATGCGCCACTCCGAATCTCGCCAGCCCCCGCGGACTCTACATGCGAACCATCGCTTACCGTCGGGCCCCCTCTCACAGACCGTAACGAGCCCATGGCCGGGCGAGCACGTCGCCGCATCCACCTGATGTCAGGGCCTGTAGTGTCGCGCCAAATGGATTGTTGTCCCGGTGACAACGGCAACACCCTCACCACGTCCACCACGGAGTGCCTCATGCGCTGCCAACGAACACTCACGTCGCTCGTACTGCCCGCACTGCTCACGCTGTCCGCGTGCTCGGACTCCACCACGGTAGTGCCGACGGACCCTTCCGCCGCACGGAGTGCCGCAGCAAGCGCGCACGGCACTGCCGCCACCAACACGCTTTCCACGGTACGCTGGAACCAAAAGGGCATTGCCCTGTTCCGCGCACGTGGTGGCAGCGCTGTACGCATCGATGCGTACCTGGCGGTGGCGCAGTACCGCGCCGTGCTGGCGGCGGCGCATGCTCCGCACGGCCACACTCGCCCGTCGCTCGCCGGAGCCGCGGCCGGCGCATCGGTGGTGGTGCTCGAGCAGTTCTATGCACTCGACAGCGCGGGGATCGACGCGGCGCTGGCGGCTCAGCGCGTCGAGCCGCGGGTCGGCGAGGAGCAGAACCTCGACTTCGCTGCCGGTGAAGCGATCGGCCGCGCGATCGGCAATGCGGTGCTCGCGCAGGCCGCCAACGACAACTTCGGGCTGACGTCGCCCGGTGTGCCGCCAGTGGGGCCCGGGTACTGGGTGAGCAGCGCTGCGCCGATCGTGAGCGGCGGGTTCGGTGCGCGACCGTTCTTTCTCACGTCGGGCAGCGAGTTGCGGGCACCGCCGCCGCCGGCATTCGGCTCCGCCCCGTATCTCGCCGCACTCGCCGAGGTCCGTGCCTTCGCGGACAACCGCACAGCGGCACAGGTCGCGAACACGCGGTTCTGGGTGCCCTTCTCCGGCGTCGTGTTCAACGGCCTCGCGACTGACCTGATCGACCGGTACGACCGGTCCGAACTCGAGTCCGCACGCATCCTGGCCTACGGCAACGCTGCAGCATACGATGCGATCATCGCTTGCTTCGACAGCAAGTTCGCGTACTGGTTCATCCGCCCAACTCAGGCCGATCCTGGCATCACGCTCGCGACGGGCCTGCCGAATCATCCGTCGTACCCGTCGGCCCATTCGTGCGAGTCCGGCGCATTCGCGACAGTACTTAAGGATGCGTTCCCGGCCGAGCGTACCTCGCTGGACTCCATCGCGCAGGATGCATCGATGTCACGGGTGATCGGCGGGCTGCACTACCGGTTCGACGGAGATGGGGGACTG
>JBDSDB010000067.1:0-13792 GCA_039920785.1 Gemmatimonadaceae bacterium
TACACCGACGGCAGCGTCGAGCGCACCGTCGCCGCGCTCGTCGCCAGCGGGAAGACGGAGGAGAAGGATGGCGCCCTCTTTCTTCGCACGACGGAGTACGGCGACGATCAGGACCGCGTGATGCGCAAGAGCGCGGAGAAGGGGGGTACGTACACCTACTTCGTTCCCGACGTCGCGTACCACGTCACCAAGTGGGAGCGCGGCTTCACGCGCGCGATCAACGTGCAGGGATCCGATCACCACGGCACCGTCGCTCGCGTGCGTGCCGGACTGCAGGCGCTCGGCGTGGGCGTGCCGCTCACCTATCCGGAATACGTGCTGCACCAGATGGTGACCGTGATGAAGGGCGGCGAGGAGATGAAGATCTCCAAGCGCGCCGGCAGCTACGTCACGGTGCGCGATCTGATCGACGAGGTGGGGCGCGATGCGGTGCGCTACTTCTTCCTCATGCGGAAGGGCGACTCGCAGCTCTCGTTCGATGTCGATCTGGCGCGCTCGCAGAGTGAGGAGAATCCCGTCTACTACATCCAGATGTCGCACGCGCGACTGTCCGGCATCTTTCGCGTCGGCGAGATCGATGTGTCGACGATCGATCCGGCAGCGGCCGACTTCTCGCAGCTGGCGCTCGAGGAAGAGATCGAGCTGATGAAGGCGCTGCTCGATTTTCCAGCAGTCGTGGCAAACGCGGCCGAGGCACTGGAGCCGCACCGCGTGGCGACGTATCTGCACGACACAGCCGGCAGAATTCATCTCTGGTATCACAAGGCGCACGTGCTCAACGAACCCGAGCCGGTCACGCGCGCGCGGCTCGTGTTGGCGCGCGCCGCGCAGATCGTCGTGAAGAACGGGCTCATGATGCTCGGCATCAGCGCGCCGGAGCGGATGTGAAGCCGAATGGTGGGGAGTGGGGAATGGTGGGTGACGGCAAACGTCGCCACTGACAACTCCTCATTCCCCACTCACCGCCCGTCGCCTCTCTCGCATTTCACCCTCGCACCCCTTCCCATGTCCCTGCTCGTCGTCGGCTCCGTCGCGCTCGATTCCGTCGAAACGCCATTCGGCAAAGCCGACAACGTGATCGGCGGCTCGGGGACCTTCTTCTCCGCATCGGCCAGCCATCTCTCGCCCGTGCAGCTCGTTGGCGTCGTCGGCGACGACTATCCGATGGATCAGCTCGAGCCGTTGCGTGCGCGGGGCGTGGACATGGCCGGCCTGGAGCAGGCGAAGGGCGAATCGTTCCGGTGGCGCGGCCGCTACCGCCACGACCTCAACTCCGCCGAGACACTCGAGACGCGCCTCGGCGTGTTCTCCCACTTCAGCCCGAAGATCCCCACGCAGTTCCGATCGGCGCCGTTCGTGTTCCTCGCCAACATCGACCCGCGGCTCCAGCTCGACGTGTTGAAGCAGGTAGATCGCCCGAAGCTCGTGGCGTGCGACACGATGAACTTCTGGATCGAGAGCCGCCGACCCGACATCGTGGAGTTGATCAAGCACGTCGACCTCATCACGCTGAATGACGGCGAAGCGCGGCAACTGACGGATTGCTTCAATCTCGTGAAGGCCGCGCGTTGGATCATGGCGCACGGTCCCACGATGGTGATCATCAAGAAGGGCGAGCACGGCGCGTTCCTGTTCAAGGACAAGTCGATCTTCTTCGCGCCGGCCTACCCGCTCGAGGACGTGTTCGATCCCACGGGTGCGGGCGATTCGTTCGCCGGCGGCTTCATGGGGTACCTCGCGAAGACGAACGACCTGAGCGACGCCAACCTGCGTCGCGCGGTGATCTACGGTTCGGCGATGGGCTCCTTCGCCGTGGAGAAGTTCTCCGTGCAGCGGCTGCTCGAGATCAATGCGTCGGACATCGCCGACCGCGTCGCGGAGTTCAGGCGTCTCGTCGCGTTCGAGGAGGAGCGCGCGCCGTGAGCGAGGAGATGCCGCTGGACTACGCCTCCGCCGGCGTGGACATCGATCGCGCCGACGCGGTGAAGCAGCGGATCCGCTCGGTGGTCGAGTCCACGTTCACCGCCGGCGCGCGCGGAGCCTTCGGCGGGTTCGGCGGCATGTTCCGCATTCCGGCCGGCTTCCAGCGTCCGGTGCTCGTCTCGAGCGCCGACGGGGTGGGCACCAAGTTGCGCGTCGCCATCGAGGCGGGCCGCCACGACACGGTGGGACACGATCTGGTGAACCACTGCGTGAACGACATCCTCGTGCAGGGCGCCGTGCCCCTGTTCTTCCTCGACTACTTCGCCGCGGGATTGCTCGAACCGGCCGTCGTCGAAGCGGTCGTCACTGGGATCGCCGCGGGCTGTCGCGAGAACGGCTGCTCGCTCGTGGGCGGCGAGACGGCCGAGATGCCCGGCATCTATACGCCGCCGGACTACGATCTCGCTGGGTTCATCGTCGGATGCGTCGAAGAGGATGCCATCCTCGGCGCGGACCGCGTGGAGGAGGGCGACGTCATCATCGGGCTGGCGAGCAACGGCCTCCACACGAACGGCTACTCGCTCGCGCGCAGGATCGTCGCCGAGCGGATGCGGCTTTCCAGCGCTGATGAATTCCCCGGCGAAGGTGCGACCGTCGCCGACGTGTTGCTGCGGATCCACCGATCATACCTCCCGCTCCTGAGACCGATTCTCGGACACGCGCACGGCATGGCTCACATAACGGGCGGGGGATTGCCCGGCAATGTGAACCGGGTGCTCCCCGACACGCTCGACGCCGAGATCGATGGCTCGAGCTGGCCCGTGCCGAATGTGTTCGCGCAGCTCGAGCGTCACGGCGAGGTGTCGCGGCCCGAGATGTTTCGAACGTTCAACATGGGCGTTGGTATGGTGGTGATCACCGACAGTGCAGGTGCCGCGATCGTCGAAGCGAGCGCCAAGTCGGCAAACGTCGAGGCCTGGCGGATCGGGCGCACAGTGCGCGGGACCGGCCTGGTTCGAATTTTCTAGGAGCAGTATTCGCATGAGAAAGTCGATTCTGGTTGGCGCAGGATTCCTTTTGCTGGCGCTGCCCGTCGCTGGGGCGCAGAGTGCGACGAACAGCTGCCCGGCGGGGACCGTGACGGCGGGTATTCCCGACAGCGATCGCGCGTCACAGGACGCCTGCCAGATGGCCGTCGACGTCTTCCAGGTGATGGCACCGCAGCTGGGGCTCGCCCTGGCCGGCGGCAACGCCACGCTCGGCAGGGGGGGATCGCTGGGCGGGCCGGGTCACTTCTCCATCGGTCTGCGAGGGAACGTGTTCCAAGGCGATCTGCCGCAGGTCGACAACTTCCCGACGCCGAGCATCGGCGGCAGCGTGCGGCGCACCGGTGCGAATGCGCTCCCGTCCAAGAAGCAGGTGCTCGGACTTCCCACTGCCGATGCGGCGATCGGAATCTTTGGAGGCGTCCCGCTCGGCCTCACGAACGTGGGCGGGATCGACCTGTTGCTGAGCGCGACCTACATTCCCACCATCGGCGACGCGACCGACGACATCCAGATCAAGCCTGAGCAGAACTTCCAGTTCGGATATGGCGTCCGGATCGGACTGCTCCAGGAGTCGCTCGTCGTGCCCGGCATATCCTTCACGTACCTCAAGCGTGATCTGCCGAAGACCAGCATCCTCGGCACGTCCTCGAGCCTCGACGTGAGCATCACGGACGCCAAGGTGAAGACGTCGGCGTACCGCATCGTCGCGAGCAAGAGTCTGCTCCTCTTCGGAGTCGCCGCCGGCGTGGGGCAGGACAAGTACGACCAGACCGCCAACGTGCAGGCGACCGCAAAGACGCTGCCCGGCCTGCCTCCGCAGCGGTCGGACGTCATCCTGTTCTCGCAGAAGTTGACGCGCACCAACTACTTTCTCGATCTCTCGCTCAACCTTCCGCTGTTCAAGGTCATCGCCGAGGTTGGCCAGGTGTCCGGTGGAACGGTGGATACCTACAACGAGTTCCAGACCGGACGCGCCGACAAGTCGCGCCCCTACGGCTCGTTGGGCATTCGCATCGCCCGCTAGCGCATGACCGCCGAGCGCGCGGCGCCGCCCGACGACGGCGTCTGGATGCGCCGCGCGCTCGCGCTGGCCGCGCGCGGGTGGGGACACACGGCGCCGAACCCGATGGTCGGCGCCGTCCTCGTGCGCGACGGCGTGGTGGTGGGCGAGGGCTGGCACACCGCATTCGGCGCGGCGCACGCGGAAGTGGAAGCACTCAGCGCGGCGGGCGATGCGGCGCGCGGCGCGACGATGTACGTCACGCTCGAGCCGTGCAACCACCAGGGCAAGACGCCTCCGTGCACCGACGCGCTCCTCGCCGCCGGTGTAGGCCGCGTGGTCGCCGCGTGCGCGGATCCGAGCGCGGCGGCGGCCGGCGGTGCTGCGCGCCTCCGCGAGGCCGGCGTCGACGTCACGCTCGGCGTCGAGGAATCGGTGGCGCGAGAGCTCAACGCGCCCTTCTTCCACGCGTTGACGAGCACACGGCCGTTCGTGCAGCTCAAGGTCGCGCTCTCGCTCGACGGCGCGATGGCCGATCACACCCGCGAGCCCGGCTGGCTCACCGGCGAGTTGGCCCGGCGCGAGGGACATCGACTTCGCGCGGGCGTCGACGCGGTAGCGGTCGGGATCGGGACGGTGATTGCCGATGATCCGCATCTCACCGTCCGTGACGCGCCGCCGCCGCGTGTTCCGCCGTCGCGCGTCGTGTTCGACACGTCGGCGCGGCTACCCAGCGCGTCGAATCTGGCGAGAACCGCCTTCGCCGTGCCGGTGATCGACGTCTGCTGGGCGCCGGATCCCGCACACGCGGCGGCGCTCGAGCACATGGGCGTCACGCTCGTGCACGCGGCGACGCTCGGCGGGGCGCTCGAGGCGCTCTGCAAGCGCGGGATCCGCTCGCTCCTCGTCGAAGGCGGGGCGACGCTGGCGTCCGCGTTCCTCCAGGAGGCGCTGGTCGACCGCCTGGTTATCTTTCGAGCACCCCTCGTGCTCGGGGGCGGCGCGCTCAACGCGTTCGGCGCGGTTCCGGCCACGCGGGTGTCGGAGGCCGTTCGGTGGCGCGTCGTGCACACCCAGCGGCTCGGGGACGACGAGATGACGATCTATGCGCCTCCCGTGTGATGGAGGCCGGAGCTATTTGAATGTTCACCGGGCTGGTTGACGACGTCGGCGTCGTCGAGCGTATCGAGCGGACGGAGGCGGGGCGCGAGCTGCGCATCGCGTCCCGGTACTCCGGTCTGGCCGATGGCGAGAGCATCGCGGTGAACGGCGCATGCCTCACGGTGCGCGAGTCGGGCGAGGGCTGGTTCAACGTTGCGGCCATCGTCACGACGCTGGAGCGGACGACCATCGGCGATTGGCTGCCGGGCCGCCGAGTGAATCTCGAGCGCGCCATGCGGCTCGGCGACCGCCTCGGCGGCCACATGGTGCAGGGCCACGTGGACGCGGTCGGATCGGTGGAATCGGTGCGTCGCCGCGAGGACGCGCTGCTGGTCGACATTCGCGTGCCGGAGGAGCTGGAGCCGCTCATGGTGCCGCATGGCTCCGTGGCCGTCGACGGTGTGAGCCTCACGGTGAACGCCCTCCCCGCACCGGGGATTCTTCAACTGTCGCTCATCGAGTTCACCTGGACGCACACCACACTCGGCACATTGCAGCCGGGCGGCGGTGTGCACGTCGAGGCGGACATGATCGGGAAGTACGTGCGACAGCTCGTCGCGCCCTACGCGGCCGACCGATGATCGGTCGTGACGCTCGACGACCGCTCCTTCTGCGATGACTGCCATGCCATTCTCAACCATAGATCAAGCGATCGCCGATTTTGCGGCGGGCAAGCTCGTCATCGTCGCGGACGACGAGGATCGGGAGAACGAGGGTGACCTCGTCTGCGCCGCGTCGCTGATCACGCCGGAGCTCGTGACCTTCATGGTCAAGCGCGCGGGCGGCCTGATCTGCCTCGCCCTCACCGGCGAGCGCGTCGACCAGCTCGGCCTCACGCCGATGGCGGAGAGCAACCTGGACGAGTACCGCACCGCGTACACGGTGAGCGTCGACGCGAGCCCGCGCTTCGGTGTCACCACGGGGATCAGCGCGCAGGACCGCGCGACGACGATCAAGGTGACCGTCGATCCGGCCACCGTGCCGGCCGACCTGCGGCGCGGCGGCCACGTCTTTCCGCTCCGCGCGCGCGATGGCGGCGTGCTCCAGCGCGTCGGCCACACCGAGGCCGCGGTCGATCTCGCGCGGCTGGCCGGCGTCTATCCGGCCGGAGTGATCTGCGAGGTGCTCAACGACGACGGCAGCACGGCCAAGCGTCCGCAGCTCGAAGCATTCGCGCGAGAGCATGGTCTCACCTTCATCACCGTCGCGCAGCTCGTCGCGCATCGCCTCCGCACCGAGCGCCTCGTGCATCGCGTGGCCGAGGCGCGCATGCCCACGCCGTACGGCACGTGGAAGGTGTTCGGCTACAAGAACGACGTCGACATGCACGAGCACGTGGCCATCACCTACGGCGACGTCTCCAGCGGCGAGGGCGTCCTGGTGCGCATGCATTCCAAGTGCCTCACCGGCGACGTCTTCCACTCCATGCGCTGCGACTGCGGCTGGCAGCTCGAGACGGCGATGCAGATGATCCAGCAGGAGGGGCGCGGCGCGATCGTCTACCTCGACCAGGAGGGTCGCGGCATCGGCCTGCTCAACAAGCTCAAGGCCTACGAGCTGCAGGACGCTGGCGCCGACACGGTGGAGGCGAACGAGCGGCTCGGCTTCGCGCCCGACCTGCGCAACTACGGCATCGGTGCGCAGATCCTGCTCGACCTCGGGTTGACCTCGATCCGTCCGATCACGAACAACCCGCGCAAGATGGTGGGTCTCGAAGGCTATGGCCTTCGCGTCGACGAGCGCGTGCCCATCGTCCAGCCGGAGAACATCGAGAACGCCGGCTATCTCGGAACAAAGCGCGACAAGCTCGGGCATCTCCTCGCTTCCTGATCGATCAATGGCGGAGTTCAACGGGATCGTGAACGGAGAGGGCCGGCGCTACGCCGTGCTCGCCTCCCGGTTCAATCACCACATCACCGAGAAGCTGGCCGAGGGCGCGATGGACGCGCTCGTGCGGCACGGCGCAGCGGCGGAAGACGTCGATCTCGTCTGGGTTCCTGGCGCGTGGGAGCTGCCGTTCGCCGCGCGCCGCCTCGCGGCCACGGAGCGCTACAATGCGCTCGTCGTCGTGGGCGCCGTGGTGCGCGGCGAGACGCCGCACTTCGACTACGTCGCCGGCGAGGCCTCGCGCGGGCTCGCCGACGCGAGCACGGAGTACGAAATCCCCATCGGCTTCGGCCTTCTCACCACCGACACGATGGAGCAGGCGGAGTCGCGCGCGGGCGGTGAGCACGGCAACAAGGGGTGGGACGCGGCCGTCGCGGCGCTCGAGATGGCGGACCTGTTCGAACGGCTCGATGGCGCGAACGAGGGTTGAGACGCGGGCGCGCGCCCGCGCACTCCAGGCGCTCTACGCGTGGGACATGCGCGGCGGGAAGGATCTGGAGCGGGTCGCCTCGCAGATGTGGGACGATCTCGCCGTCACCCCTGAGGAGCGCCGCGTCGCCGGCCCCATCGTCCGGCTCGTCGCAGAGAAGCAGGGCGAGCTCGACGCGGAGCTCGCCGACGTGACGACGAACTGGCGCATGGAGCGCATCGGCGCCGTGGAGCGATGTGTCCTCCGCATGGCCGCCGCCGAGCTGACGATCGGCGAGACACCGCCGCGCGTCGTCATTCAGGAGGCGGTCACGCTCGCCGAACGGTTCGGCAGCACCCAGAGCGCCAAGTTCGTCAACGGCGTGCTGGACGCGCTCGCGCGGCGCATGGGGCGGATGTAGTGCGGCTGCTCATCGTCAACTGGCAGGATCGCGAGAATCCACTCGCCGGTGGCGCGGAGATTCATCTGCACGAGATCTTCGGTCGGTTGGCCGCGCACGGAAATCAGATCACGCTGTTGTGCGGCGGCTGGCCGGGCTGTGCACCGCGTACCTCGCTCGACGGGATGAGCGTCGTGCGCGTCGGGACGCGGTACACCTTCCCGTTTCTAGCTCGCTCGCACTTCCGGCGCGCACTCGCCGGCGCCGGCTTCGACTTGCTGCTCGAGGACATCAACAAGGTGCCGCTGTACACCCCGACGTGGGGCGGCCCGCCGGTCGTCGCCCTGGTGCCGCACCTGTTCGGGAGTACGGCGTTCCAGGAGCTCGCGCCACCGCTTGCTTCCGCGGTCTGGCTCGCCGAGCGCCCACTTGGTCGCGCCTATCGCGGCATCCCGTTCGAGGCGATCAGCGTCAGCACGGCGGCGGATCTCGCCGAGCGTGGCATCCCCCGCTCGGCCGTCGAGGTGATCTATCCCGGCATCGACACGGTGACGTACACGCCGTGCGCGGGCGGGCGAGCCGCCACCCCGGTCTTCGCGTATCTCGGACGGCTCAAGCGCTACAAAGGTGTACAGCACGTGATTGCCGCCTTCGCTGCGCTCGGACATCCCACCGCTCAGCTCGAGATCGCCGGCGCGGGCGACTATCAATCTTCCCTCGAGCGTCTCTGCACATCGCTTGACCTCGGCGAGCGCGTGCGGTTTCTTGGGCGCATCAGTGAGGAGGAGAAGCTGCGCCTGTTGCGACGCGCGTGGGCCCTCGTCTTCGCGTCGCCGAAGGAGGGATGGGGCATCACGAATCTCGAAGCCGCCGCGTGCGGCACGCCGGTGGTCGCGTCGAACTCGCCCGGCATCCGCGAGTCCGTGCTCGACGGTGAGACGGGCTATCTGGTGCGTCACGGCGACGCGGCCGCGATGGCCGCCGCGATGGGCCGCCTCGCTGCCGACGCCAGCCTCGTTGCGCGACTCGGCGAGAACGCGCGCCGCTTCGCCGAGACCTTCACCTGGGAGCGCGCCGCGGACGAGACGGCGGCGCACCTGTATCGAGTGCTCACCTCGCGACGGCCACTGCAATGACCAGCTCTTCACTTCCTTGCCGCGCGCGTCGCGTGCCTCGTGCGCGTCGCATTCACGCTCATCCGGGCTCCCGTGCCAACTGAGCTGACCGTCGGCGCGATCTTCGAGCAGCTGCGCGAGCTCGTCGAGCTGGAGCGAGTGCCCGGCACCGGAGGCTTGGAACGCCTCGTCAGCGGCGCCGACATCTCGAGTCCGGGCCTCGCGCTCGCCGGCTACGTCCAGCGCTTCGTCGCCAAGCGGCTGCAGGTGTTCGGCGAAACGGAGGTCACGTATCTCTTCTCGCTCGACAGCACCACGCGCCGCGCGCACCTCGCGCAGTTCTTCAGCTTTCCCGTTCCGTGCGTATTCGTCACGAAGGGGTTGGAGCTGCCGGGCGACGTCGTCGAGGAGGCGAGCAAGGCGAACGTGGCTATAATGCGCTCGGCGCTCAAGACGAACGAGTTCTACAATCGCGTCAAGCCGTGGCTCGACGACGCATTCGCGCCGCAGACGACGATCCACGGATCGCTGGCCGACGTGTACGGCGTCGGGCTGCTCTTCATCGGCCAGAGCGGAATCGGCAAGTCGGAGTGCGTGCTCGACCTCGTCGAGCGCGGGCATCGCATCGTCGCCGACGATCTGGTGATCGTGCGCCGGCGTGCCGGCGACATCCTCATCGGCCGCGGGCACGAGCTGCAGCGTCACTACATGGAGATTCGCGGGCTCGGGCTGGTCGACATCCCCGCCATCTTCGGCATCCGTGCCGTGCGGCAGCAGAAGCGCATCGAGGTGGTCGTCCAGCTCGAGGAGTGGCGGCACGACGCGGTGGTGGAGCGCACGGGCCTCGACGGTGAGAGCACCGACATCCTCGGCGTCCCGACACCGCGTATCACCGTGCCGCTCAACCCCGGCAAGAACATCACCGTCATCGCCGAGGTGATCGCCATGCATCATCTGCTCAAGTGGAGCGGCATCGATCCCGCCGAGCGCTTCAACGCCGCGTTGATCAAGCAGATGCACGACAAGGCCGAGATCAACCGCTACCTGCGTGAGGATCATGAGTGACGGCGTGACGCGCGCGCTCGTGGCCGGTCACGGCGACTTCGCGGCCGGTCTCGTGTCGGCCGTGGACGCGATCACCGGACAAGGCGCGGTGCTCGAACCGATCCAGGTCAAGGGACTCTGTGGGGAGGACATCCAGCAGCTGTTGCGCGAACGCCTCCTCGCCACGGGCGCGCACGTCATCTTCACGGATCTGCAGGCGGGAAGCTGCACGATGGCCGCGCGGCGGCTGCTGCGCGAGACTGCCGACGTGGTGCTCGTCTCGGGCACCAATCTCCCGATGCTGCTCGACTTCACGATGTCCCGCGAGCCCGATCCCGTCGAGGCGGCGCGCGCATCGGTGGAACGGGGCCGCAGCGCGATGACGGTGGTCGGAGGTCCGGCGTGACGCTCGTCCTCAATCGCATCGACGATCGGCTGATTCACGGGCAGGTCGTCGTCGGATGGGGCCAGCCGCTCGACGTGAAGTTCATCGTGCTCGTCGACGACGCAGTGGCCGACAGCGATTGGGAGAAGGATCTCTATCGCATGGGCGTACCGCCCGAGATGGAAGTGCGCTTTCACTCCGTGGCCGATGCCGCGCCGATCCTCGATCGATATCGCCTCGAGACCGATCCGGGCATCTTGCTGACTGGCGACATCGTCACGATGCACGCGCTCGTGCGCACGGCGGGTGTGCGCGAGGTCAATGTCGGCGGGATCCATCATCGCGCCGGCCGGCGTCAGTTCCTGCGCTACGTCTTCCTCACGCCCGACGAGCAGCGCGCGCTGCGCGAGGTCGCCGCACTCGGCGCCCTCGTCACGGCGCAGGATGTGCCGGCGGCGCGGGCCGTGCCGCTGGAGGAGATGTTCGCCGACGCGGAGGATCGATGATCGAGGTCCTGCCGGTCGCCCTGCTCGGCGGCGTGCTCGGGCTCGACGTCGTCTGCTTCCCGCAGATGATGATCTCGCGGCCGCTCGTCGCGGGCACCGTCGCCGGTGCGTTCGTCGGCGACTCGACGACGGGGATGCTCACCGGCGCCACCCTCGAGCTCATCGCACTCGCCACGCTCCCCTTCGGCGCGTCGCGGTACCCGGAGTGGGGCTCGGCGGCGGTCGTGGGGGGCGCCATCGCCGGAGCGGTGCACATGCAGGCGCCAGGCGCGATCACCATCGGCGTGCTCATGGCGCTGGCGACGGCATGGGTGGGCGGCTGGACGCTCGTGAAGCTTCGTGAGTGGAACGCGTGGCTCGCCGGGCGGAAACGGGGCGCGTTGGAGCGCGGCTCGCGCGGCACCGTGATCGGGCTACAGCTCGCGGGCCTCACCTCCGACCTCACGCGCGCGATACTGCTCACCGGCCTGGCGTACTGGCTGCTCTTTCCCCTCGCTCGGGCGATGATCGCGCTCTGGTCGTTCGACGGCATGCTCTCCCGCGCCGTGACCGCTGGTGCGGCCTGCGCCGTGGCCGCCGCTGCCGCGTGGACCATCTTCCACTCGGCGCGCGGAGCGCGCTGGTACTTCGCCGCCGGGTTGATGGTCGGGCTCCTCCTCCTGAGCTTCGGATGACCGCGGCATCGTCTTCGCGACCGGTCCCCGTGCACGCCGCCACGCCGCCCGTCTCGGCGATGACCTGGATGAGCGTGTTCGGCCGACTGTTGGCCATCCAGGGCTCGTGGAACTACGAGACGCTGCTCGGGAACGGCGTCGGTTTCGCCCTGGAACCAGCGCTGCGCCGCCTGCCGGGCGGTGTGCATGGGGACGCGTTCAAGGCGGCGATGGCTCGGGAAAGCGCGTACTTCAACGCGCATCCCTACCTCACGTCAGTCGCCGTCGGCGCGCTCGCTCGCGCCGAGCTCAGTGGAGTGCCACCCGAACGGATCGAGCGCTTTCGCACGGCGCTCTGCGGTCCGCTCGGCAGCGTGGGTGATCGGCTGATCTGGGCCGGCTGGCTCCCGTTCTCTTCGCTCGTTGCGCTCGTGGCGTTCGGCTTTGGTGCCGCGCCGATGACGGTCGTCCTTCTCTTCCTCGGCCTGTACAACGCCGGCCATTTTGGCGTTCGAGTGTGGGGGCTCTACGTCGGGTGGAAGTACGGGCTCGGCGTAGCGAGCGCGCTCGCCAATCCGGTGCTGCGTCAGGGACCAGCGTACATTGCGCGAGCGGCCGCGGCGGTAGCGGGAGTGGCGATCCCGCTGGCGGCGTCGCGCATCCTCGGATTTCGCGGCCCGCTGTTCATCGGCGCGCTGGCCTGCGGCGCCGTCATCGCCGTGGGACTCGTCCGGCTGCACGGCCGTGTGGAAGGCTGGAAGCTCGTGCTCGTGCTGATCGCCCTCTTCGCCCTCGTCTCGGTGGCCCGCTGATGGTCGAACGAACCGTCCAGATCCTGAACAAGAACGGCTTGCATGCCAGGCCCGCCGCGGAGGTCGTGAAGATCGCCGCGAAGTTCACGAGCGAGATCACCCTCGCGCGCGATGAGCTCGAGGTCAATGGCAAGAGCATCATGGGCGTCATGATGCTCGCCGCGGAATGCGGCGCCTCCGTGCGGCTGCGCGCCGAGGGCACCGACGCCGAGCAGGCCGTCGATGCGCTGGCGACGCTCATCGCGAACAAGTTCGGGGAGCGGTAGTGGAGCGACAGATCCAGGGGATCCCCGCCTCGCCGGGCATCGTCGTCGGCTACGCGTACCTCCTGCGCTGGGAGGTGCCGGACGTCCGTCACCGAATCGTCACCGACGAGGGGATCCCCGCGGAGATCGACCGCCTGCAGGCCGCCCTCGCGCGAGCGCGGGAGCGGCTGCATCAGCTGCGCGTGCGTGTCGAGACGACTGCGGGTGCGGAGGAAGCGGCGATCTTCGACGTGCAGCTCTCGATCCTCGCCGACGAGGCGCTCATTCGCGGCGTCGAAGAGTTGATCCGGCAGAACCTCGGCGCCGCGAAGGCGTTCGACGTGGTGATGCTGGAATGGCGCAGCCGCTTCGCGAAGCATGCTGCGCCGATGCTGCGCGAGCGCGTCGGCGATCTCACCGACGTGCACATCCGCGTCCTCTCACTACTGCTCGATCTGCCCGACCACGATCCGGTGGCGCTGCCGCCTGGGTCCAACGCGATCCTCGTCACGCACGATCTCACGCCGAGCCTGACCGTGCAGCTCGACCGGTCATCCATCGCCGCGATCGCGACCGACGCCGGCACACGCACGGCGCATGTCGCGATCCTCGCGCGCTCACTCGGGCTCCCCGCCGTCGTGGGGCTGCGCACGGCGACGACGGAGTTGCACGGCGGAGAGCGCGTGGTGCTCGACGGCGGCACCGGAATGCTGGCGATCAATCCGACGGACGAGGAGATCGCGGCGTATCATGAGCGGCAGCGCGAAGAGCAGGTGGCGGAGGAAGCGCTCGCCGAGCTCGCGTCACTCGAGGCGATCACGCTCGACGGAGTTCGGGTGATCCTGCGCGCCAACGTCGACATTCCGGAAGACGCCGAAGCCGGCGCGCGGAGCGGCGCCGAAGGTGTGGGTCTCATGCGGACGGAGTTCCTCGTCGTGGGCCGGCCGAACATGCCGGACGAGGACGAGCAGTATCGCGCATATCGTCGTGTGCTCGAGGCGTTCGCGGGGATGCCCGTCGTCATCCGGACCTTCGACATCGGCGGCGACAAGCTGCCGATTGGCGGATTCCCCACGGAGGCCAATCCGTTTCTCGGATGGCGCGCCATCCGCATGTGCCTCGACCAGCCCGAGATGTTCCGCACGCAGCTGCGCGCGCTGCTGCGCGCGGCGATGCACGGCGATCTCCGCATCATGTTGCCGC
>JBDSDB010000068.1:0-6029 GCA_039920785.1 Gemmatimonadaceae bacterium
ACGACGTTGCCGGACGTGTGCGTGCCCCCCTTCGCGAGCGGATAGACATGGTCGAGCGTGGCGCGCGCGTATTCGAGCGGAGCCGCGCAGTACACGCAGCGTCGTCCACAGTCTCGCAGCGCAGCGAGCTTGATCGCTCGCTTATGCTCGGCTGGGACGAGGTGCCGGACGCGGCGCACGAGACCGCGGGGCGCGCGCGGTGCGCGAGGAAGCGTGACGCGATGACCGTGTCGAGCGGGCAATCTCACCTCGCTGAAAAAGACGACACCCCGCGGAGGGAGGTTCCCTCACGCGGGGTGTCGCACACTGAGATCGGCGTTGCGCCGGTGACGAAGACACGTGCGTCGCGCTCGCCGCGCTCGCATCGCCCACTGCATCGTGCAACGCAGGGAACTCGTGCTCATTCGCCTCCGGGTGCGTCGGGAGAGCGGGATGGTTCTTCTCGCTGCCCCATTAGTGCAGTCGACGTGCCATTCGCGCAAGAGGCAGAACATGCCGCGTCACGTCGTCAGCTCGTCGACGTGCGTCGCTCCTCGTCGACGGTCCTACGATCTGGACGCAGCGCGACCGGATCGCGTAACGTCGAGATGATCCGCGCGGCGTTCGCATCGAGCACCGTGCGGTCGGGCATCAGCGAGCCAGAGAACGGGAGCGGCACGTCGAAGCCGTCGCCGCGTCGGCGGGGAATCACGTGCACGTGAAAGTGAAACACGTCCTGTCCCGCGGCGGCGCCGCTGTTGACGATGATGTTCATGCCGTCCGCGCCGCCGACGTGCATCACCACGGGCGCGAGTTGCATGGCGACGTCGAACAGGTGTGTGGAGAGCGCGTGCGGGATGTCTTCCAAGGACTCGTAGTGCTCGCGCGGGACGAGGAGCACGTGACCCGCGTTCACGGGCTGAATGTCCATGAACGCGACCACGTCGCTGTCCTCGTAGCACATCGACACCTCGCCCGCCCCGCGGATGACGTCGCAGAATGGACAGGTCGGCGGCGGAGCCGCTGGCATGTGGCCTAGTGCGTCTGAGTGGAGAGCACGCCGGGGGCTTCGACGGCAATCGTCGCCTGGATGTCTCCAACGGTCGCGGTGAGGACCGACGGGAGAGTCCCATGCACCGTGACGCGAGTGGTGCTCCCCGCGCTATCCATCAACTCGGAGGACCCCTTGATCGTCCAATCGGCTTCCTGCTCATCGATCACGGCGAGGTTCTGGTCGAGCGCCCGGAGCGCGTAAGTGAGCACGAGCTCTCCGCGCGCGTTGATCGCGGTCGTCGTCTGGACGATCGACATGCGGCTGATCCGTCGCACCGTCACGGACATCGTATCCGACGCACCGTCCACCGTCGCTACGACCTCCGCGAAACCAGTCGACCTGGCCGTCACCATTCCCGCCGCGTCGACGGTGGCGATGGCGGAAGCAAGGCTCTTCCACGTCACCGCACGCCCCGGTTGAAACACGCCATCGAGATCGCGTACGGCCACGGCCGGCGAGACGCTCTCGCCGACGAGCAGCGTGACCGCGCTCGGAACGATCGTCACACGGCCAGCAACTTTCGGCTTTACCACAACGAGAACACTCACCTCGAACCCGTCGACGGTCACGACAAGCGAGGTCGTGCCGGGAGCGATTCCGCGCACGACGACCGCACTCTCTGCCGAATCCCTCTCTGGCGTGACCGTCGCGACGCCAGTGTTGCGCACCACCCAGCGCGCCGTGCGTCCCGGTACCGCGAACCCGTTCTCGCTGAAAGGACGCACTGACACGGGCACGGTGGATCCGGCGACGATGGAGATCGCCTCCGGGCTCACCACGATGCGCGAGACGCTTAGCGGTGTGACCGTCACGACCGTTCTGGCGGTGGCTCGCTCCGAGCGCGCCGTGATCTGCACCATCCCGGGACTCTTGCCCGTCACGACGCCGTCGGACACCGTCGCGATCGATGGATCCGAACTGGTCCAACTGGGTTCGCGATCGGCGAGCAGCGCACCGGTAGAGTCGAACGCGGTCGACGTGAGCCGGAGCCGCCCACCGACCGTCGTGACACCATCCAATGGACTGACGTTGAGGTTCACCGCCGGCACCACCGCGCCGATCGTCACCGAGTCGGCGAGTCCCGTCGCGAGGCGCGCCACGATCCACGCCGAACCTTTCGGCACTGGAGCGCGCGCCCTCAGCACGCCGGTTTGGTCGACGGTGATCGCCGTCGAGCCATGCACTGCGAATCCAACCCAGGCGTTCGTCTTCGCGCCGCTCGAGAGGAACGCGTCCACGCGCAGCGGCACCGCGTCGCCAATCGAAATCGACGTCTCGTTCAGTACCAGTGCAAGGCGCGTTACGGCAGTGTCGGGTCCGGCGTAGCGCAACACGATGGGCTTCACGTGCGGCGCGGCGCCCGCGGTGTACGCAATCACCGTGTCGCGCGCCAGGTAGATCACCTGCGCCCGGTCGTCGAGCAGCGAGAGCTCGATGCCGAACCGCTCGCTCACCATCGTGAGTGTCAGGTCGAGGCTGAGCGTGCGAGAGCTCGCGTCGTCGAATGGCAGGACGGTGTCGAGAATCGCCCGCTCTGGCCTCTCGGTCGGCAGGCGAAACAGACGGACCCGCGCGAGTCGAACGGGGATGACCGGCTCGCCCTCTTCAGTCGGCAGCACCGAAGAGATCGCAAGCGCGGCAGCCGTAGGCGCCATCCGACCCTGACCGGTCGAACCGGTTAGATCGCGGCACGAGATGCCGGCTAACGAAATCGAGAGCACGACAGCGAGGCTGCGCGCGCGGCGGAGGGGTGGCATCGTGCGGGGATGGGGAGGAGTTAAGAGTCGGCTCGCATGGGGCCCGCTGTCAAGGCGCTGCAGACTCCGCTGTCTCGGCCAGAACCCGAGGACTATCTTCCACTACCGCAGCTCATTCACCCGAGACGGTGTCGCATGGCCACTCAGACCCGCGCCGAGCGCAAGAGCGCCGCCGGACTCTCCCGCGACCAGTTGGTGGCCGCGTACCGGACCATGCTCCTGTCGCGCCGGCTGGACGACAAGGAGATCCAGCTCAAGCGGCAGAACAAGATCTTCTTCCAGATCTCGGGCGCCGGCCACGAGGCGGTGCTCTGCGCCGCCGGTCTGGTGCTCCGGCCCGGCTTCGACTGGTTCTACCTCTATTATCGCGATCGGGCGCTCTGCCTCGCACTCGGCGTCACCCCGGCCGAGATGCTCTACGAGGCGGTCGGCGCGGCCAACGATCCGGCCTCGGGCGGGCGCCAGATGCCCAGCCACTGGGGTAGCGCGCCGCTCAACATCGTCTCCGCCTCCTCGCCCACAGGCACCCAGTTCCTCCACGCCGTGGGCAGCGCAGAGGCGACCCTCCGCGCCAAGCTGCTCGACCAGACCGAGGGATTCCACGCGGACGAAGTCGTGCTCGTATCCGCCGGCGACGGCACGACCTCCGAGGGCGAGTTCTGGGAGTCGCTCAACTCGGCCTGCAACCTCAGCCTCCCGGTGGTCTATCTCATCGAGGACAACGGGTACGCGATCTCCGTCCCGGTGGAGGTGAACACTCCGGGCGGATCGATCTCCAAGCTGGTGGGCTCCTTTCCGGGACTCTACGTGGAAGAGGTGGACGGCTGCGATCTGGTGGCGAGCTACGGCGCGATGCAGCGCGCCGTGGAGCATGCGCGCACGCGGAAGGGACCCGCGCTGGTACATGCCCACGTGATCCGGCCGTACTCGCACTCCCTGTCCGACGACGAGGTGATGTACCGCCCCGCCGAGGAGCGCGAGGCCGACGCGATGCGCGACCCCGTGGCGCGATTCCCGGCGTGGCTTGCGGCACAAGGTTACGCCACCTCCGAGGAGCTGCTCGCCATCCAGACAGAGGTCGACGAGGTGGTGCTCGCGGCCACGGACGACGCACTCGCGCAGCCGCAGCCGGCGGGGGACACCGCCCGCGACTTCGTCTACTCGCCGGACGTGGATCCCACGTCGGCGTCGTTCGACACCGAGCACTCGGCGAGCGCCGAGGGCACTCCGACGACGATGGTCGACCTGCTGAACGTCTGCATGAAGGACGAGATGCGGCGCGACCCGAAGATGCTCATCTTCGGCCAGGACGTCGCCGACGCGTCGCGCGAAGCCAACCTGCCGCGCGTGAAGGGCAAGGGCGGCGTGTTCAAGGTGACGTGGGGTCTGCAGAAGGAGTTCGGCAGCGCGCGCGTGTTCAACTCCCCGCTCGCCGAGGCGAACATCGTCGGCCGCGCGATCGGCCTGGCGATTCGCGGGTTCAAACCGGTGGTCGAGATACAGTTCTTCGACTACATCTGGCCCGCGTACATGCAGATCCGGGACGAGCTGGCGACGATGCGCTGGCGCTCCAACAACGCGTTCGCCGCCCCGGTGGTGATTCGCGTGACCTACGGCGGCTACATCCGCGGTGCCCTCTACCACTCACAGACGGGCGCGTCGCTGTTCACGCACTGTCCGGGCTTGCGTGTCGTCTGCCCGTCCAACGCGCTCGACGCGAACGGGCTGCTGCGCACCGCGATCCGCTGCGACGATCCGGTGATCTTCCTGGAACACAAGCACCTCTATCGCCAGACGTACAACAAGGCGGTGAACCCCGGACCGGAGTTCATGATCCCGTTCGGCAAGGCGCGCACGGTGCGCGGCGGCTCGGACGTGACCATCGTGACGTACGGCGCCACAGTTCAGCGCGCGCTCACCGCGGCCAACCAGATGCACGAGGAGCACGGCATCGACGCCGAGGTGATCGATCTGCGCTCGTTGTCACCGTGGGATAGCGAGCGAGTGTACGAGAGTGTGAAGCGCACGAACCGCGTCATCGTCGCGTACGAGGACGCCATCTCGTGGGGCTACGGCGCCGAGATCGCCGCGCGGATCGCCGACGACTGTTTCGCATGGCTCGATGCGCCGGTGAAACGTGTGGCGAGCACGGACACGTTCGTGGGCTACGCTCCGCAGCTCGAGGACGCGATCCTCCCGCAGGTGGGCAACTTCAAGACGGCGATCGCTGACATCTTCTCGTATTGACGCTGCTCGAAACGAGGCCGACGGGACGCATCGTCCCATCGCCTCGACGTGACCGGCCCCTCCCGCGCGCGTCCCTATACGTCATGCGCGCCCGACGGTAACTCCCTCTCGCGTGACCCGCAGACGCCAGTCCGTCGCGTGTCCGCCCTGATGGGCGCCGACCTCCCTCCGCGCCCTTCTCGATGCGTCCGACCCTCCGTGCCGTTGGACTGTTCGCTCTCGTCTTCGTGGCGATCACGTGCACCGACGCCCCGACCGGTCCGTCGCGCGACGACGCAACAGCGCGCACCGCTGCCAGGATCGCGCTCACGCCCAGCTTCAGCGCCGATGCGGCGCGCGCGTATCGCCGTCTGACGGAGTTCGGCTTCGACGTGACGAACGTGCGCATCCGCCTCACTGCTGCCGACGGCAGCGTGGCGAAGGACACCGTATTCAGCTTCCCGATCACGCAGGACACGCTGCACATGGACCTCACGGTGCGGATGCAGGGCAGCGAGCAGACGTTCACCGCGCTGATCGAGCTGCGCGACGTGCGCAGCGTGGTGTTCTTCAGCGGCACGCGGCTCGTCATCGCCCGAGCGAACGGCCTTCCGGGCGCGACGCCGCCGTCGATCGCGCTCGAGTATTCCGGACCGGGACGCGAGGCGCGCACGATGACCGTGAAGGCCTCCGATGCAACCATCACCTCGACCGCTGGCGCCACGGTCGTCGCCACGGCGCTCGACGCGGCGGGCCGTGCGGTCCCCGATCTTCTCGTCCGCTGGACGTCGAGCGATACGATGCTGGCCACCGTCACCGGGACCGGCGACGCGGCGGCGGAGCTCCGCGGCACAGGCAAGCGCGGCATCGCCGCCATCACGGCGATCTCCCCGTCGGGGCTCTCCGCTTCGGCGGCGATCACGCTCGTCCCGCCTCCTGCGCGGCTCGTGGCCATCGGCGGCGCGGGGCAAACGGGCGTCGCCGGACGTTCGCTCCCTCAGCCGCTCGTCGTC
>JBDSDB010000069.1:0-22725 GCA_039920785.1 Gemmatimonadaceae bacterium
CGGTGAGGTCGCGGGGTTCGGCGGCGGCGGCATGCACGGGTACCGTTCGCTCGAGGGGACGTTCCTTGGCGGCTGCCTGTTCAGCGGTCGGATCGCGGGGCGCGCGGCGGCCGCGGCGGTGCGGTGAGTCGGATCCCCACGACCACGCCCAGCCGGACTGCAAGCCCACTCAACCCTTGTCGTCGAACCTCTTGGTCAAGAATGGTCAGGCGATTCCCAGCGCGGCAACGACCCAGGCATCGAGCTCCGTGACCGAGCGGCGAGGTAAAGCCGCTGTTGGGACTCGGAGAGTGCATCGTCGAGCGAATGGCGGGCGCGATGCTCGTCGGCCTCTGGCCACAGATAGCTCCTGATGCGCGCACGGGCAACGCCCGTCTCGCTGGCGGCGAGCAGCGTGAGGAGCGCGAGTCGGCGTCGCTGCGTGGCGGGGCCGGTGCACGGAGCGCCATCGCTCTCGAGGGCCAATGCGCCGAACGTTCTCAAGCGGAACATGGACGGTCCTGTGTTGGCGGGCGTGGACGAAGTTGATGATGCTGCGACGGGTGGCCGCGGACCGGTACCGCTCGAGAGGATGATCGGAATGGCGACCGCGGGCCTGGCGCTCCCGGACTGCGTCAGGGAGTGATCATGCCCGCCCACTCCATCACCGACGTCGTCGACGACGCGTAGCGGCCCGTGTACGTGCCGCGCCCGGTCGCACCGGCGTAGCGGCCGGAGCTGCTGAGCACCGTCCAGGTGCCCACGGAGGTGCTGCGCGGGGTACCGTCGGCACCCATGACCGTCGTCACCCGTCCTCTCCAGGCGCAGATCAGGCGATTCGCCCCGTCCGCCATCGTGATAGTGCCCTGATGTGGTCCAGTTCCGGCGACCAGGAGAGACGTGTCGGCCGTGACCACCGCCGCCCGGTTCATGAACTCGCTTTTACCGGTGCTCCGATTCGATCCGGTGGCACCGCTGATCCATGCGTCTCGTCCTCTAGCGTCCCGCCCGGGACCAGCCGAGCTCGTGACGAGCGTCAGCTCTCCCGCCACCTCCAGCGTGCTTCGCGCCGATTGGAATGCGGACGCTGTCAGCATCATCAGCGCGACTAGGAACGCTCGGTAGGTGCGTGGGCTCGGTTGCATGGGGTTCTCCGCTGGTAGATGTCGAGCGCCGGGTTTTCACTGCCGTTGACGTCGATCGCCGCGAGCGCGCCGGAGGCCAGTGCGCATTGCCGTTCCAGCGAACGCGATGTAACTACGAATGCCCGGTTAGATGCGGGTGAGGTCCGGCTAACCGGTGACGAGGTGGTGCGGATGTTCCGGCTTCAGGCGTTCGGAACCGCCGCGATCGAGCGCGACGGGACGCGACTCGACGGCCTGTCCGGCCAACGCAAGGCGCTGGCGCTGCTGACGTTGCTCGCGGTCGCGGGCGATCGTGGGCTGAGCCGAGACAAGCTCCTGGCCGCCCTGTGGTCGGAGAGCGACGAGACTCGGGCCCGCGGCGCGCTAAAACAGCTGGTCCACGCCATCCGGCAACAACTCGGTGCGCCCGACCTCCTCATCGGGGTCACCGACCTGCGCCTCAATCCCGAGTTCGTGCAGAGCGACGTCGCCGACTTCGACGCGGCGTTGGTCGCCGGCGCCCCCGAGCGCGCGGTCGCCCTATATGCAGGCCCGTTCCTCGACGGCTTCCATCTGCGCGACGCGGCGGAGTTCGAGCGCTGGGCGGACGCGGAGCGTGCGGCATACGCCGCGCGCTTCGATCAGGCACTGGAGACGCTCGCCGATACCGCGACCGCGGCGGGCGACCACGTGAGCGCGGTCCGGTGGTGGAGCCGGCTCGCCGCGTCCTCACCGCTGGATGCTCGGGTCGCCGTACGGCTCATGACCGCGCTCGGCAACGCGGGTGATCAGGCCGCCGCGCTCAGGCACGGCCGAACTTACGAGGTTCTCGCCCGCGACGAGCTCGATGGGCCGGCCGATCCGACCGTGGCCGCCGCGATGGCCCGCCTGAGCGCGGCTCCGCTTGCCGGCACGATGCCGGAATCGGTCGCCGCTGCTCTCGATCTAGGGGTCGCGCCGAAATCCGCGGCGGGCGAGATGGTGATGGCGGCGGATCTGGGTACGACGAGTCAGGAGAGGGGCCAACTGGATTCGGCGGCGCGATCGGTGGAACCGACGCCGACGCCGGCCGTTTCTCCGCCGCTCATACCTGGCGTCCGTCGTCGCCCTCGCGTGTGGGCCATCTCCGCCGCCGCATCGATCGCAGCCGCCGCGGTGGTGCTCGGCACGTACGCGCACGGCCTGCGTGACAGGGGCCTAGCGGACGCGCCAGGGCCTGGAAGCACCGCCGCAACGCCCTCAGGCTCGATGACCGCTCGGCCGTCGGTGGGAGTACTCCCCTTTGCCAACACGAGCGGGAACCCCGACGACGAGCACATCTCCGATGGTCTCACGGATGAGCTGATCGGAGCGCTGGGCAAAGTGTCGGGACTCAAGGTTGCGGGTCGAACATCGGCCTTCGCGCTGAAGGGCCGAGGGCTCGGCGTTCGCGCGATCGCCGAGACGTTGCACGTCGGCGCCGTGCTGGAGGGGAGCGTGCGTCGGGCGGGCCGCCACCTCCGGGTGACCGCGCAGCTCGTCTCCGCTGCCGATGACAGCGTGCTGTGGGCTGAGAAGTACGACCGCGAGCTGGAGGACATCTTCGCCGTTCAGGAACAGATCGCGCGGGCGATCGTAGCGGCGCTCAGGGTGAAGCTGAGCGCGTCCGGCGGACCGCTTGTGACGCGGAGGACCTCGGATCCCGTCGCGTACGAGCTGTACCTCAAGGGCCGCTACTTCTCGAGCCAACCGGCTAGTGCGGGACTGCGACGCGCCATGGACTACTTCGAGCGAGCCATCGCCCGCGACTCGACGTACGCCTCGCCCCACGCCGGCCTGGCGGACGCGCACCTGCTGCAGATGTTGTTCGCCGGCGGCTCTCCCCGACAGGAGTTGCCGCTGGCGCGAGCGGCAGCGGCCAGAGCGCTGGCGCTCGACAGCACACTGGGTGAGGCGCACGCCGCGATGGCGCACGTGCTGTTCGCGTTTGACTGGAACTGGGAGGGCGCGGGTCGCGAATATGCACGCGCCATCGAGCTGGAGCCTGGCGATGCGACCGTGCGACAGCGCTACGCGATCTTCCTCCTCGATCAAGGGCGGTTCGATGACGCGGCGTCCGAGCTCACGGAGGCGCTCGCGATCGACCCGCTGTCCCCTCGGATCAACATGACGCTCGGGCGCGTGCACGTGAGCGCCCGCCGGTCCGGCGAGGCGCTCCTCCGGCTCCGCGCGGCGCTGGAGCTCAACCCCCAGCTGTCGTTCGCGCACCAGCAAGCCGGGCACGCCTACCTTCAGCAGGGCAAGCGCGTCGAGGCCATCGAAGCGTTTCGGCGCGCCGCGCTGATCAACGGTCCCGGCGACTCTGCGCAACTCGCCTACGCGTACGCCGTGTCGAACCGGCGTGCCGAAGCAGACGTGATCCTGCGTGATCTCCTCGCGTCGTCGAAGCGGCGCTACGTGCCACCTTTCGGCGTCGCGATGGCGTTCGCCGGCACCGGCGACCGGGACGCGGTGTTCCGGTGGCTGGAGCAAGGGTACGACGAACGCGCCGCGTACATGGACATGCTCGCCGTCACGCCGGCGTTCGATCCGATTCGCAGCGATCCGCGTTACGCGAGCCTCCTCCGGCGCATGCGGCTGCAGCCCTGAACCCCTGACGCTCGCTCGACGCGATCAGGCCAGTCCGTGTGCTGCGCCGCCTCACGCGCGCCTCCCTGTCCGCCGTCCTCCTCTTCACTGGCGCCTGCAGCACTGCGCCCATCCGAGCCCAGACGACCGACCGAGGGCCGCATGGCCAGGCGCCGGGTCAGCCACACCTCACCCGCATCTGACCGGTCGGGCGTAGATAGCGCCCGCCTCGTCGTGGTCCGCGACGCACGGCACTTCACCGACATGCCTGACCAGGAGTGAAACATGACTCATCCGACGACGTCTTCCCCCCGGCGCTTCCACCCGCGTCGAGCCTCACTCGCGCTCGCGGTCGCGGCGATGGTGCTCGCCTGCGGCCCCGAGGCCGGCAGCAACCCGCTGGCGCCATCGCTGGCTACGAACACTAGCACCGCCAGAGCATCCGCCGTCGGCGGAGTCACCGGAGTCGTCGAGCAGACGTTCGAGGGGACGCTGCAGGCGGTCTCACGCCCAACCTACGATCCCGCCACCAACAGCAATATCGTGCATCTGGTCGGCACCGTCTCGGCGCACCCGTACGGCCAGTTCACGCTCGTCGCCGACTTCACGGTCGCTCTCGCGACCGAGCTGTCGGTGGGACGGCTCACCCTGACGGCGCGCAACGGCGACGTCATCACCGCGACCTTCACAGGAAAGAGCAGCCCCGTGGCGCCTGGAGTCATCGGCATCATCGAGAACGCCACGATCACGAGTGGCACCGGGCGGTTCGCCGGAGCCACGGGGAGCTTCGTCGTCGAGCGCACGCTCGTCAGGGCGTCGGGCGTCACGTCCGGCAGCTTCTCCGGTATCATTGTTCGCGAGAACGACGGGAACTAGCGTCGATCTTCAGCACTCGTGCCCGACGATGGGCGACACGGCTGCCGGGCAAGTACTGCCTGCCCGGCGGCCGTGCGACTCGCGCCACCACACACGGCTTCCGGACGTCAGAGCTGTCCGATACTCTCGTGAGATCGAACATGAAACGTCATCCACGGCTCTGCTGCGCGGCTCTCTGCAGCCTCTTTCCGCTGACGAGCTTCGCGCAGGGGTCGCCCCCGGCGGCACCTGTCCGCCCTGTGGTCGATACCTACCACGGCGTGAGGGTGACCGATCCCTACCGGTGGATGGAGACACCGAACAACGCCGAGCTGCGCGAGTGGATGCTCGCGCAGAATGCGCATACGCGCGCAGTGCTCGATGCCATCCCGGGCCGCGACAGCCTGCTCGCCCGACAGGCCCGATACCTGGGAAGCACAGTCACCTCGATCAGGCTCGATGATCAGCGCGGCGACTATGCGTTCATGCTCATCCGGCGGGTCGGGGAAGAGGTGCGCCGGTACTACGTTCGCGATGGTCTGTACGGGACGGACCGGCTCCTTCTGGATCCGTCGGCCGTCACCGTGCCGGGGAGGAGCACGGCCCGCGGCGCCGCAGAGATCGAGGGGTGCGTGCCGTCGCCCTCTGGCCGGCGACTCGCCTGTCAGCTCGCCGTCGGCGGATCGGAGAAAGGCGCACTCTTCATCGTCGACGTGGCCACTGGGCGACTCGCCGAAGCGCCGATTCCTCGCGCGCGGCGTGCAAGCTGGCTTCCCGATGAGCAGGCGTTCGTCTATTCACGACGTCCGGAGTCGCCGAGCGACGCGCCGCCCGCGCAGCACAACCTGAACATGCGCGTCTACCTGCATCGGATCGGGACCGACTCCACGTCGGACCGCGTCCTGTTCGGCCCCGGAGTGTCCCCCGACATCGATGTCGACCCCGCGCACTACATCGACATCCGTATCCCGCTCGGCTCGACGCACGCTTTTGCCCGGAACAATGATGGGACCACGGTCAACGACGAGATCTTCACCGCGCCCGTCGCGTCGCTCAACGCGGCCGTCCCTGTCCCGTGGCGCCGCATCATTCATATGGACGACGAGGTGACGGCGTACGCCGCGCACGGCGACGACCTGTACGTGCTGTCCTATCACCGCGCGCCAGCGAAGCGCCTCCTCCGCACGTCGCTCGCGGCGCCGAACTTCTCCGCCGCCGCGGTGGTCGTGCCGGAAAGCGCGGGCGTCATCGACGGGATGACACGCCGCGCTGATGCGCTCTACCTGCACTCGATCGAGCGGGGCATGAGCCGGCTTCGTCGAGTGCCGTTCGACGGGTCCCTCGCGACGGACGTCCCGACTGCCGTTCGCGGGCGCCATCTCGCTCGTACGGGGCACGGACGAAATATGGCGGGAGGTGATCTTCACCCTGACGGGCTGGACGCACGCGCCCGCCGACTACCGCTACGATCCCGCGACGCGCCGGCTCGACACCCTGCACGTGCGGGTCCCCGATCCGCTCGACGAAACGATTGATGTGGTGAGTGAGGAGAGAGACGTGCGGGCACCGGACGGCACGATGATCCCGCTGTCGATCGTGTATCGCCGAGGCCTCGTCCGTGATGGCACGGCTCCGACGCTCCTGTTCGGATACGGGGCCTACGGTGTCTCGATGCCGCCAGCATTCCTGTCAGGGTACAAGACCTGGTTCGAGCAGGGTGGCGTCTTTGCGGTGGCCCATGTGCGCGGCGGCGGAGAGCTCGGCGAGACGTGGCACCTCGCCGGCAAGAAGGCCACGAAGCCCAACAGCTGGCGCGACTTCATCGCGTGCGCCGAGTTCCTCGTGCGGGAGCGCCACACCGCGCCCGCGCATCTGGGTGGCAAGGGCTCGAGCGCTGGTGGGATGCCCATGGGCCGAGCGATCACGGAACGGCCGGAGCTGTTCCGCGCCGCGATCATCGGCGTGGGGATCACGAACCCGCTTCGCTTCGAGACGACCACCAATGGCGTCGCCAACATTCCCGAGTTCGGCTCGACGGCCACCGAGGCGGAATTCCGCGGGCTGCTGGAGATGGACGCCTTTCATCACGTGGCTCCGGGCACGCCGTATCCTCCGTGCTCCTGACCACGGGACTGAACGACGGACGGGTGGATTCGTGGCAGTCGGCGAAGATGGCGGCGCGGCTCCTGGCGGCTACGTCGAGCGGGCGACCCGTGCTGTTACGGGTGGAACGGGAGGGTGGACACGCCGGGGCGGTCTCCCGCTCCAGCGTCGTGGCGGAGTTCGCCGACGAGTCGGCGTTTCTCCTCTGGCAGCTTGGCCATCCCTCGTTTCAACCACGTCGCACGGCCACTGCACCGTGAGCGGCGCCTCGCTCATCTGCTGCTGCACTCCAAGGAATTACACCGGTGTCGGGATTCGCTCGGCGCCACGCAAGCGCGGCGCGCTCGCGGCGTCCGCCTCGCGCTGAGCTTCCGCGAGCCGGTTCAGATCCTCGCCGAGCACACGCGCCGCGTCGATCAGCGTCGTCAGCGGCGCCAGGTCGCCCGCGCCGGCGTGCAGGCGCAGGAGGTCAAGCCTGATCCCTTCCAGTGCCGCGACGCTCTCGGCCAGGCGCGCCGCGGCCGCCTCGCGGCGCGCATCGAGCACGCGGGCGTGGCTGGAGCCGGAGGGAGCGAGCGCCGCCAGTACCTCGAGATCCGCTCGCGCTTCCGCGGCACGGGCCTCGAGCGCCGCGACGGTCGCGGGCAACTCGGCCAGCTGCTCGCGGTACGCCTTCGGTAGAGCGGCGAAGAGCTCGGACGCCGCCAAGCCCAGAGCCGCTTCGGTGGCGCGGAACACCCCGCCGCCGACCGCGCGCGACCGATCTGGGGCGCCGAGCCGACGCGCGAGCCATTCCCCCGCTCGGCTGTTCCAGAGGCGGTCGCGGATCCCCGTCTGCCACCATTCGCGCAGCCTCGTGGGGATGAACTGGACGTCGAGCGCGTTGCTCACCGCCCCGAGCACCATCGTGCTGAGCACAGGTGCGAAGAGCCATACGAGACCGGTCCTGTTCTCGTGGATCGTCCCCTGGAGGAGCAGGCCGATGGTCACCGCCAGCCAGGTCGCCGAGCCGACCGTCCCGATGCGCAGCAGCCGGCGCGAGACGCCCTCTTCCTCGTCGCGCGCGAGCGCCTCGGTCTCGGCCCGCTCGCGCCGCGCGATCTCGAGAGTCGAGCGCAGGTCGGCGAGTGTGTGCCCCGCGCGGAACTGCCGGCGCGCCTGATTGAGGTGGAACCCGACGACGGGCAGGAGGGGCAGGGAGGCGATCGCGGCGAGGAATGCGATGTCCCCCGGCCCGTCGGGCCGGTTCCCGGTCACCCAGGCGACGAGGTTTGCAAGGGTGAGCGCGCCGAACCCTCCGGCCCATCCCATATACGGCACGAGGAGCGGATTCCGCGCGCCCAGCCAGGCGCGCAGCGTTGCCGGCATCGCGGGCCGCGCGTCGGGCGTTGGAGCGAGGGCGGCCGCCATGGCCTCGCCGTTCGGGAAGCGGCCCGCGGGGTCGCGATCGAGGCACCGGTCGATCGCCGCGGCCAGTGCTGCGGGAAGCCCGGGGGCCGCGCGCAAGACGTCGGGTGGCGCCTCCGTCGCTTGCCGAACGAGCAACGCGGGGAGGTTCGACGCCTCGAACGGCAGCCGTCCGCTCGCCGTGAGATAACCAACGACGCCCAGAGCGTAGATGTCGCTGCGCCCGTCGACAGGCTGGTCGGCGGCCTGTTCGGGGCTCATGAAGTGCGCGGTCCCCATGATCTTCCCAGGGTCGGTCACCGGGCCGGGGCCGCTACCGCCGTGGGCGATGCCAAAGTCGGTGACCAGCGCGCGACCGCTGCCCGCCTCCAGCAGGATGTTGTCGGGCTTCACGTCTCGATGCACGATGCCTCGGCCGTGCGCGTACGCGAGCGCCCAAGCGACCTCGCGCAGGACGCGCGCGGTCTCGGCCGGCGACAGCGGTCCCTGGCGGCGGAGTCGCTCGCCCAGCGTCTCGCCCTCCACATAGCTCATGACGAAGAACACGAAGCCGCCGGCCTCGCCGACGCGGTGGATGGGAACGATGTGCGGGTGCGACAGGCCGGCGGCGGTGCGCGCCTCGCGTACGAATCGCTCGCGCGCTTCGGCGGTGCGCGCGAGGTGCGACGGGAGCACCTTGATGGCGACGTCTCGGTCCAACCGCACGTCGCGCGCGAGGAAGACGATCCCCATGCCGCCGCGGCCGAGCTCGCGCTCGAGGGAATACTCACCGGCGAGGGCCGCCTGGAGCTCGAAGAATTCGCCGGACAGCTGCGACACGCTGGTACCAGGAGTCAGAGATGAGGAGATTGCCGGGCAGGGTCGGCAGAGCGAGCTGGGTGGCGGTCCGCCGCCCGTGCCCGCTCATCCTGCGGCAACCGCGCCAGACCGTTCGCCGGGCGTCGCGCCGCCCTCTGTAACTTTACATTACAGAGTACTTTTCTCAAGGCCCGCGGTGAACGGAGATCCGGGAGATCGCGACGACAAGCACTCCCGCGTTGCACCTTTTCGATCATTTGCGTGGTGACGCCGTATTCGTCGAGCATCGACGGCGGCAGATACATCCGGCCGCGACGCCAAGCCTCACCGACATCGCGCGCGATGTTCGTGAGCTGCATCGCCCCGCCCAACTGCGCCGCGCGATCGAGGGTCCACCGATCGTGTACACCAAAGAGCTCGGTGAGCCACAGGCCGACCACCGACGCAACGTCGTGGCAGTAGCCGCGAAGCTCGTCGAGCGTCGCGAACCGCGGGCCGTCGATGTCGGTGTGCATGCCGCGCAGCAGACCGTGCACATACTCGAATGGGACCGAGCGGCGACCCATCTCCCCCATCACGACGTCGAGCAGCTGGACGCCGGTGGGGTACTCGCGATAGGCCGCGTGCGCCAGCGCTTCCCATTCTCCGAGCACGCATCGCAGCGCCGGAGGCGAGCAGACGGCGTGGAGGCGGCGCGATGTTGGCGATCGACGCGAACAATTCGCTGCGTGCAACGCTCGTGGCTGCGGCGGTCATGACGTTGCCCCGGTACTCGCACGTGCCACGAGTGTGGACCGACGGTCGGAGATCGAAGCGATGGACATTGTCATATCGACTTCGAGTTCCTGGGCGTGTATAATTATCGTCAAGGCCTGATAACACAGACCTTGACACAAGCTATACGTGCCCAAGCTTTCCTCGCCCATCCTCTCGACCGCGCCCCGGTATCCGATCCGCGTCGTCGCGCGACGCGTCGGCATCACCGAGCTCACGCTCCGCGCCTGGGAGCGGCGCTACGCGGCCGTGGAACCCGCGCGGTCCGAAGGCCGCCAGCGCCTGTTCTCCGAAGCCGACATCGAGCGACTGATGCTGCTCCGGGAGCTCACGAGCAGTGGCACCGCCATCTCCGTCCTCGCGCCGATGACGACCGTGGAGCTCCGACTCATGGCGCCCGCCGTGGCGGCACAGGCGCTCTCCGCCGTCCGCGAGGACGAGCGCAGGCCGCAGCTCGCGCGAGACCTCGTGCTCTGCGGCCGAGCGATCGCCGCGCTCGAGTCGGACCGGCTCCAACAGATGCTGATGCGACTCGTCCTCGAGCGCGGACCGCTACCCTTTCTCGAGGACGTCGCGTCGCCGCTCTGCGGATGGATCGGTGACGAATGGGTTGCCGGTCGATTGAGCGAAGCGCAGGAGCACGTGGCGTCCGAGGTGCTCCGGCGCGTGTTCGGCTTCCTGCTCCAGACGCTGCGCCGCGAGCGGCAGGAGCGACACGTAGTCCTCGCGACCCTGCCGGGAGAGCGCCACGAGTTCGGTGCCATGATGGCCGGCATCATCGCCGCGTTCGACGGTTGGAGCTACAACTATCTGGGTCCCGGCCTTCCCGTGCTGGCGATCGCGTCCGCGGTCAAGCGGCTCGACGCACGGCTGGTCGCGGTGAGCATCGTGGCTCCGCAGGCCGGTTCGCACGCCGCCCGCGAGCTGGTGGCACTCAGGCACGCCGTGGACCGCCGCGTGGACATCGTCGTTGGCGGACCGTCATCCGCCATCGTCGACCACGTCCTCGACGACGCACGCGCAACACGCATCGGGTCACTCAGAGAATGGCGCGAGTTGCTCGCCCAGCGGCGCGGCGCATCGAAGAAGGTCGTACAGCGATGAGCCGGCGTCGAAGCTGCTCGAGCGCATCGTTCCCGCGCTCTGAATGACCGTCGCACTGCTCATCGCGCAGGCCTTCGCGCTCGGCCTGTTGATCATTCGGCTGTGGCCCGGACGCACGCGGCGCCCAGCCACGGCACCGCTCACCACCGAGATCAGGGACACGACGGTGAGCGTGATCGTGGCGACGCTCGATGAAGCGGCGCGCATCGGTCCGTGTCTCGCCGGCCTTCGCGCGCAGCAGCGTCCGCTGCTGGAGATACTCGTCGTGGACAGCAGCTCGATCGACGGCACGCGCGAGATCGTCGAGACCGCACGCGCTCGCGATCCGCGCATTCGGCTGCTCACGGACGGTCCGGTGCCTGCCGGTTGGGTCGGCAAGGTCTGGGCGCTGGAGCACGGACTGCGCGCGGCGCGCGGCGAATGGGTGCTGGGCATCGATGCCGACACCGACCCCGTGCCGGGAATGGTCGCCGCGGCGATCGCTGCCGCGCGCGAGAATGGGTATTCGGCCGTCAGCTTCTCGCCGAAGTTCGCGGCGCAAGGCGCGCAGGAGCAGCTCATCCAGCCAGCGCTCCTGCTCACGCTCGTCTATCGCGGCGGCGTGGTTGGGAGCGATCCCGATCCCGAGCGAGTGCTGGCCAATGGGCAGTGCTTTCTCGCCCGCCGCGACGTGCTCGTGCGGCACGGTGGCTATCAGCCCGCGCGCGCCTCGTTTGCCGACGATGTGTCGCTGGCCCGCCATCTCGCGCGGCGAGGAGAGCGCGTGGGGTTTCTCGACGGGTCGCGTCTCTACTCCGTGCGATCGTATCACTCTGCCGGCGAGATGTGGCGCGAATGGGGACGGTCGCTGGATCTCAGGAATGCGACAAGCGCATGGCGGCAGTGGGCAGACATCGCGTTTCTCACGGCGGTGCAGGGACTGCCGCTCGTCATGTCGATCGCGCTGGGCAGTGCCGCCGCGCAATCGATGCTGTCCGATCCGGCTCGATGGCTGCTGTCCGTCAACCTCGCGCTCGTCGGCATTCGCCTGCTGCTACTGCGACCTCTGTCGCGCTGCTACGAGCGGACACACCTGACGTTCTGGTTCTCGTGGCTCGCCGACCCGCTCGCCGTCGCCCGCATCGTCATGTCGACGGTGTATCGGCCGAGGTCGTGGCGGGGCCGACGATACGACCTGGACGGGAGCGTGCAGGAAGGAGTCGAGCAGCCCGCCGAGGGGACCGCGCGTGGTGGTCACCGGTAACGGCATCTTCTCGTCGGGCTCGAGACCCGTTCAGCGAGCGCGCGAGGCGGGCGTAGGGCGCCGTCGGCGTGAAGTCCACGTCGTATGTCTCGCCATTTTCCATCTGCTGCACCGCGGGGTCGACGGCGCGCGGTGAGGGCAGCCCGCCGAGTTGCCAAAGTCCCCGCGCGCGACGGCACCTGGCCGTCGCGCGCGGGGCGCAGTGGTACCGAGCAGTTCAACCGCGGCGCTTAGTGGCCGGCGCCAACGTGCGCGGGCTTGGGCAGAAGCACCGTGTCGATGACGTGGATGACGCCATTCGACGCGGCGATGTCCGCCGTGACGACCTGCGCCCCGTTCACGTACACCTTGCCGCCGCGGACGACGATGTCGAGCGGTGCGCCGTTGACCGTCGTCGGCGCGGCTCCGTTCGTCTTCACGATGTCCCCAGCCAGCACCTTTCCGGCCACGACGTGATACGTAAGGATGGCCGTGAGCTTTTCCCGGTCGGCGAGCAGCGCTTCGACGGTGCCGGCCGGCAGCTTGGCGAACGCTGCGTCCGTCGGTGCGAAGACGGTGAACGGCCCCGTCCCCTGGAGGGTCTCGGCGAGGCCGGCTGCCTTGACTGCCGCCACGAGCGTATTGAAGCTGCCTGCTTCGACGGCGACCTGTACGATGTTCTTCATTGAAGTTTTCCCCGCGTGTGAATGTGTCTGCGCCGACGCGATCGCCGGCACCACCAGCACGGCCGCTACTGCGCCGAGCATCCGCATCATCCCGTTCCGCATCCTTTTCTCTCCCGCTGAGGTTGTTTTTTGGGTCGTCCGGTTACGCAGCCACGCGACCACGCGATCACGCGCGCGCGGCGCGGGCCGGGGCGAGCCAGCGGCGCTGGATGGCTCGCCATTGGATCGCCTGGTAGATCGCCGCCGCGCCAACGAGCAGGTAGACGACGCGACTCAGCGAAGACATTGCACCGAACAGGGTCGCGACAAGGTCGAACCGCTGGAAGCCAACGAGGCCCCAGTTAAGGCCGCCGATCACGAGCAGTACCGCGGCGAGCACGTCGAGCTTCTTCATGGCCATCTCCTTAGAATGGTGTCGTTGGCGACCTACGGGTCGACCACTCGAATTGTCTAGCGCTTGTCGAGATATACTACCCTCAAAATAATCATTGTCAAGGGTCCGTCTACATAATCTGTTTGACATAACCTAGACAATGAGCGAGATTCGATATGTGAAGACCATCGCCGAGCCTTCAACTGCCACGACACCGCGCCACCCCATCTCCGTCGTCGTCGACCGGACCGGGCTGTCGCAGCACCTGCTCCGTGTCTGGGAGCGCCGCTACGGCGCCGTCGAACCCACCCGTGGCGAGGGCGGGCACCGTCTGTACTCGGACGCCGACATCGAGCGGCTTCGGCTCCTCCACACTGTCGCGCGCGCTGGACGCACCATCCGCCAGGTGGCCCGCCTTTCGTCGGACGAGCTGGCACGTCTGGCGGCGGAGGACGGCGTGGCTCGTTCGGGGCGAAGCGCGGCGGCCCAACCGGCCGTGGCGGTGGGTGCGTTACCGGATGTCGCGCGTGCGGCCACGGAGGAAGCGCTGGCCCTGACGCGGGCGCTCGACGCGCCTGCGCTCGACAGCGCCCTCCGGCGCGCCGCCGCCCGCCTAGGCGTAGCGACGTTTTCCGAACAGGTGGTCGCCCCGATGCTGCACCGCATCGGCAGCGAGTGGCACGCCGGGCGGCTGACGATCGCGCACGAACACCTCGCATCTGCCGTGGTCCATGACGTCCTCGTCGAGACGATGCGCTCGCTGGGCCGCGGGCGCGGCGCCGCGCGCGTCGTCGTCGCCACGCCGCCTGGCGAGCGCCACGCGATCGGCGCGGCCCTCGTCGGTGCGATCGCAGCCGCCGAGGGATGGAGCGTGGTCTACCTCGGGCCAGACCTGCCGGCCGGGGAGATCGCGGCGGCCGCGGCGGCCACCGAATCCCATGCCGTAGCGGTCAGCGTCGTCTACGTCGATGATCGCGAGCGCACCCTCGGCGAGCTGCGGACGCTGCGCGCGCGACTCCCCGCCGCGGTGACCCTGCTCGTGGGGGGCGCCGGGGCCACGGCGCTTGCGTCAGAACTCGCGGAGGCAGGAATCCGAGTAGGCGCGAGCCTGGCCGATCTTCGCGACACGCTCCGCGACGTGCTCCTCGAGGCGTCGCGCGACGCCCGTCGCGTGCACGGCCCGACGGACGATCCGGCGGACGGCCGATGACGGGCGACGTCGCACCTGGCGCCCGACTGCTGCTCGTCACCGGGGCGAGCGGCTACGTCGGGGGCCGTTTGCAGCGCGCGCTCGCCCAGCGCGGAGAGCGGATGCGCTGCCTCGCGCGCCGGCCGGAGGAGCTCCGGGCGCGGGTGTCGCCAGGCGTCGAGGTCGTCGGCGGGGACGTGCTGGACGCGGCGTCGCTCGCGCGCGCACTCACAGGTGTCGACACGGCGTTCTACCTCGTGCACGGCATGGGCTCGCCGCGCGACTTCCGCGACGAGGATCGCCGTGGTGCCGAAACGTTCGCCCGCGCCGCGCGCGACGCCGGCGTGCGGCGTCTTGTCTACCTCGGCGGCCTCGGCACGTCGACCGACCTGTCCCCGCACCTCGCGAGTCGGCACGAGGTCGGCGAGATCCTCCGCGCGTCCGGCGTCCCCACCATCGAGCTGCGCGCGTCGATCATCCTCGGCTCCGGCAGCCTTTCGTTCGAGATGCTCCGCGCGCTCGTCGAGCGGCTGCCGGTGCTCATCACGCCGCGCTGGGTGCGGCAGCTCACCCAGCCGATCGCCATCGAGGACGTCATTGCATACCTGGTCGCGGCTCCCGATGCCCCGGTGTCCGAAAGCATCGTCGTCGAGATCGGGGGACCCGATCGCGTGTCGTACCTCGATCTGATGCGCGAGCATGCCGCCCAGCGCAAGCTTCGCCGCCTCATCATCGGCGTCCCGGTGCTCACGCCGCGCTTGTCGAGCCTCTGGCTCGGGCTCGTCACGCCGGTGTACGCCCGCGTGGGGCGCAAGCTGATCGACAGTCTGCGCAACGAAACGGTCGTGACGACCACGGTGGCCCGCGAGCTCTTCCCCACGATCCGGCCGCGCGGCATACGCGAGGCGCTCGCCCGCGCCCGCGCCAACGAGGACCAGGAGTTCGCCGAGACCCGGTGGTCCGACGCCCTCTCGTCGGTCGGGTCGACGCTGCCCTGGGGCGGCGCGCCCTCCGGGTCACGGCTCGTCGACTCGCGCGCGACGTCGGTCGCCGCATCGGCCGACGCGGTGTTCGCCGCGGTCGCGCGCATCGGCGGCGACGTCGGCTGGTACTACGGGAACTGGCTCTGGCGTCTCCGAGGCGCACTCGATCTGATCGTCGGCGGCGCGGGGATGCGACGCGGGCGCCGCCATCCCGGCGCGCTCCTGCCCGGCGATCCGCTGGACTTCTGGCGCGTGGAGGCGGTGGAGCCCGGCCGACTGCTCCGGCTGCGCGCCGAGATGAAGGTGCCGGGCCGAGCGTGGCTCCAGTTCGAGGTCGCGCGCGAGGGCAACGGAAGCGTCGTGCGGCAGACGGCGATCTTCGAGCCGCGAGGGCTCGCCGGACTGGCGTACTGGTACGCGCTGTATCCGCTCCATGCCCTGATCTTTGCCGGCATGCTGCGCGGCATCGCCGCCGCCGCCGGCCCCGTGCCGGCGAACCGCACGTGACGCTCCACCGCCCGTTTCAGAATCTCGGGCGCCGTCAGCACCGCAACGTGGTGGCAGGCGAGGCGTAGGTGACGCCATTCGTCTCATGTCGAGACAGGTGATATCCTCTCCCAGTAGTTCGGTTTCCCGAAGCCTCTGGGTGCGAGCCGCCAATGACACGAATTCGCCATCTCACCATTGCGCTCGTCGCCGCCTCGCTCGCCGGCTGCGCCACCACGCCAAGGCGGGAAGCCGTCGCTCCCACACAGTTCGCGCGTAAGCCGCGCGTCGTCGTCACTACCGACCCCGAACTCGACGACTCGAACTCGCTCCTCCGCTACCTGCTCTACAGCACGGACTTCCGGACCGAGGGCCTCGTCTACGCCAGCAGCCAGTTCCACTGGAAGGGCGACGGCACAGGGAGGAAGTTCTCGGTGCCGGACCGCGAGTACTTTCGGTTCGGACAGAAGCTCTGCCCGTGCGAGTCGTGGCGATGGGCACCGCGCGAGCGCTTCATCGACGACGCCGTGGACGTCTACGAGCGGATCCACCCTGCGCTGCGCATCCACCATCCGGACTACCCCGCCCCCGCCGCATTGCGTGCGAAGATCCGTTGGGGGAACGTGGAGTTCGACGGCGACTTCTCTAAGGACACGCCGGGCTCCGATCTGATCCGCGACCTGTTGCTCGATGACGATCCCGAGCCGGTCTACCTGCTCGCGTGGGGTGGCGCGAGCACCATTGCGCGGGCGCTGAAGTCGATCCAGGACCGGCACGAGCGGTCGGCAGAGTGGCCAGCGATCCGCGCGAAGGTCTCGCGCAAGGCGATTCTGTCCCTCTCCGGCGACCAGGACGACACGTACGCGACGTACATCGAGCCGAGCTGGCCCAACATCCGCTCGCTGCGCGCGGGTCAGGGCGGCGTCGGCGTCGGCTACGGCGCGTTCGTCTTCGCATCCGCGGAGAACGCGCCGTACTTCAGCGTCGACTGGACTCGAACGAACGTGTCGAGCCAGGGACCGCTCGGCGCCCACTACCGCGTCTGGGGCGACGGGAAGCAGATGGTGAAGGGTGACAGATACGACTACTTCGGATTCTCGGGGCTCTCCACCGACTCCCTGCGGAAGCTCGGCTACGTGGTCTGGCTGCCGCCGCGGCCGAAGGGCGAGTTCCTTGGCGAGGGAGACACCTTCACCTTCTTCAATCTGATCGGCAACGGGCTCGGTGCTTACCGCGACGAGGCGCCGGGCGGATGGGGAGGTCGCGTCATTGTGAATGCCGCGACGCGCCCCGGCGCGTCAGCGTCGCCGCAGCCGAACTTCGCGCCAGCGGCGCAGAACGACTTCGCTGCGCGCGTGCACTGGTCGGTGACCCCGACGTACGCGGGCGCCAACCACGAGCCGAGGGTGACGGTGCGCGGGAGTGCACGCGTCTCGGCGCGTCCGGGTGAGACGGTGCACCTCGAGGGCGTCGCGTCCGATCCGGACGGCAACGCGGTGGCGGCGAAGTGGTGGCGATGGAAAGACGTGGACAGCTATCCGGGAGAGATCACGCTCTCCACTCCCACGTCGCCCACGGCGAGCTTCCGAGTTCCGGATGACGCGTTAGCGGGGCAGACGATGCAGCTGGTGCTCGAGGCGACGGACGATGGACGTCCCGCGCTCACCCGCTATCAGCGCGTGGTGGTATCGGTGACACGATGAGCGGTTGAGCCCCGTGCTCGAGGAATGTCCGTGACCGTCATCGAATGACTGCTCGACTCGGATTAGGCCGGCGCGACCATGATCATCCCGGCGCCCTCGGACTTACCGAGTGGCTGACGGACCGAGTATTTTCGTAGGCGCCGGCAGCAGTATCGCCGCTCTCCAGCCCAGGAGCCCATGACGGAAGTCGCCATTGTCCAGACACACCTCTCTGGCCGCGCGGCCGGTGAGGCGCTCGGCCACCAGATCCGCGCGCAGATCGCCGGACCGCCCGACGCGCTGATCGTCTTTGCGACGCCCAAGAGCGACCACTCCGCGCTGCTCGAGGCTCTCGCGGAGACCACCGGGACGCGCACGATCGTCGGTTGCTCCTCGGCGGGCGAGTTCACCAGCGACGGGGCAGGACAGGGGTTGACCAACGTCACCGCCATCCGCGCGTCGAGCATGCGCTTTACTGCCTCCGTCGGCACGGGGATATCGCACGACTACGCGCGCGCGGCCCACGAGCTGGTCGGTCGATTCAACGCGGAGATGCTGCCAGAGTTTCCATTCCGCGTCGCGCTCGTACTCGTTGATGCGCTCGCGGGCCATGCGGAGGAGCTGGTAGACGCGATGACGCTCGCGACGGGCGGCACGTATCGCTTCTTCGGCGGTGGCGCCGGCGACGATGCCGCCTTCCAGCGCACGCAGGTGTTCTGCGGCACGCAGGTGTACGACGACGCAGCCGTCGCACTCGAGATCGTGTCCCAGAAGCCGGTCGGGATCGGCGCGCGCCACGGCTGGACGGCCGCGAGCCCGCCGCTCCGAGTGACGCAGTCCGACGCGGCGCACGTCGTGAGCCTCAATGCCGCGCCGGCCGTCGAGGCATTCGAGGACCACGCGGAGGGTTCGGCGCAACGCTTCGACCGCGCGGATCCCATGCCCTTCTTCTTGCATAACATAGTGGGGGTAGAGACGTCAGGGGGCTACAAGCTTCGCGTGCCGTTGGGGATCGCCGAGGACGGCGCGATCGTATGTGCCGCGGAGGTGCCGGCTGGCGCGACTGCACGAATCATGTCCACCAGCGGCGCATGTGCGGCCGACGCGGCCGCCGACGCGACGCGCGACGCCATGGCGCAGGTCACCCGCGAGGGCGGATCGCCGAAGGCGGCGCTGTTCTTCGATTGTGTTGCGACGCGCCTCCGCCTCGGCCAGGCTTTCGACCAGGAGCTCGATGCTGTCTCCGCGGAGCTGGGCGGCCTGCCCTTCGCCGGGTTCAACTCTCACGGGCAGATCGTTCGGTCGGAGGGGCAGTTCAGCGGCTTCCACAACTGCACGGCGGTCGTCTGCGTTCTGCCGGAATGATTCGCTGACGACGTCGGCCCCCTCGTGAGCGGAGTCCTCGGGCTACTCGTCGAACTGGCCGATCCCGGTGCGCGGAGCCGGGCCTCTGCCTCGCTGGGAACGCTGCTCGGCGGGGACGCGGTGATCGTCTTCGTGCGTGACGAGGAGGTGGGCGTGCTCCTCCCGGCGCCAGGATTCCCGCAAACGCTGCCCGACGGTCGCGCGTGGCGGCGCTTCCTCGACGCGTGCGTGAAAGCTGAGGAGGGTCACGGGCAAACAGTGCCTCCGCCAGGTGGCGGAGAGCCGATTCTCGCGTACGGTGTCGCCTGCGGAATGGACGTCGTTGCCGTCGTGCTCGGGACGAACGTGCGCGGTGAGGTGGTATCGGAGCTGCGCGAGCTGCTCCCGCTCCTCGCGGCGTCGTTTCGCGGCGAGCGAATGGCGGCACGTTCGGAAGCGCGGGCGCAGGTGGCGGGACAGGCGGCTGCGCACGCAGAGTCGCTCGCGACCTCGCTCGACGTTGCCCGCAGGCAGCTGCAGCGCGCGCTCGCCGATACCGAGCGGGCCCACCGCGAGCGAGAAGACGTGAACGTTCGCCTGCAGGATCAGGCCATGGAACTCGAACTCCAGGCAGACGAGCTCCAGCGGTCGAACGCCGACCTGGACGCGGCGCGTCTGACGGCCGAGGCGGCGAGCCGTGCCAAGTCGGAGTTCCTGGCGACGATGAGTCATGAGCTGCGGACACCGCTCAACGCAATCGGAGGGCACGTGCAGCTGGTGCAGCTCGGCATCTACGGCCCGGTCACCGATGCGCAGCGTGAGGCGCTCGAGCGCGTCGACCGCAGCCAGCGCCACCTGCTGCGGCTGATCAACGACATTCTCAACCTGGCGCGCATCGAGTCAGGACACCTCGACTATCGAATCACCGACGTGCGGCTCGCCGACGCCCTCGCCGATTTGGCACCGATGATCGCGCCTCAGCTCGGGGCGAAGCAGCTTCAATACGAGATTCGTCTCGGCGACCCCACCCTGGCCGTGCGAGCGGACGCCGAAAAGCTTCAGCAGATCCTGCTCAATCTCCTTTCGAACGCCGTGAAGTTCACGGCCAGCAGCGGCGCAATAACGGTCGAGTGCGCCGCTGCGGACGCCTTGCGCGCCGTGACAGTGCGGGTGACCGACACGGGTGTCGGGGTCGCTGCCAGCCGGCTCGGAGACATCTTCGAGCCGTTTGTGCAAGTAGACTCGAGCCACAGCCGCGCGGGTGAGGGAACTGGTTTGGGGCTGGCGATCAGCCGCGACCTGGCGCACGGGATGGACGGCGATCTGACGGCCGAGAGCGTGTTAGGGGTCGGCAGCAGTTTCACCCTGACGTTGCCGCGCGCCTAGCGAAGGCGGTGGGCCGCCATCTGTTGGCAGGGTGAAAAAGAACGTCGTCCCGCGGCCAACCTCGCTCTCGACCCAGATGTTCCCGCCGTGGCCTTCGACAATGCCCCGGGCGATGGCCAGACCAAGGCCAGCGCTGCCTCGGCCCTCGCGCGCTCCCTGCCAGAAGCGCTCGAACAGGAACGGCACGTCGGGTGGTGAGATGCCGGGCCCCGTGTCGGACACAGAGAACCGGATCAGGTCTCCGGCGAGTTCAGCTCGGACCTCGAGTCGGCCGCCGGAGGGGGTGAGCCGGATTGCGTTCGAGAGCAGATTGCCGAGCAGTTGCATGACGCGCCCGCGGTCCGCGTAAACGACGAACGCGCCGCCGACGTGCCAGTCCAGCCGCAGCTTCTTCGCCGTCGCCTGTGCGAGAAAGGTCTCGCACGCGCTCTCGATGACCTGAGACACGTCCACCCGACGCCGGTCCAGCGCGAGGCGCCCCGAATCAATGCTCGCCGCGTCGAGTAGGTCGCGCACCAGGCGGTTCATGTCGGTGACCGTCCGCTCCACCGCGGCCAGGACCCGCGGGCGGCTTTCCGCAGCGAGCGTCTCGTCGAGGAGGAGTGCCACGCCCGCGGAGATGCGGTCTAGAGGATTCCGCAGATCGTGCGCGACAATGGCCAACACGTCGTCGCGGAGGTGGACGGCCGCCTCCTGCACGCGCAACGCCTGCGCGAGTCGAGCGCTCTCTTTGGCCAGTGTCCGTTGTGTGCGGAACAACTCGGAGTTCGCCGCGGCGAGCTCTTCATACAGCGGCTCGAGGCGAAGGTCGCGCCCGTACTCCAGCAGCCACACGCTCTCGCTCGGCTCCTCGGGCGCCCACACCGCAGCGAACGTGCGAAGCTCCAGTCCGTCGCGGCTCTGAAGGTTGAACTCCCAGAGCGACGCGTGTGCCGCCGGCTCGCGGGCGAGCAGGTGCGCCCATTTGCGCTGTGACGTCACATCCAGCACCTCGGCGAAGTTCCGACCCACGAGATCGTGCCCGAGGAGCTGCTCGAGCCGGCCGTTCGAGTCGGTGACGACGCCGTCTCGCGTGAGCTCGACGACGGCGCCCGGAAACTCCAGCAGGCAGACGTTGAGCCGGCGGCCGGCGGGCACGCCTATCCGAACCGCTCGCGAAGCAGCAGGGCAGCGGCAGCCGGATCCTGCGCCGTCGCGTCTGCATCCACCCGCTGCCCTAAAGTGGGATCGTCGAGAAATGGTCGTCCGCCCACGAGAATGTACGGCGCCGACTGGCCGGTGGCCGCGCGCACGGCCGCGATGAGGGACTGCAGCTGTGGCAAGTGCGGCGCGATGGACGCCGAGAGCGCGAGCACGTCGGGCCGATCTCGCAGCACCATGGCCACGAGGCTGTCTCGTGGTACGGCCGCGCCGAGATAGGTGGCGTCCCAGCCTTCCAGCTCGAGGAGGTCGCAGATCATGCGGAGCCCGACCTCGTGCTTCTCTGTTTCGGCGCAGGCGGCGAGCAGAGTCCGCCCATTCCGGCCCGTCGCCATGCAGAAGTCGGTATACAGGCGCCCCATCGACATCAACGTCACCGCCGTGGCCAGGTGCTCCTCGGCCACGGTGATCTCGTTCTCCTGCCAGAGCCGCCCGATCTCCCGGAGCGCCGGCTGAAAGACGTCGAGGTAGAGCTCCGGCAGACCGAGCCCCGCGGCGCGCGCGTCCTCGACCACGGCGAGGGCGCGGCGGCGGTCGCCCGCGCGCAACGCCGCGAGGTACAAGCGCCACCACTCGGCCGGTGCCGTGATCTCCGCCGAGGCGATCACGGCGAGAGAGGGTCGGAGAGTGAGGACAGGCGCAGCTCGAGGCAGCGCAGCGCGTCGGCCGATTCGTCGGGACCAATGCGCTGGGCGAGCACGGCTCTCGTCGCCTCGAGGCTCCGGCGCACCTCTCGACTTCCGATCCCGCGCGCGGCCAGTAGTCCTTGGAGCCAGGTCACGTACCGGGCGAAGATCGACGGGTCATCCATCCCGACCTCCGGTGCGAGGTGCTCGAGGCAGTAGTGCATGTCCTGCAGGCACTTCGCGCGTCCCGCCACGCCGAACCGCTCCAGCAGCGCTGGTTCGTTGGCGTACAGCACGTCGGTGATCTCGCGCGCCAGCACGTTCAGCCTCGGGGACCGTCAAGTGCGAGATGAACACGAACACGCGGTGCCTTCGAAGGAGTCGCTCGCCGCGCGCTGTCCTCGTGCGTGCAGGACGGGTCGGCGACAATACCACGACGAGATTCCGCTGCGCAGTGAGGGACGGGCGGCGGTCGCTGTCAGCGCCGACAAGCATATGCCTATCATCGGCGGGTGTAAACGCTGGCGACCGACGCACGGAGCGTTCGGTAGTGTCGAGTCCGAGCCCATTCGCATTCTCGCGCACCAGAGGATCAGCGTGGTGCGGCGCGGCTTCGAGGGCAACCAGGTCCGCTGAAGTGCCCACGTTGCCTAGCGGGAGGGCGGAGTTCCGCGCCGGCCCGCGGCGCTTCGCCTGCGTCATCGGTGAGCCCTTGAAGGCGCCGCTGACGACGGCCTGCGACTTGGCGCGCGGCTCGCGCGAGAGCGTCCGCGCGTTCTTGTCGTCGATCACCTCCC
>JBDSDB010000070.1:0-19047 GCA_039920785.1 Gemmatimonadaceae bacterium
AGGACGCCCTGGCGCAGGAAGTCACCGCGCTCGCCGGGGCGCGCTACGCCCATGCCGATGCGCATCCCGGCATCGCGCGCTGGGGCACGCAGCCGGGCTCGATCTTCCTCGCCGATCAGAAGGTCCCTATTCACGTGCCGCGGGTGCGCGACGTGCGCGCCGGCACGGAAGTCCCGCTCGTCACGTATCAGACGTTTCAAGCACCGCGCGCGCTCGACGTCGGGCTCTTCCGCCGCGTCCTGGGTGGCCTCTCGACGCGCGCCTACGAAGCGGCGGCTGAGACGGTGCCCGAGGCGTTCGGGCTCGCGCGCTCGAGCGTGTCGCGGCGCTTCATCACCGCGAGCGCCCGCACGCTCGCCGCGCTGCAGCAGCGGCGACTCGACGACCGCGAGTGGCTCGTCCTCTTCCTCGATGGCAAGACCTTCGCGCGCGATCAGCTCGTGATCGCGCTCGGCATCACGCGCACCGGAGAGAAGCGGATCCTCGGCCTCGTGCAAACGGCAACGGAGAACCGGCGCGTCTGCGCCGCGTTCCTCCACGACCTCGTCGCACGCGGGTTCACCACGCCGCAGGGGGTGCTCGTCGTGCTCGACGGGGCGAAGGGGCTCCGCGCGGCGGTGCGCGAGGTCTTCGGCGACCAGGTCCCGGTGCAGCGCTGCCAGTGGCACAAGCGGGAGAACGTGCTGAGCTATCTGCCCAAGCGGGATCGTCTCCTCTGGCGCCGGAAGCTGCAGGCGGCCTACGCGCACCCGCTCTATGCGGACGCCAAGCGCGCGCTCCACCAGCTCGTCCGTGAATTGACGAAGCTCAACGTGTCGGCCGCGCACAGTCTGGAGGAGGGGCTCGAGGAGACGCTCACGCTGCACCGGCTCAACGTCTACCCCGAGCTCGGGCTGAGCTTCAAGACGACCAACCTGATCGAGACCATCATGGCGCGCGTGGAGGCGACGACGCTCCGCATCGATCACTGGCGCACGAGCGACCAGAAGCTGCGCTGGTGCGCCGCCGCGCTCCTGGCGGTCGAACCCCGGCTCCGCCGTGTGAAAAACCACCAGCAGCTGCCCTTGCTCGAACGCGCCCTTGCCACCACCGTCCCTCCGTCCCAGATCGTCGCCGCGTGAGCCCAAGCCCCGAGCGCATCACCTGGAATTTCAACTACGACTGGGACACACCCTCCCGGAAGTTCGGCCTCGTTCTGAGAGATGGTACGAGCGTCGTGCGACTCCATGAGGCGCCGACCAGACAGGGCTGGGACGCACGGCGAAACGCAGTGCGGAGCTGTCCACAGAGGGATCTTGGTGTAACGCGCCGCGACGGTCAGGGCCGTTGTGATAGAGAGGCGTCCACCAATTCCGGGGGCTCGTATGCCAGTCCGGGTACCGAGATACCAAGTACCACTTACGGGTGTTGCCCCACACCTTCCCGAGGCGCCCCCTAGCTACGAAGAGGGGCCCGCTCACCAAGCCGGACCCGTCCCGTTATGACTCGAGCTCTGACGATTCAGTGTTCGTCTCTCAGTCTCCGTCGTAGTCGAATGCCATGCCGTCGGCTTCGCGCAGCCGGTCGAGCACGGACTCGAATGGTGCGAACACCGGAGCGGTGAGACCGATGATCGGTCCCAGCGACACGGTGATGGCGCGGCGCGCCCCTTCCGGCCAATCGGGCATCGAGAGTCCGGCGACGAGACGCCGGATCAGGTGACCGAACTCACTGAGAAGCTGTGACGCGGTTGCATGCAGAATCTCCAACGGGATCTCCAGCTCACGACTGACGAGCTGTCCGGTCCCCGCATCGCGCCATGCGGCGTCGCCGATCGCGCCACGCTCCGCCCAGACGCCGAGATGACGAATGGCGTCCAGATTGTCGTGCCCCTCCCCCGTGCGATGCGACTCGACGGCGGCAGCGAGCGCCAACGCCAGCATCTCCACGTTCGGTACGCCGTACAGCGTCACGATGTCTCTCCCTGGGCGTTCCGCCGTGAGTCTCGACGGACTGGAGTTGACGTGCGCGAGCACCGGCGAGTGATCGGGGCTTTCCTCGAGCATTACGAGGACGTCCATGAACCCCTCCTTCTGAAAAGTGTCCTGCTCGGCCATCGCTCACTCTCACGACGAGCGCGATCGATGGGCGATACAGCGGCGCCTGACTCACGAGCGCCGCCATCAGATCGAAACACGATCACGCCGTCAAAGTTCCGCGCCGCCTGTCACGCGCCTGTCGCGTCCCCGTTTCGACCGTGAAACGAGATTTCGCGAGCGTGTCCGCTAGTGCCGGTGTGCGCTCGTTCCTGGTGAAAAAGCAAAGCGCATACCAAGCACGAGAGCGATCGCCAGCGTGACGTACAGAGCGCGCAACTCCCCGAATGACAGGAGTGCGGACAGCCCGCCAGGAGAGCGAGCCGCGACGTAGAGGTGGAGGAAATAGCCCACGAGCGCCACTCCCGCCGCCGCGATGAGCGCGCGGAGCGTGCGGAACGATGGTGCGAGCCGCGCGACGAGAATTCCCGTCATCGCGCTCAATACAAGTACCACTGCAACACCCACTATCGTCACAACTCCATTGAAGCCCCACACGTCATCGGCGCGCGTGCCAAGAAGGGTGTGAGCTGTGGCGTTGAGAGGACGAAATGCGGTGCCCGTGCGACGCCCGAACCCGACGAGCATTCCAAGCAGCGAGGCCGCGGCAACCGTACCGCTCGCGAGCCCGCGCGCCACGACGGTGTGCCCGCGTCGCACGCCGAGATCATCCTGCCGCGGCGGAGGTGCCGTCATCCGGGGCTCGGTCATGCGCGAAAAGAATCGCCGCAGATGAACCTTTGGAAGTGGCAGCCATGAAAACACGCGCGCCCACCGTGTGGTGGGCGCGCGTGGCGCAGATGGGTCCGGCGAGCTACCTCCTCGGGCGCGCGGTTCACGCGCCCTCGGGCGCGCGGTTCGCGCGACCGCTAGTCCCCTCCGCCAGCCGGCGCCTGCTCACAACCGCTCTCCGACTCGCAGCGACCTTCGCCTGTGAGGTAGCCGCTGAAGTGCTTGATGCGGCGCATCGAAAGCCCCACCCAGGTATCGACGTAGGTCCGCAGCGTCGGATCGTCGAGCGTCTCGTCCACCGGCTTGCCGCCGATGCGTTCGGCCCAGAGGATGTTGAAACGGGACAGATCGCCCGTCGCGCCCACCGCTTCTGGCGTGCGCATCACCATCCACACCCAACGCAGCGGATTGGTGGACGGCACGAACCGCAGCGATGGAGCGAAGTCGACGAAGGTCTGGCCATTGCTGCGCCGAACCTCCGCGTGAACACGAAGCGACGCCTGTAGCGGCGAGCACGGCGCGTCCCACGTTCCGGGGCCGTAGCCACTCGTTGCCGGATCGCAGATCGACTGCGCCGGAAAGAACACGGCGTGGTTGCCCGTATAGAACACGCCCCCGGTTGGCCCGACGGTGAAGTCCACCGCGGTCGAATCCGGAAGTCCGCCACTGAGTTGGAGACTGGGGCGCCCCTGAGGAGCGAGACTGATCGGTGCTGGAGCCGAGATCGCCGGCGCCGCCATCGTCGGTGCCTCGATGGGCGATACGACTCCGTCACGGCAACCCGCCAGCACCGCGAGAGTCAACAGCGGGCCGACGGTCATACACCTGGTCCGACGCATAGCTATCACTCGCTTGAACGGCCACACGCGAGGCAATATCCGGCATCGGACATCCGTCTCGTAGAACTACCTCTTTCTCATCTCCCCAAACACGCCGTCCACCGCCTCCGTCACTCGCGCACGAAAGCTGGCCAGCAGGACTGTATACCAATATGGGCTACTTTCCATTCCGGTCAACAGTTTTCATGCTCGCGCCCATCAAGACACCGAAGCGCTCGCGAATGTAGGGGTTGTCGAGGACTTCCGGCCTGCTTCTATACCGCTGGAGCGCTGCGTCGATCACCTCGGGGGCGTGCTCGCGCAATTCCAGCCCGAACTCCGCCGTGAGCCAGGCCGCCCCGTACCCACTTCCAGTATCGGCAAGAGCCAGCGCAGCCTTGAAGAGGTCCTCAGCGCCCTCACCTCCGCGGCGCAGCGCCAGACGGATCGGGAGCGCCTCTACGTACTCCCGGCCCTGGAACCACGCCGACTCGGCGGGCACCAGCGGTCGAAGCCGCTCGTACAGCACGATCGCTTGGGCCTCGTCGTCGAGCGCCAGCCGGCACAGCGCCATACCGGCGAGCGCCCCAGCGTGGACCTCCGACTGGCCGATCCGCTCGGCAAGCTCCATTGCGAGCTCGTACACCTCCCCGCCTCGCTCGTACTCGCCCTTCTCCCGCGCGAGATTCGCCAGATTGTAGGTGGTCACGACCTGCAGCTCCGTATGTTGGGCCTCCGCGCTCAGCCGCAGCGCCTCGTTGAGCGACGCGAGCGCGGCCTCGTGATCGCCGACGCGCATCTCGAGCACGCCCAGATTCACGGACGCACGCGCCCAGAGCTCCGTCAGTCCGGCCACGCGCGCAAACTCGGCCGACGCCGTGAGACTCTGTCGCGCCTCGTTCCATCGATTCTCGGTCTGCTCGAGGATGCCGATGTTGTTGAGCAGGCGCACCCGTCGCAGCACATCGCTCAACGGCACGATGAGGCGAAGCGCATGCGTGAACAGGCCCCGCGCACGCGATCCGTCCGACAGCAGCAGGCACAAGCCCAGCCGATTATACGAATCGCTGAGCAGCACTGGATCGTTGCACCGCTGCGCGATCTCGACGCATTCCTCCGCAACGCGCTGCGCCTCGCGCGGCTCGCCGAGCCGAGCCAGCATCTGCGAGCTCACGAGGAGGATCGCCGCGCGCTCGGCGTCGGCTCCGGCCTCCGCAGCTTCCGACAGCAAGGCGAAGAGGGTTTCGAGCGTCTCGCGCGCGGTCTGGCCTCGCTTCATCCTGACGAGGGTCCGCCTGCGCTTCAGCCGGATCGCCTCGAGACGATCGTTCCCGCCGTCGAACCAGTTGAGCGCGAGGTCGCACAGCGCCTCGGCCTCCTCGTATCGTCCCGCTTCCTCGGCCAGCGCCGCGAGGCGCACCCGCACGGTCGCCAGCGCGGCGGGGGACGGCGCATGACGCGCCGCCGACGTGAGCAGCGCAGCCGCCGCGGCGTTGTCGTAGAGCGCGAGCGCGGCATCGGCGGCGCGCACGGCGTACAGGTGGGCGTCGCGATTCCGTCCCGCCGCCTCGAAGTGCGCGGCTACCACGGCGTCGGACGCCGAGCCGCGCTCGGTGAGCGCGACCGCGGCCTTCGCGTGGAGCTGCGCCTGCTCGACCGAGCTCTGATGCGCACGGACCGCGCGCGCCACCTCGTCGTGCGAGAACTGAAACGACGCGCATGCGCGGTCATAGGTCGGCGTGAGGATGCACGCGTCGATGAGCCGATTCGTGTGCGTGCGCGCCTCTTCCGCACTCCACCCTCCGGCGCGCTGGAGCAGCGCTTCGTCGAACTCGCGCCCCAGCGTGGCGGCCAGCGCAAGCAGTGACCGGCAGTCGGCGGGCAGTCGCGATACGCGCCGCGCCACGAGGACATGAAACGCCGACGGCGGCGGGAGATCCCGGATCGCGCTCCACCGCCACCGATCCCCCTCGCGCACCAGGTGACCACTCTCCTCGAGATCGCGCAGGAGATGCGCGATGTGCAGCGGATTGCCCTCGGTGTGCCGGTAGAGATAGGCGAGCAGGTCGCGCCCCGCCTCGCCGCTGGACATGGCGCCCTCGACCCAGCGCTTCACGTCGTCGCGCGTGAGGCGGGTCAGGCGGAGCTCCTCGTGCCGAGGCCTGGAGCGCAGCCGCGACCACCGCTCGAGCGCGTCGTCGGATCGCTCGCCGACCCGCAGTGTCAATGCGAGCACGATCCGCTCACTCTCCAGGTGCGGAATCAAATACTCCAGTGCTTCCCAGGACGCGTCATCGGCCCACTGCATGTCGTCCAGCAGGAAGAGGAGTGGCCGCTGCTGCGCCGCGAGACGGAGGAAATCCGCCAGCTCTTCCAGCAGGCGCACCTTGCTCCCGCCACGCGTGAGGTCGTCGCTGGCGCGCTCGAGCGTCGCGTCCAACGATGCGAGCTCGCGCCACAGCCGCGTGCTCTTCACCGGCAGGCGGCGCACCGCGCGCAGCACCTCGCCCCAGAGTGCGTACGGCTCGGGCAGCCGCTGCTTGTAACAGGCCGCGATCACCAGCGACCCACCGCGCAGCCGTACCTCCGGCCCGAGCGTCCGCACCAGCGCGCTGCTCCCCACGCCGGACTCCCCGATCACGGCGACCACCCGTGCGACTCCCCGCACCATGTCGTCGAGGTAGTCGGTCATCTGCTCGATCGGCTCCGCGCGGCCGACGAAGCGTTCCAGGTCGAGCCGGTCGGCGCGCGGTGCCCGCGCCAGCGCGACCCGATCGGCACCCGCCGCCGAGCGCGCCGTGCGCGCGGCGCTCGCCAGGCTGGCGAAGTCGCTGCCATGCTCCGGAGCCGCAGAGGCGCCGATCGAGAGCGAGAGCCGCACGCGTTGATCCAGCGCTCCACCGAGGAAGTGGTGCGCACGGACCGCGGCAAGGAGGCGCGCGCCAACCGGCGCCGCCATCATCGACGGGGCGTCGAGCAGAACGAGGAGCTCGTCGTCCTCGAGTGACACGGCGTCCGATCCTCGCAGGTTGCGTCGCACCAGCAACGCAAGCTCTCGCATGATCACGTCGATGCGGCGCTGCTCCATCTGCTGCCGCAATGCCGGCATGCGCGCCGGCATGGCGCTGATCACGACCACCGGCCGCAACGCCGCGACCGCCGTCGTGAGCTCGGCCAGCTCGGCGGGGTTCAGCTGAGGCGCGAAGTCGTCTGCGAGAATGGCGTGCTCGTCGGTCGGGGGTGGGCCGCGGCGGACTGGGACTCGCAATGCGTCCCCAACCCTAGGGTCTTTGCTCCCATCGACGCAAGCTGGAGCTGTACGGAGCTCCCTCGCCTTAACCCTCGGCGTGCCTCGGCGTCTCACGGAACGACACGGCGGTCCCCACCGCGAACCAGGAAGATTCATGAATGTGACCACCATCACCACACGAGTCGCTCTGTCGGCGCTGGTCGCGCTCGCGGCCTGCACGGCGGGGGTCAAGCGATCCGCCGACGATGTGAGCACCACATCGGCGCGGCTCGTCATCGTGGCGCCGAGCGAACCGCGCGAGCAGACTGCGGATCAACAGGTGCACCACGTGCTCAATCGGCTCGCCTTCGGCGCACGGCCCGGAGACGTCGCCAGGGTCCGCGCGATGGGAGTGGATCAGTGGATCGCGCTGCAGCTCGCTCCCGATCGCATCGACGACCGCGCTGTGACGTCGCTCCTGGCGTCGTACGAGATGTACGGCAAGCCGACCCGTGACCTCGTCGCCCTCTACCAGCTGGGCCAGCAGGCGATCCGGCAGCAGGGGAAGAAGCTCGCGCAGCAGGGCGACACGAGCTCGAAGCGAGACCTCCGAGCCGATCTGTTGCGCGCCAATCCGCAGCTCCGCGAACAGATCCGGCAGTCGCGCCGCGTCGTTGGCGACGTTCAATCGGCGAAGCTGGCCCGCGCGGTGGCGAGTGAGCGCCAGCTCGACGAGGTGATGACGGATTTCTGGGAGAACCATTTCTCCGTCTTTGCCGGCAAGGGGCTCACCCGGCTGTTCATCCCGGCGTACGATCGCGACGTGATCCGGCCGCGCGCGATGGGCAACTTCCGCGACCTGCTCGGCGCCGTGGCGAAGAGTCCCGCGATGCTGTTCTATCTCGATCAGTTCCAGAGCACGGTCGACTCGACGCACAACTCCTTGCAGGGCGCACGGAGGCCGCGCGGGCGCGCCGCGGTTCGTGCAGTGCGTCCGCGCGGTCTCAACGAGAACTACGCGCGCGAGCTGCTCGAGCTGCACACGCTCGGAGTGGACGGCGGCTACACGCAGCGCGACGTGATCGAGGTGGCCCGCGCGCTCACCGGCTGGACGATGAACCCAAGGCAGGACGCCGAGTTTGTCTTCCGCCCCGAGATCCACGACGCGGACGAGAAGGTCGTACTGGGTCATCGGCTGCCCGCGGGGCGCGGCGTCGAGGACGGAGAGCAGGTGCTCGACATCCTCGCGCGCCATCCCGCGACGGCGCGCTTCATCGCGCGAAAGCTGGCCATCCGCTTCGTCGGCGACGATCCGCCGGCGGCGTTGGTCGATCGCGCGACGCGGACCTTCGTGAAGACGGACGGCGACATCCGCGAGACGGTGCGCACGATCGTGACGAGCGCCGACTTCTTCGGCCGGTCGGCCTATCGCAACAAGGTGAAGAGCCCCTTCGAGCTCGTCGCGTCGGCGCTTCGGGCGCTCGGCGCGCAGCCCGACACGACAGTACGCTCCGCGCAGGTCGTCGCGTTCCTCGGCCAGCCGATCTTCGGGCACCAGGCACCGAACGGATGGCCGGAGACCGGTGAGGCATGGATGAACGCAGGCGCGATACTCAATCGGATCAACTTCGGGCTGGCGCTCGCTGGGGGCAGGATCCCAGGCGCGAGCGTGGCGCAGTGGTCGAACGCGGACAGGGTTCGCGCGGCGCCGCGCGCGCAACAGGTCGATGCGGTTGTGACCGATTTTCTCGGCGGACAGGCGTCGCCGGATACGCGAGAGATCCTGTTGAGCGGAGAGAACCCACTGGCGAAGAAGTTCGCCGGCAGCGTCGACAGCACGGCCGTGTCGGCAGCGATGGCGGGCGACGACGCAGAACCGATGCAGCGTGGAGTCGGCGCGGCGCGCGGCGCGATGCGCGGCGCGAGCCCGCTCGCGCGACCGGTGCAGCTGCACGGACTCGCACAGGTCGTCGGCCTGGCGATCGGCGCTCCCGAATTCCAGCGTCGCTGACCAGTCAGGGCGCACGCACATCACTGAGGTCATGAGAATGGATCGCCGAGTGTTCATGAAGTCGGGTGCGCTCTCCCTGGTGACGATGGGGTTGAGCCCGAGCTTTCTGCGCCGCACCGCGTTCGGCGGAGAGCTGGTGCGCGGCGCGGCGCGGCACGGCACGGCTCGCGGCAAGACGCTGATCTGCCTCTTCCAGCGCGGCGCGGCCGACGCGCTCAACGTCGTCGTGCCCCATGGCGACGCCGCCTACTATCGTGCGCGTCCCAGCATCGCCATCCCTCGACCCACGGTGAGCGCCGGTAAGGCGGGCGCGGTTGATCTCGACGGATTCTTCGGTCTGCATCCGTCGCTCGCGCCGCTCAAGCCACTCTGGGATCAGGGAATTCTCGCGCCCGTGCACGCGGTTGGCAGTCCGAGCAGCACCCGCTCGCACTTCGACGCGCAGGATTACATGGAGACGGGCACTCCCGATCAGAAGGGGACGCAGGACGGCTGGCTCAATCGATATCTCGCGGTGAAGGGAACGTGCGAGGCCGGATGTTCGCACGACGCGAAGCCTTCACCATTCCGCGCCGTATCGATGACGCAGCAGACGCCGCGAATCCTCGAGGGGCCGCGCGCCACCATCGCGATGAACTCGCTCGATGAGTTCAGTGTGCGCGCCACTGGACCCGCGGCCGATCGGCTCGAGGCGCTCTACCGCACGGGCAGCGCCGACGTGGTGCACGCTGCGGGCGGCGAGATGTTCGAGGCGGTGAAGATCCTCCGCGCCGCGAACCCACGGCGGTATCTCCCGGAGCACGGGGCCGAGTATCCAGCGACGCAGCTCGGTCAGCGGTTGAAGCAGATCGCGCAGCTCATCAAGGCCGACGTCGGCGTCGAAGTGGCATTCGCCGACGTGGGCGGATGGGACACGCATGTCAACCAGGGCGGCTCGACCGGTCAGCTCGCGGCGCGGCTCGACGATCTCGGGCGCTCGATCGCCGCGCTCGTCGCCGACCTCGGCGACCGGATGGCCGACACCACGATCATGACGATGTCCGAGTTCGGGCGGACCGTGCGGCAGAATGGCAGTGGCGGAACGGATCACGGTCACGCCAGCGCGCTATTCGTGATCGGCGGCGACGTAAAGGGAAAGAAGGTCTATGGGAAGTGGCCGGGGCTGGAGCCGGAGCAGCTCTACGAGGGACGCGACCTGGCGCTCACGACCGACTTCCGATCCGTGTTCTCGGAGGTCGCGGCCAAGCATCTCGGTGCGTCTCGGCTGGACACGCTCTTCCCGGGGTACGACTCGAGCGCGCGCGGCTGGCTCGGGTTGTTGTAGGCTGCGGTGGGAGCGGAGGAGATTAGAACCGGAAGATCTTCCGCAGCACCTTCGCGATTCCGTCAGCGCCGCGGCGAACGGGATCCCGCTGGCCAGGGTCGACGTCGATCTCCATCTGCTCCTCCGGCGGGGGAGGCTCGGTGTGCACGTTGCACACCTCCGTCGGCTCCGTGCCTGGCTTGAAGTACTCGCGCTTCTTCGCGGGGCACCATTCGTTGGCGAGCATGCCCGTGCCCGGGTCGATGATCCGCATCGTCATTCCGGCCGGCGCCGTCCAGCCTTTCGCCGACGACGCGGGCTCGCGCCAGCCGTTCATGTAGAAGTCGGCCCACGCTGGCGCGGCGAGGTGCCCGCCCGATGCGTGCGGCGCGATGGCGCGCGGCCGGTCGTAGCCGAACCAGACACCGGCAACGAGGCTCGGCGTGTAGCCGACGAACCAGACGTCGTTCGCTTCGTTCGTCGTGCCGGTCTTGCCGGCGACGGCGCCCTTCACTCCCGCGTCGCGAATCGACCGTGCGGTCCCGTTGTCGACGACGCCGCGCAGCATCGACGTGATCTGATATGCGTCCCGCGCGTCCATCACCGTGTCCGCCGGCGCGGTCTCGGCGCTCCAGAGCACGGTGCCGTCGGCGGCCTCGATGCGGCGCACCAGCCGTGGGTGCACGCGGAAGCCGCCGTTGGCGAAGGGCGCGTAGGCGGCGACCAGCTCGAGCGGCGTGACCGCCACCGCACCCAGCGCGATGGAGGGATAGTTCGGGATCGGGCTGGCGATGCCGTTGCGTCGTGCCGCGAGGATGACGTTCGGGATGCCCACATTCTGGCTCAGGCGCACCGCGGCCGCATTTGACGAGATCGCGAGCGCCTTCGTGAGCGTGATGGTACCTGTATAGTTCCCCTCGTAGTTCGCCGGCCGCCAGACGGTGCGTCCTTGCACGACCTCCACCGGCTCGTCGTCCACGAGCGTGGCTGGCGTCATCCCAGCCTTGAGCGCGGCGGCGTACACGAAGGGCTTGAACGCCGACCCCGGCTGCCGCTTCGCGTTGAACGCCCTATTGAAGCCGCGCTTGCTCCTACGTCCACCGACGAGCGCGCGGATGTCGCCCGTGCGCGGATCCATCGCCACGAGCGCGCCCTGTGCCGGCTCCAAGAGCCGGCCTCCAGCGTTTTGCGTCTCGCGGCTGACGACGGCCGCCTGTCGAAGCACGGCGCGATCGGCGGCCCGCTGCGCCGCGAGATCGAGCGTGGTATGGACGATGACGTCGCCTTCCTTCAACGCGTCGGGGAGGATGGAGTCGATGAAGACGCGCACCGCGTCGAGCGCTAGCGGCTCGTTCCCCGTCTCGGGTCGCCATTCGTCTTCGGCGATGACGAGCCGCTGCCCGGCCGCGGCGGAGGCGTCGGCGGGAGAGAGGTAGCCCTCCTGCGCCATCAGCGAGAGCACGAGGTTTCTGCGGCGCACCGCGCGATCGTAGTGATCGCGTGGCGTATAGGAGCTCGGTCCCTTCGGCAGCGCGGCGAGCAGGGCGCCCTCGCTCATGGAGAGCTTCGTGACGTTCTTCCCGAACAGGTCGCGGCTCGCGGCCTCGACACCGTTCATCCCGTTGCCGAGATAGATCAGGTTGAGATAGAGCTCGAGGATCTGATCCTTGCTCAGCTCTCCTTCGATCAGGCGCGTGAGCCGAAGCTCGATGAGCTTGCGCCGCAGCGTCCGGCCGCCGCGCATCTTGACCAGGAAGGAATTGCGCGCGACCTGCATCGTGATCGTGCTGAAGCCTTCGCGCACGCCCAGGTGACGCACGTTGGCGAGCGTCGCGCGAAACAGTCCGCGCCAGTCGAGTCCATTGTGTTGATAGAAGCGGCGATCCTCGGTGGCGAGGAACGCCTGCCGGACGTGGAGGGGAATCGCGTCGATCGGAACGTTGACTCGCCGGACGACGGCGATCCGCCCGAGGAACCGGTCGTTCTGGTCGAGAATCTTGCCTCCCTCGCCGGGCCGGAAGGCGCGGATCCCAGCCCGTGATGGACAGGCGGAGAAGCCGCACGTCAGCAGCCAGCAGTCGAACAACACCATCCCCACGCACGCGACGGCCAGCAGCGAGAGCGAGCGCCAACGTCGGCGCATCCAGACGCGCGCCGGCTCAGCCGGCGCGCGCATGCGCTCGCGCAGGATGTCGAGCCGCTTCTTCAGAGCCAGGGAGAGATCAGGCACGTGACATCGCAGGGTATGGAACTTGGTACGGCTGGTGCGGAAGCAGGTTTCCGGCCGCACGCGCGGCGGCGAGTAACTTCTCATCGCCGGCTGAGCCGCTCCCCGTCATTCTTGTCACCCCACAGGTCAGAAATGGATCGCCGATTATTCGTCCTCCTCGCCTTCGCTGCCGCGTGCTCGCGCGGCGACTCCTCATCAGGCAAAACGGCGTCCGGAGCATCCGACTCCGCTCGAGCGACCGCGTCGGCGACGAGTGGCGGCGCGGACTCTGGAAGCGCCGCCGGAACCGTGTCGGCGAGCGAGCCCGGCGACGTGTCCGCGTCCAGTGCCGGCACACTGCCGCCCAACCCACAGGGACGGATCCCGGTACTCGAGTACCACGTGATCGCCGGCGACAAGAACACACTCTACACGCGCACGGCCGCGAGCTATCGGGCCGACCTCGAGGATGCCTACAAGCGCGGCTATCGCCCGATCACCATCGCGCAGATGCTCGACAAGGATTTTCGCGATGTGCCAGCGGGGATGTCGCCCGTCGTCGTCGTGTTCGACGACGCCTCCGACTCGCAGTTCCGCTACCTCGAGCAGAACGGCAAGCTCGTGATCGATCCGACGAGCGCGGTCGGGATCTGGCTCGACTTCGCGAAGTCGCACCCCGGATGGAAGAATCGCGGGGTGTTCTGCATGCTGAACGGTGGAGCGGTAGGGCATAATTTCTTTGGTGACAACCCCAAGTGGGGCGGCCAGAAAAAGGAATGGCGGCACCAGAAGGTGAAGTGGCTGGCCGATCAGGGGTTCGAGCTGTGCAGCCACACCCTCTGGCATGCGAAGCTCAACAAGTACCCGGACGCGGTGGTCCAAGAGCAGATCGCACGAAACGTGATGGGGATCGATTCGGCCGTCAGCGGCTACAAGGTCCGCACGATGGCACTGCCGTATGGCCTGTGGCCGAAGAACCGGCCGCTCGCCTGGCAGGGCAGCTGGACCGACCCCAAGACGAAGCAAACGCACAGTTACAAGTTCGACGCGGTGCTCGAGGTGGCGGGCGGTCCGGCGCGGAGCCCGTACGATCCCCAGTTCAACCCGAAGAGCATCAACCGGATCGAGGCAATTGGGGACGACATTCACAAGGCGCTGGACCGGCTGGAGAAGTCAGGGGCCCGGTTCGTTCCTCGTGTTACGAACAAATGACCTGATTTGCAGTTACTGTTAAGAAACGGTTCTGTGATGCAACGCACTAATGTGTTTCGAGCGGTCAAATCAGTTCGTCATATATAGTAGTGGATGGCGGTCCAGCAGGTGGGCGCGAAGCGGATGTCAGAAAAGAGGGGTGTTTCTGTCCGAAACTGGCCCTTGAGTCGAGGGCACTGTCTGCCGATGATCTTAGAGTCGGGAATTATGCGGCCTTTTCGACCGTGACCCTGGAGACCCTCGTGGCGTTCGACTCGACTGAGAACATGCGGCACCTGCCATACTTCAGCGCGCTCGCGGCGCTCGAGGACGATGATCCCTCGTGGCGTTCCGTCACGGCTGGGCTCGTCGTACTTCGCCTCGTGGACTCGTGGATCGAGGAAGGGGCCAGCGTGGTGGCTGCGGATAGCTGGGGAGTGCGCTCGGTGCGCGCCGCCGTCGAGGACATGCCCACAGGGGTGCCGGCTCGAACGATCCTCACCGGAGTGATCGATGCGCTGACGTCGTCGCGCGGGGGCGACCTGCACGCGGTCGCGCCTCGACTGATGGCGTATGCGCGGTCGCTCGATCTCGACGCGCAGTGGTCGCTCGCGGCCGACGTCTATGAGACGGTGATCGCGCATGCGCACCCGGTGGAGGACAGCGACGTGGCGGTCAACGCGCTGCTGCGCCGCGCGCATTGCCTCCGCGAGCTCGGTGAGCTGGCCGTGGCGATGACGACGTATGGAACGGCCGGACAGGTGGCGCGCGCAAGTGGCAACCTGATCGGCGACCTGCGCGCGCAGATCGGAGAGGCGAAGATTCTCGCCGCCAAGGGAAATCTCCCGGATGCGGACAGGATGCTCGAGGAAGCGGCGACGCGAGCCACCGTGCTGGAGCTCAGCGAGATTCGATCGGTGGCGACTCACGATCGCTCGCACGTTGCCATCCTGCGCGGCCAGTACGACGCGGCGGTGCGATTCGCCTACGACGCGATGCGCGACAGCGCGAGCGAGCACGAACGCGAGCGTATCCTCAATGATCTCGCGACGTCGTTTCACATGCTCGGTGACAAGTCGGCCGCGCGAGATGCGTTCCTCATCCTCGCCTCGACGGCACGCGAGCAGTACCTGCGTTGGACGGCGACGATCAACCTCATGGAGCTCGCCGCGGAAGACGGGGTGAGCATCCAGTTCGAACGGTATCGCCAGCAGCTCGCGGGCGCTGCGCTCCCGCCGATGCTACGGGTGCAGTTCGAGCTCCACACCGGCCGTGGCTATCAGCTGTTCGAAGAGTACGACGAGGCCGAGACCTGGCTGGAGCGCGCTGGCCGGACAGCATCGGCGCACTCCTTCAATCAACTCGCGTTCGAGGCGGAGGCCGCTTTGGCGAACAACGTACGGGCCGCCGCACCGTCGCGGCTGGCCGTTACGTACGAGGTACCGGACGACGTTCGTCGGATCGCGACCGAGCTCAGAGAGATGCGTGAGCTCACGAAGGCCTAGCGAACTGGTCCGACGTCGGAATTCAGCCGGAACCGACTGAGACGCCGCTCGGAGCGTCCTGGCGCGGAGCGGTGGGCGACGTCCCGCATGCGGTGGCAACCATGGAGGCAATCGTAAGGAGCACGAGGGTGAGCTGGCGACGGGACATGATCGACTCCGAGTGGGGGTAGAAGGTTCAGCAACGAACCTCAAAGCCGAACATAGGCTCGCGGTGCGGCGCGTAAACCGGCATTTTGTGACAAAAAACCGGGTTATTGCGACAATTTTTCCAGCCGCGTCCCCTCTTGCACGTCGTCGCTTTGCTTCCGCGCAATCTTCTTTCGCACCTCCGGATCGTGCTCGGGGATCTGCATTCCCTCGACACGGCGACGGATTCGGCGGAGCTGCATTCTCTTCTTCGATCGTTGGACGTGGACGTGCTCATCGCCGACCCTGCAGTGCACGAAGGGAAGTGGGCACGGGTGCTGGAGGAGGTCATCCGGACGTATCCCGGAATGCCGGTGGTCCTCTACACGACACTCACGCCATCGGCGATGCGGCAGGTGGTGCATCTAGCGAGGTTTGGGATCCAGCACGTAGTGTTGAACCGATTCGACGACGAGCCGCGCCGCTTCCTCGACCTGATCGAGCGCGCGCCGGCGCACCCGTTGGCGGAGCAGATGTTGCGAGAGCTGGCGGCGCCGCTCGCGGCGCTTCCGGTGGCCGTGGTTCGGGCGATCGAGCAACTCTTTCGATCGCCCGCGCTGGTCAAGAACAGTCAGGATCTGGCGGAGCTCGCGGGAATGATCCCGCGAACGTTGTACCGGCACCTGACGCCCGTGTCGCTACAGCCGAGGCAACTGCTGATCTGTGCACGACTGCTACGGACCTACACGCTGTTGCGGGACCCCGGCACTCGGCTGAAGGAGATTGCGCTCAAACTCGGATATGCGAGTCCGGATCACCTGAGCGAGCAGTTGCGGGAATGGTCGGGGTGTTCACCAAAGGATCTGCGGAGCACCCTGACCCCGGAGGAGTTCGTGCACGTGTTGGCCACACAGCTATTGCGACCGAACGTGCAGCACAGCGTCGAAGACGCGGCAGAACCCGTGTAGAGCCCTCGCGACGGCGCGGAGGTTATGGGGTGATCGATGGGAGCGGACAGGGGTGAGATGCATCGAGATCGGGTGAGAGTGCTGATCGTCGACGACGAGCCGGCAATCTGCAAGGCATTGAAGATCGCGCTGGAGCGCGCGGGCTACGAGGCATTGACCGCGCAGTCCGGCGACAGCGCGCTCACGCTCCTGTCGTTCGAGACGATCGACGTGTTGCTCATCGACCTTCGCATCCCCGATACGCGCGGCGACGTGGTATTCGAGCTCGCCGCCGCCACGCATCCGCACCTGCGGCATCAGACGTTGTTCATGACCGGGGACATCTCCGACCGCGCGCACAAGCTGATCCAGTCCTGCAAGTGCCCCTCGATCAGGAAGCCGTTCGAGCTGCGCGAGATGATCGCCGCGGTGGACGCGCTCGTGCCGCACCAACGTCGCGGAGCACAGGGGCAGAGCGCGTAGCCGGCGTCAGTCGCCAATTCGAAGGCGCGAGGACGCAAAGCACTGCCGGCGTCGCGTCCCTGCTCAGAGCTTCCAGCCCTTCAGCTTTCCGATCGTCTCCTCGAGTGCGCGGCGCTCCTCGTCGCGACTCGCCTCGGCCCACAGTCCCTCGTAGGTGCGCACGGCGAGATCGAGCGCGAGAGGGTCGTGCTCGACGCCGGCCAGGCTCGCGGCGTTGTCCGCCAGCGCGGCACGCGCCAGCTGGTCGGCAGGGAACTGCTCGGAGACGCGCTGCCACCGTTCGACACGCTCGCGAGGATCGGGCTCCGCGAGTGCCCAAAGATGCCACGCCCCGCGATTCGTGGCATCGACCGCCTTGGCGCGTGTCGCGAGCCCGCCGACGAGATCGGAGCCGCGTCCGGTGAGCCAGTACGCATTGGCGAGCACCACCATCGGCTGGGCCTCGTTGGGCCGAGCCTCGACGAGACGCTCGAAGACCGGGATGACGACTTCGGGCAGGTCCATGAACGGCGCGGCCGCCGCGGCGAGCGATTCCGCCGGGGCTTCTCGCGCGAGCGCCTTCACGCGATCCAGCAATTCACCGACGTCCCCCCGCTGCCGATACTGTGTGACGGCGGCCGCGAGCGCCGCGGCAACATCCGTGGAAGAAGAGGAGATCATGTCCGAAAAGTACACGACACCTGTTGCGCCGGGAGCGGAAGCGACGTTTTCCACGGCGGAGGTGCGTGCGCTGATAAGCCGACTTCTTCCCAGAACGGATGGTGCCGTCCTGCTCCGTGCACTGGAGGAGGAAGGCATTCTGTGCTCCTCGGAGCTACCGGCGGCTTTGGGCGACGACGTCGGTCCCGAGGCGCGCGAGCTGGAGAGGGTGCGCCGAGTGTATCTGGCCGGCGAGGGGGCGCAGTCCGTGCGGTTCGCGATGAGCAACACGCTCACGGCGCTCCAGACCGAGGCGCAGCTTCTCGAGCTCGAGCCCCTGGCGGAGGATCATCGCCGCGCCTCGACTCGGATCGTTGAGCTGACGCGGCGGCTCGCGACCGTGATGCGGCGGCTCGATCCGGGGACGACGCCGCACCGATCGGGCTGAGATCGGGGACCCGTCCTCCGCGGCACGAAGTTCGCAACTTCGCTTGTGGGTTGCGCGAATCGGGATTGTTGGCCATACTCGTTGCGTCCGCCGGTACGACAGCGCTCCGCGTCGACCGGCCGAGCATCGACGCGCGGCAAGACCAGTGTCCCGTCTCCGACGGGCGCACGAGGCGAGACGAAAGCGCCGCGCTCTTTTAGGACCTTTGCCTGACCCCGCGTGAGCGATCCGCGCCGGCAGGCGATCGAGGCACAGCACCAGTCGCGTCGCACTTATTCCTCATCGTCTGAATATCCCGACGGCGTTCCGCCGTGCGGCATCCCGCGAGACATCTCCATCCGCGACGACGCGCCTGGACACATCGCATGAGTTGGACGTGATCACGCCATCGGCGTGCATACACGAGCATTCACCTTGACCGACAGCACTGCATGAACGAACGCCGGCGTCCTCCCCGTCGCAGCCGCGGACCCCGCCCCAACGCCCGCCCAGTCGAAGAATCGGGCGAGGACAATCCGTATCGCGAGGCTCCTTCCGAGAGCGAAGACCTGCCCGACGAGCGCGCACCGCGCGCCAGCGAGGTCGCGCCACCGGCCGCGCTTCCGGCATCCTTCGAGTCGGCGGACGACGCGGGCCTCTCCCCACCCCCCGCTCCAACGCCTACCACCGCCGGCGCACCGGCCCCCCGACCCGACGGCACGTTGGCTCCCGTCAATGGCGCACGCGAGTCGGCTGCATTCCAGGATCGGCAGAACGGCCGACGAGGTCGACGAAACCGAGGTCGTGGACGCCGAGAGCCGGGCAGCGCGCCCGTACCAGGCGAGCGCTCGCAGCCGCCGATCCCGGTGACCGTGCAGTTGGCGCCGACCGGGGAGACCGCGGGCTGGTTCGACCCCGCACGCGACGGGGGTTTCATCCGGCGCGCGCAGGCCAGCTATCTGGCCGACGCGGGCGACGCGTACGTTCCGCCTCAGCTGGTTCGTCAATACAGCCTCCGAAAGAGCGACCTCGTGGCGGGCACCACAGGCCGCGACCCGCGCGGCCGCAACGCGTTGATCGAGGTCACCTCGATCAACGGCGACGATCCGGCGACCGCGCTGCGCCGCCCCGAGTTCAACACCCTCACGGCGACGTACCCCGAACGCAAGCTGTATCTGGAGACGGGACGTCCGGCGAAGGGTGGACCAGAGTTGATCCGTCGGGCGATCGATCTGATCGCGCCGATCGGCTACGGACAGCGCGCACTGATCGTCGCGCCCGCGCGTGCCGGAAAGACGACGCTGCTGCACGCGGTCACGGAGGGCATCGCGCTCAACCACCCTGAGGCGAGC
>JBDSDB010000071.1:0-36269 GCA_039920785.1 Gemmatimonadaceae bacterium
GCCGGCGGGACCGGAGCGGGAATGCCGACTCCGGCACGCCCGCCCATCAATCCCTTTCTGGCGAATGATCCGAACGCCAAGGCAAAGCGGCTGGCCAGAGCACTCGTCTCCGACATCGTCGCCTACTTTCCGGGGAAGCGAGAGGAGGGGATGCGCGACGGGACGCTCAAGCAACTCTTCCGCGAGGAGATCAAAAAGAGCTATGAGGAATACGTCGAGCAGATCGGTCGTGAGTTCGCCGAAGGCACGACGCACTTCCAGGATGCCCTGAACGACGTGCTCGCCGGAGGAAAGAAGCTCTTCTAGTGCGCGGAACACGCCGCTATCTTTCGCGGGGTCGAGAGTGACACCGTGCGAGCCGTCCGCCACTGTGCCGGACGGCTCGTGTCATACATGGGAGAGAGACATGGCGGAGAGCGAACACGCCCGGCTGCTGACCTCGTACGACGATCAGCTCGCCGAGCTGAGGAGGTATCTTTGACCTCGACCACAAGCGGCAGGATCTGACGACGCTCGAGGCCCGTATGGGCAGCGCGGATTTCTGGAACAACCAGGAGTCGGCCCAGGACGTCGTTCAGCAGGTGAAGGCGCTCAAGAACTGGGTCGATCCCTTCGAAGCGCTCGTCGCCAGAGCGCAGAGCACGCGTGAGCTCGCAGATCTGCTCGAGGGGGAGCCAGACCCCGAGATGAACGCCGAGGTCGCGAGCGAAGTGACGCGCATCGGCGACGAGCTGGAAGAGTTCCGGCTGCGCTCACTGCTGTCGCACCCGGACGACTTCCGTGACGCCCAATTGGAGATCAGTGCGGGCGCAGGCGGCACGGAGGCCCAGGACTGGGCGTCCATGCTGATGCGCATGTACACGCGATGGGCCGAGCGGAAAGGCTACGCGATCGAGATCGTGGATCTGAGCGATGGCGAGGAGGCCGGCATCAAGGGCGCCGTGCTCGAGATCAAGGGCCTGTACGCCTACGGCTACCTCAAAGCAGAGAGCGGCGTGCATCGCCTGGTGCGCATCTCGCCGTTCGACGCCCAGGCCAGGCGACACACCAGCTTCGCCTCGGTCTTCGTGTACCCCGTCGTGGACACCGACATCAACATCGAGATCCGCGACGAGGATCTGAAGATCGACGTGTATCGCGCGTCTGGTGCCGGCGGACAGCACGTCAACAAGACGAGCTCCGCGGTGCGCATCACGCACATCCCGAGCGGCGTCGTCACCGCGTCGCAGGCGCAGCGGTCACAGGGAAAGAACAAGGCGACCGCGATGAAGATGCTCAAGAATCGGCTGTATCAGATCGAGTTGAACAAGCAGCTCGCGAAGAAGGCTGAGATGGACTCGAACAAGTCCGATGTGAGCTTCGGCAATCAGATCCGCAGTTACGTCTTCCAGCCGTACACCATGGTCAACGACCACCGCACCGAGTTGAAGATCCCCGACGTGCAGAGGGTGATGGACGGCGGTATCGATCCGTTCATCGAAGCGTACCTGAAGGAGCACGGTGGCGAGAAGAACGTGACGTCCTCATGACCGACGAGCTCAACTTCGTCCAGAAGGCTCGGCGCGATAAGCTGGATGCATTGGTTGCGGCCGGCGTGCCGCCCTTCGCGTACGGCTTCGACCGCACGCACGACACGGCCGCGGCGGTCGGCGCGCTCTCCGAGGGCGCCGACGTGGGCGAGCATGTGCGCGTCGCGGGCCGGCTCGTCGCGTGGCGCGGGCACGGAAAGACGGCGTTCGCGCATCTCGCCGACGGCGCTGGCCGGATTCAGCTCTACTTCCGCAAGGACGAGCTGGGCGACGAGCGCTGGGCGCAGCTCGATCTGTACGACATCGGCGACGTGGTCGGCGTGGAGGGACCGCTGATGCGCACGCGCACCGGCGAGGTCACCGTTCGCGTCGCGTCGGTGGAGATGCTGGCGAAGTCGCTTCGGCCACTTCCGTACGGCAAGGAAGAGATCGTGGATGGAGAGACGGTGCGGCACTCCGGCTTTACCGATCCGGAGCAGCGGTATCGCCAACGCTACGCCGATCTCGCCGTGCATCCCGAGGTGCGCGCACTCTTCATCGCGCGGTCTCGGCTCACCACCGCGATCCGGAGCTTTCTCGACGGCCGCGGATTTCTCGAAGTGGAGACGCCTGTGCTGCAGCCGCTGTACGGCGGCGCCGCGGCGCGACCGTTCACGACGCATCACAACGCGTTGGACATGCCGCTCTACCTGCGAATCGCTGACGAGCTGTATCTGAAGCGGCTCGTCGTCGGCGGCTTCGACCGGGTGTACGAGATCGGGCACGACTTCCGGAACGAGGGGATCGATCGGACGCACAATCCCGAGTTCACGATGCTCGAGTTCTATCAGGGTTACGCGGACTATCAGGAGATGATGACGGTGGTGGAGGCGCTCGTGGCGCATGCCGCCGCGGCGGTGCGCGCCGTCGCGGGCGTCGGCGACAAGGTGCCCGTGCTCGAGCCTCCCTTCCCGCGCATCGAGTGGGTGGGGTCGCTGAACGCAGCCCTGGGCCGCGATGTCATGGCGTGCACTGACGCCGAGGTACGGCACGAAGCGCGCGTGCGACACATTCAACACGCGGATGACCTCAGCCGGCCGAAGCTGCTCGACGAGCTCTTTCAGGCGCTCGTCGAGAGCGCAATCGAGACACCGACGTTCGTGGTAGACTATCCGGTGGAACTCTCGCCACTCGCGAAGCCCAAGCGCGGCAATCCGGCATTGACCGAGCGGTTCGAATTGTTCGCGCGAGGACGAGAGCTGGCCAACGCGTTCAGCGAGCTGAACGATCCCATCGACCAGCGGCAGCGGTTCGAGGCGCAAGCGCGGCTTCGGGACGCCGGCGACGAGGAGGCTGTCGAGGTCGATGAGGACTACCTTCGCGCGATGGAGTATGGGATGCCGCCCATGGGGGGAGTCGGAATCGGAATCGACCGATTGTTCATGTATCTGACGGACACGGCCAACATCCGCGACGTGATCCTCTTTCCCACGATGCGACCCGAATGAGCCGCCTCGAGCTCGGCATCGCCTGGCGGGACCTGCGCAGCCGGCGCGGCTCGAAACTGCTGTCGCTGATCAGCGTGATCGCGATCGGCGGCGTGGTCGTGGGCGTGAGCGCGCTGATCGTGATCATGGGAGTGATGACGGGACTGCAAAACGACCTGCGCGAGAAGATCCTCATCGGGAGCCCGGACGTGCGCGTGCTCACCATGGGCTCGGACATGGTGATGAAGGACTGGCAGCGCACGCTCAAGACGGTGAGCGCGTCTCCCGGAGTGGTGGCGGCGGCGCCGTTCGTCAGCTCGAAGGCACTCGTGAGCGGCGGCCACAAATACATCGACGGCGCGGCCGTGATGGGCATCGTGCCGGAGGGAATGGGCAAGCCGGTCACGACGATCCGCTCGTTCGCCACGGCAGGCGACTTCCGGTTCTCGACGCCCGACGGAAAGCGGCGAGGGGCGGTGCTCGGCGAGCGACTCGCCAACCGGCTCAACGTATATCCCGGGGTGGATACCGTGACGCTCACGACCATCGGCGGGGTGAGCCCAGTCACGGGAGGGTTGCTCCCGCGCGAGATCCCACTCGAGGTGACCGGTGTGTTCAACACCGGCATGTTCGAGTACGATGACCGGTACGTGTTCGTCTCACTCGAGGTAGCGCAGGAGCTGGCCGGGCTGGGCGACGACGTGACGGGGTTGGAGGTCGCGACGAAGGACCGCTGGGGTGCGACTGAAGTGGGCGCCGAGCTGCAGAAGAAGCTCGGGTATCCGTACAGGACGGAAGATTGGCAGGCGCAGAACAACTCGCTGTTCCAGGCGCTCAAGCTCGAGAAGCTTGGCATGACGCTGATCCTGATGCTGGTGATTCTGGTGGCGGCGTTCAACATCGTCGGCACGTTGACGATGGTGGTAGCGGACAAGACCAAGGAGATCGGCATTCTCCGTGCGATGGGGATGCCTGCGTCGTCGATCAGGCGGATCTTCCTCGCGCAGGGGATCATGATCGGCGTGGTGGGAACGGCACTCGGTCTCGCCCTGGGCCTCATCGCCGCGGTGGCGCTCGACGAGTTCAAGCTGATCCCGCTGAATCCCGAGGTGTACTTCATCGATCACCTGCCGGTGGCACGTCAGCCGCTGGACATCGCGGTCACGGTGGTGGCGAGTCTGCTCATCGCGGCCGTCGCCACCGTGTACCCGGCGTTGCAGGCGTCGCGGCTGCTGCCAGTGGAGGCGATGCGCGAATGAGCGTACTCGAGGCGCAGGCGCTGTCGAAGACGTACGTGGGAGGTGACGGTGGCCTGATCACCGTGCTCGACGCCGTGGACCTGCGGGTGGCGCGCGGCGAGATGGTGGCGATCATCGGCGCCAGCGGCGCAGGAAAGAGCACGCTGCTTCATCTGCTCGGCGCGCTCGACCGTCCAACGTCCGGTCGCGTGCTGGTGAACGGTCAGGCGGTGGAAGGCATGGACGACGACGCGGTCTCCGCCTTGCGGAACCGGACCGTCGGCTTCGTGTTTCAGTTCCATCACCTGCTGCGCGAGTTCACGGCGTTGGAGAACGTGATGATGCCGTTGCGGGTCGCCGGCACTGACGAATCGCGTGCACGTACCCGAGCGAGTGAGCTGTTGGAGCGTGTCGGGCTGGGTGGACGAGTGCATCATCGGCCGGGCGCACTCTCGGGCGGAGAGCAGCAGCGCACAGCGGTGGCCAGGGCGCTCGCGGCGGATCCCGCCGTGCTGCTGGCGGACGAGCCCTCTGGCAATCTCGATCATCAGAACAGCGAGAAGCTCCACGAGCTGTTCACGACGCTGGCGCGCGAGCTGGAGCTGGGTATGGTAGTAGTGACGCACAACAGATCACTGGCGGCGCGCGCGGACCGGGTGCTTCAGCTCGAGGACGCGCGGCTCACGCAGGTGGATCTGCCGGAGGTCGTGGCCTGATGCTCTGCGACAACTGTCACGAGCGCGATGCGGTCGTGAATCTCACGACGATCGAGAGCAATGCCGTGAGGCAGCTGCATCTCTGCGAGCAGTGCGCCGCCGAGCGGGGAGTAGAGACGTCGGTAGCGACGCCGAAGCATCCGCTGGGCGAGTTTCTCCAGGCCGTGCAGCAGCAGTCCGTGCCAGCCAGCGCCGACGCGGGCAAGTGTGCGTTCTGCGGGCTCACGATGAAAGATTTCCGCGCGACAGGCCGCATGGGCTGCGCGCGCTGCTACACCACGTTCGAGCCGAGCATGCGCGAGCTGCTGCGCCGCGTGCACGGAAGCCCGCGCCACATCGGCCGGGCCTACCGTCCGCCGAAGGATGAGGTGATGGAGAAGGCCTCGGTGCTGGGTGAGCTGCGCGAGAAGCTGCGCCGCGCGATCGATCAGGAGCAGTTCGAGGTCGCGGCGGAGCTGCGCGACAGGATTCGGGTACTGGAATGACACTCGATCTCTCACTTCTTCCGGACGGCGGGGTTCGGTGGCTGGACGCCTCCGGGGCCCATTCGGATGTCGTGCTCTCGACCCGGGTGCGACTGGCGCGCAACGTGGATGGATACGCGTTCACGGCGCGAGCGCGGGATGGCGAGCGGCTCCGGGTGCTCGTGCAGGTGCGGGAGGCGCTACAGATTCTGCCCGGACCCCAAGAGAGCTTCCTCGTGCGCATCGACGAGTTGGGGCCGAGCGAACGGGCGCTGCTGTTCGAACGTCACCTCGTGAGCAAGGAGCTGGCGGGTCTCGAGCCACAGCATCCGCTGCGATCGGGCGCAGCCGTGTATCTGTCCGACGGATTGAGCGTCATGATCAACGAGGAGGATCATCTCCGCCTCCAGTCGCTGCAATCGGGGTTCGAGCTGCGTGCGGCGTTCGCGGCACTCGACCGGGTTGACCGTGAACTCGGTGGAAGGGTCCCCTTCTCGTACCACCCCGAGTTCGGGTATCTGACGGCGTGTCCGACGAATGTGGGAACCGGGATGCGTGCCTCGGTACTTATTCATCTGCCGGGGCTCGTGTTGACGAAAGAGATCGGCAGAGTGCTGGCGGGACTGCAGCAGATGGGACTGACGTACCGCGGGCTGTACGGTGAGGGATCTGAAGTGGTGGGCAACTTCTTCCAGATCTCGAACCAGACGACGCTAGGACGCTCGGAAGAAGATTTGTTGGATCAATTGATTCGCGTCGTCGGTCACGTGATCGAACGAGAGGAGGAAGCGCGACGTGTCCTCCTGCGAGATGCTGGTTATATTATCGAAGACAAGTTGTGGCGCGCGTACGGCACATTGCGGTATGCTCGAAGCCTCACGTTCGACGAGGCGATGAACTATCTGAGCGGCGTGCGTCTGGCTGTGGGGCTGAAACTGATCCGCGGCCTCAGTGTATATACCCTCAACAAGCTCCTGATCTTCTCGCAGGCCGCGCACTTGTCGGCCGCGGAAGGACGATCGTTGACCGAGGGCGAGACGAACCTCGCTCGTGCACGCTATGTGCGTAAAGCCCTGGAAGACGAAGCAGGGTCGGTCGGCTGACAGCACGTCCACCCGGGGTCTCGCTGAGGGACTTATGAACGGCTACAACTTCACTGAGCGGGTGCGGAAGGTCCTTGCCATGGCGCGCGAGGAGGCCGCACGGCTCCACCACGAATACGTGGGCACGGAGCACATCCTGCTCGGCCTCATCCGCGAGGGTGAGGGCGTCGCCGCCACGGTACTTCAAAACCTCTCCGTCGAGCTGGACGAGATCCAGCAGAAGATCGAGGAGACGGTCAAGAAGGGGAAGGCCGCCCAGACCACTGGGCCCGACCTCCCGTACACATCGCGCGCCAAGAAAGTGCTCGAGTTGGCGATGAGCGAGGCGCGCGAGCTCAGCCATTCCTATGTCGGTACGGAGCATCTGCTGCTCGGACTTCTGCGCGAGGAGAAGGGGATCGCCGCGCAGGTACTGACCGATGCCGGCGTCAACCTCGAGGCGGCGCGGGCGGAAACACTGCGCATCCTCGGCACGGAGATGCCGCAGCAGCCAGGCGGCGCGCAGGCGTCGGCGGGCGCACAGCCCACGCCAGCCGCGCCCAAGGGGGAGAAAAAGTCCAAGACGCCGGCACTCGATCACTTCTGCCGCGACCTGACGCAGCTCGCCGCCGAGGGGCAGCTCGATCCCACGATCGGGCGCGCCAAGGAGATCGAGCGCGTGATGGAGGTGCTGACGCGCCGCAAGAAGAACAACCCTGTGCTGATCGGCGAGCCCGGTGTGGGCAAGACGGCGATCGTCGAAGGGTTGGCGCAGCTCATCGCCAACGCGGAGTGCCCGGAGTCGCTGCGCGACAACCGTGTGCTCTCGCTCGACATGGCGGCCGTCATCGCCGGCACGAAGTACCGCGGCCAGTTCGAGGAGCGGCTCAAGGCGGTAATGAACGAGATCGCCCAGAACAAGAACATCATCCTGTTCATCGACGAGCTGCACACGTTGGTCGGCGCGGGCGCGGCCGAAGGCGCGATCGACGCGTCCAATATGCTCAAGCCTGCGTTGGCGCGTGGAGAGTTGCAGTGCGTCGGCGCATCGACGCTCAATGAGTATCGCAAGTACATCGAGAAGGACGGCGCGCTGGAGCGTCGCTTCCAGACGGTGATCGTGGATCCGCCTACGATCGACGAAACCGTCGAGATTCTGAAGGGGCTGCGGAAGAAGTACGAGGATCATCACAAGGTGACGATCCCCGACTCGACGCTGCTCATCGCGGCGAAGCAGTCGGAGCGCTACATCACGGACCGGTTCCTCCCGGACAAGGCGATCGACGTGATCGACGAGGCGGGCGCACGCGCTCGTCTCGCGGCACAGGCGCCGCCGCCGGAAGTCGCCGCCTTGAAGGGTGAGCTCGAGAAGGTGAGCGGCGATAAGGAAGCAGCGGTCCGCGACCAGAACTTCGAGAAAGCAGCCTCGCTCCGCGACAAGGAGCGGGAGATCCAGGGCGAGATCCGGAAGAAGCAGGAGGAGTGGGAGCAGCGGCGCCAGTCGCATCGCCCGGTCCTCGGCGAAGAGGAGATCGCGTTCATCGTCAGCCGGTGGACGGGGATTCCCGTGACCCGGCTGCAGGAGGCGGAGACCAGCCGCTTGCTGCGGATGGAGGACGAGCTGCATCTCAACGTGATCGGACAGGACGAGGCCATCAAGGCGCTCAGCCGCTCGATCCGCCGGAGCCGCGCGGGCCTCAAGGATCCGAACCGTCCCATCGGCTCGTTCATCTTCTGCGGTCCCACCGGCGTCGGGAAAACGGAGCTCGCTCGCTCGATCGCGCGCTTCCTGTTCGCCGACCCGGCCGCGCTCATCCGCGTGGACATGAGCGAGTACATGGAAAAGTTCTCGGTGTCGCGCCTCATCGGCGCTCCGCCGGGATATGTGGGCTACGAGGATTCGGGCACGCTCACGAAGGCAATCCGGCGGAAACCCTATTCGGTGATCCTGCTCGACGAGATCGAGAAGGCGCATCCGGATGTGTTCAACATCCTGCTCCAGGTGCTCGACGAAGGCCATCTCACGGACAATTATGGACGTCAGATCGACTTCAAGAACACCGTTGTGATCATGACGTCGAACGTGGGCGCGCGCGACATCACGAAGGGCAAGTCCCTCGGCTTCACCACCGGTGACACGCTGGCGTCGTTCGAGCGGATGCAGGAGAAGGTGAAGGAGGAGTTGAAGAACGTGTTCAACCCGGAGTTCCTGAACCGTCTCGACGACGTGATCGTGTTCCACCCGCTGAGCCGCGAGCACATCACGCAGATCGTCTCGATCCTTCTCAAAGACGTGCGGAAGCGGTTGGCCGAGGAGGAGTTGACGCTCCGCCTCACCGACGCGGCGACCGAGCTGCTCGTGAAGCATGGGTACGACGAGAGCTACGGCGCTCGCCCGCTCAAGAGGTCGATCCAGAAGTTCATCGAGGATCCTCTCTCGGAGAAGATCCTCCTGGGCGAGTTCTCGCGGGGCGAGGAGATCGAAGTCGACGCCGCGGCTGACGGGACGAAGCTGGATTTCAAGGTCCTGTCGAGCGTGACGAAGGCCTAGTTCTTCGGGGCGAGGCAACCGCAGGAAGGCCGGACGGGTCCAATGGGGACCTGGCCGGCCTTCCTTCGTGTATATTGCTGATCTATGCGACGTATGCTTTGCTCTGCCGTCGCCCTGCTATGCATCGGGGCGACTGCGCGCGCGCAGGACCCCGCGGCAACTGGGCGATGTGCGCTTCCCGACACCATCGCGTTCCGTGGCGCCACGCGCACCGGAGACGCCACCATGCGCACGGAGGCCGGGCTCGTTCCCGGCCCCGTGAACTATCGCGCTCTCGAGCGCGCCATCAAGGCGCTCTATGCGACCGGGCAGTTCGACGACGTCGCGGCCACGTGTGACCTGACCAGCGGCCGCGCCACCTTGGCTTTCACGGTCCGGGAGCGGCCGCTCCTCGGGACGGTCGACGTCACGGGGACCGACCGGCTGTCGCGGGGGTCCGTCCGGGACCGGGTCGACCTGACGACCGGCCGACCCGTCGACCCGGCTCAGGTCGCGAACGCCGTGCAGCGCATCGATTCGCTCTACAAGGCGGCCGGATATTACCTGGCCCGCGTGAAACCCGAAACGACGCTGGTGGCGGGGAGCATGAACCTCCTGTTCCGCGTCACCGAAGGGCGCCGGCTCGCCGTCTCAGGGGTCAACATCCAAGGCAACGCCGCGGTGCGCGACAAGACCGTCGTGAGTGCCATGGTGACCAAGCCGGAGGGATTTCTCTGGTTCAGAAAGGGCGAGCTCGATAACGACAAGGTTGCTGCCGACGTCGGAGAGAAGATCCCCGGGCTCTATGCGTCGAAGGGCTACATCGACGCACAGGTGCTCAAGGACTCCATCAAGGTGGATCCAGAGCACGGCAAGGCGCTGCTGGACATCAGCGTCAGCGAGGGACCGCGCTACAGGATCGGCACGTTCGAGGTCACGGGTAGCCGCCATTTCTCGAGTGAGGACCTCGCGCGGTACTACCCGTTCGGGGATCAGCCCACCACGCTCACCGGCGCGGTGAAGGGGATCTTGCGGGCGGGTCGCGGCAACGACGATCGCCTGTACTTCGACCAGAGCGCCTGGGAATCGGCGACGCAGCGCGTGGGCGAAGCGTACGCCAACGAGGGCTACATCTACGCGAACGTCAAGCCCGTGGTGGAGCGCACGAAGACGGGCTCCGATTCGGTGCCCACGGTCAATCTCCGGTGGGAGGTGGACGAGCGCCAGCCGGCGATCGTGAACCGAGTGGAGATCCTCGGGAACGACATCACGTCGGAAACGTGCATTCGGAATCAGATCTTCGTCGTGCCCGGGGACGTGTTCCGTCGTGACGCGCTGCTGCGGAGCTATCAGGGCATCGGGAACCTCGGGTTCTTCGAGACGCCGCTGCCTGCGCCGGACACGAAGCCGGCGAACGAGCAGGGTGACGTCGACATCATTTTCCACGTGAAGGAGAAGCGCACCGGCAACGTGAACTTCGGTGCGTCCGTGGGGCAGGGCGCCGGCGTGGGCGGCTTCATCGGATTCGACCAACCGAACTTGTTCGGACTGTGCAAGCGAGGCTCGTTGAACTGGCAGTTCGGGCAGTTCATCAACGACTTCAGTCTCACATACTCCGACCCGTTCATCAGAGAGTCGCAGCTCTCCGGCACGATCACGGGGTATCACTCCCAGCAGCGCTTCGTCGTCGCCGGTGTCGGCCGCCAGACGCGCGACGGCGGGCAGGTGCAGGTCGGGTTTCCGCTGTTCGGCTCGCGCTTCTCGCGCCTGTTCACCTCGTACGGTGCGGAGAAGGTGCACTACGGTTCCGAAGGGTTGGGTGGGACGATCAACTGCGACCTGATCACGTGCGCGCGGTCCACATTCGGTCTGTCATACGATCACGACACGCGTATCGGGATGCCCTTCCCAACCGACGGGGGACACCAGGCGATCGGCGCGCAGTTCAACGGCTTCATCGGCGGTGCGAAGTACAACCGGTACACGGCCGAGATCAAGCATCACGCGTCGCTGTGGCAGTTCGGTGGCGGAGGGATCGGCACCGAGCCAGTGACGTTGACCCTCGGCCTTTCCGCGCGCGGCGGCGCCGTGTTCGGCGACGTGGGCGGCTTCTACATCTCGCAGAAGTTCTCGTTGGGCGGCGTCCAGTACGGGGAGCCGTTGCGCGGTTACGAGGAGTTCTCCGTCACGCCACACGGCTACGTGTCGGGCACGTCGCAGAACCAGGCCGATCCGACGTCGTTCGGGAGCGCGTTCTTCACGAACTCGATCGAGCTCGGACTCCGCATCAACCAGCAGATCTACCTCGACGCGTTCTACGACGCCGGCAACATCTGGGCGCGTCCGCAGGACTTCAACCCGACGCGGCTCCTTCGCGGGGCCGGCTTCGGTGGCTCGATCGTCACTCCGCTCGGACCTCTCGGAATCGATTGGGGGTACGGATTTGATCGCGTGGAGAACGGAGTCAAAAAGCCAAAGTGGCAGATGCACTTCAAGCTCGGACAGCTCTTCTAACCTGGAGTTTCAATGCGTGCTCTCTTTCGCGCGACGCCCGTCGCGCTCGTACTTTTCTCCGCCGTCTCGCCGTCCGCGAGCGCTCAAGGCGTCAAGCTGGCGTACGTTCAAACCTCGACGCTGCTCGAGCAGGCGCCGGGCCGCGCCGAGGCCGAGGCGCAGTTCGAGAGGGAGACCGGTACGTACCGTGACCAGATCAAGCGGATGAGCGACTCGCTCAACGTGATGGTCACCTCCTTCGAGAAGGGGCAGGCGTCGCTCGCCACGGCCACCCGTGAGGCGCGCGCGAAGGACATCCAGTCGCGCGAGGCGGAGTACCAGCGCCGGACGCGCGAGATCGAGCAGAAGGCGCAGGCGCGCCAGGGCGAGCTCGTACAGCCCATTCTCGACCGGATCAAAGCGGCGATCGAGGACGTGCGTGTCGAAGGCGGCTACGCGATGATCTTCAATGCCGATCAGGGGTCGCCGATCGTCGCTGTGGACAAGAACCTGAACGTGACGGACCGCGTGCTCTCCAAGCTGAAGAGCAGCACTGCGGCGGCGGCACCACGTCCGTCATCCACCACACCGGCGCCGTCCGGTGTGACGCGTCCGACGAGCCCGTAAGGGGTGCCGGACGGCGTTCCGGCTTCGCGTGACATCGGCGGTGAGGACCCTCGAGGGGTCCTCACCGCCGACGCCATTGCGACCATGGTCGGCGGCGAGCTGCTCGGCGATCCGTCCGCGACGGTGTCGGGCGTCGCACCACTGGACCGCGCGGAGCCGCATCACCTGACCTTCCTGGCCAGTGCACGCTACGCCGCGCCGGCGGCCGAGCGCCCGCTCGGCGTGGTGCTCGTCACGCGGCAGCTCGTCGGTGAGCTGAGCGCGGCGCGCGCCCGCGTCGTCGTGAACAATCCGCTCGAGGCGATGCTGCCGCTGCTGCCGCTACTCTATCCGGAGGTGGCGAATCGTGCGGGCATTCATGAGACGGCGGTCCTGGGTCGCCGTGTCGCTCTCGGTGACGACGTCTCCATCGACGCATACGTCGTCGTGGGAGACGGCGCGGTGATCGGGGCACGCACGCGTCTGGACGCACACGTCGTGGTGGGGGCGGGTGTGACGGTCGGCGACGACTGCCACGTGTATCCGGGGGTGACGCTGTATCCCGACACGCAGCTGGGCGCGCGAGTGCGGGTGCACGCCGGCGCGCGCGTCGGCTCCGACGGCTTCGGGTACGTGTTTCAGGAGAATGCCCACGTGAAGATCCCTCACGTGGGTCGGTGCATCGTCGAGTCGGACGTGGAGATCGGAGCGAACACGACGATCGACCGCGGCAGCATCGACGACACCGTGATCGGCGCGGGGACGAAGATCGACAACCTGGTTCACGTCGCGCACAACGTCCGGATCGGGCGTCTCTGCCTGTTGATGGCGCAGGTGGGCATCGCGGGCTCGACACGTATCGAGGACGGGTGCATCCTCGCCGGCCAGGCGGGGGTCGGGGGCCATGTGACGATCGGGCGTGGGGCGAGGATTGCGGCGCAGGCAGGCGTGTTCGGCTCTGTTCCGGCCGGCGAGAGCTGGTCGGGCTATCCAGCGCGCCCGCACCGCGAGGCACTTCGGGCCCAGGCGGCAATGTTCAAGCTGCCGTCGCTGCTGCGCGCCATCGAGCGACTGTTGGCGCGTGACGGGAAGCGTGACGGGAAGCGCGACGAGAAGCACGACGAGAAGGGTGAGGGCTGATGCGGCGCACCATCGCCCAGGACGTCACCGTGGCGGGCAACGGACTGCATCTGGGCGTCGACTGCGCGTTGCAGTTCCGGTCCGCGCCGAGCGGATCGGGGATCGTGTTCGAGCGACGCGACCTCGAAGGGTCATCGCCCATCGCGGCGAGCGCCGCACTGGCGGTGCTCACCGACCGGCGGACGCAGCTCGGCGAGGAGCCCAACGCCGTGCATACGGTGGAGCACGTCCTCGCGGCCGTCGCGGCGCTGGAGATCGACGATCTCGTGATCTCGCTGGACGGGCCCGAGCCGCCGATCATGGACGGGAGCGCGAAGCCTTTCTTCGACGCGTTGCGCGCGGCCGGGTTCCGTGAGCAGCCGGGGTGCACGCAGTCTGCTCGGCTGACGAAGCGGGTGCAGCTCACGGATGGAGAGTCGGTCTACGAGGCGTCGCCGTCGGACCATCTCGACCTCGACGTGACGATCGACTTTCCTCATCCGCTGATCGGGCGCCAGCGATACGCCGGCCGGGTGACGACCGAGCTGTTCGAGCGAGAGCTCGCGTGGGCGCGTACCTTCGGGTTCGTGCGCGAGGTCGAGCTGTTGCGCGGGATGGGATTGATCAAGGGCGCCACGCTCCAGAACGCCGTGGTGCTCGACGAATCGGGCGTGGTGGAGAACGCGCTCCGCTCGCCGGACGAGTTCGTCCGGCATAAGATGATGGACTGTGTGGGCGACCTCGCGCTCGTTGGCGCGCGCCTCAAGGCGCGCATCGTAGCGCACAAACCCAGTCATCGCGGCACGGTGCTGTTCGTGCGGGCGATGCAGGCGTCGTTGTCGCAGGAGACTCAGGTGCTCGGAATCGAAGAGATCATGAAGGTGCTGCCGCACCGGTACCCGTTTCTCCTGATCGACCGGGTGCTGGAGATCGAGCCCGGCAAGCGGATCGTCGGGATCAAGAACGTGACGATCAACGAGCCGTTCTTTCAGGGACATTTCCCGGGTCACCCGATCATGCCGGGTGTGCTGATCATCGAGGCGATGGCGCAGGTGGGCGGCATGCTGCTCATGGGCGCCGTGCCGGATCCCGAGCAGAAGGTGGTGTACTTCACGTCGCTGAACAACGTGAAGTGGCGGCGACCGGTGAAGCCGGGCGATCAACTGCGCTTCGAGCTCGACCTGCTGCAGGTGCGCGGCATGATGTGCAAGATGCAGGGCGTGGCCAAGGTGGACGGGGAAGTCGTCGCGGAGGCCGAGATGGGCGCGATGGTGCGCAACAGATGATCGCGCGCATTCACCCGACCGCACTCGTCCACGATGGCACTGTGCTGGGCGCGGACGTGGAGATCGGGCCGTTCGCCATCGTCGGCGAGGGGTGCACCATCGGCGACGGCTGCACGATCGCGGCGCGTGCGACGCTCGAGCGCAACGTGATCCTCGGCGCCGGCGTGAAGGTCGGCATCGGGACGGTGCTCGGCGGCGACCCGCAGGACCTCAAGTTCAAGGGCGAGCACACGACCGTCGAGATCGGCGAGGGCACGACGATCCGCGAGTACACGACGATCAATCGCGGCACGACGCACTCGTACAAGACCACCGTGGGCAAGCACTGTTTCATCATGTCGTACGTGCATCTCGCGCACGACTGCCACGTGGGCGACGGCGTGATCCTCGTGAACAGCGTGCAGCTCGCGGGGCACGTCACGGTGGGCGAGAAGGCGATCATCGCGGGGGCGAGCGCCGCGCACCAGTTCGTGAAGATCGGCCAGTACGCGTTCGTCGGCGGCTGCTCGCGGATCTCGCAGGACGTGCCGCCGTACATCAAGGCGGTGGGCAACCCGATCAAGCTGTATGGATTGAACAGCGTCGGGTTGCAGCGCAACAACTTCCCAGAAGACGTGGTGCGCGAGCTGAAGCGCGCGTACCGCCTGTTCTTCCGCTCTGAGCTCAACGTGACGCAGGCGAAGGAGCGCGCTGCCGCCGAGCTCAAGCCCTTCCCGGAAGTGCAGGAGCTGCTCCGCTTCGTGGAAGAGAGCGGACGAGGAGTGGTCGTCTGAGCGCGCCGGTGCGGGTCGGCGTCGTTGGCGCGGGCGGATTGGGCATCCACCACATCCGCATCCTGCGCGACATGCAGGGGCCGGCGTTCGCTGGCTTCCACGACTCGCGGCCCGAGCGCGCGGCGCAGGTCGCGCGCGAGCTGGGCGTCACCGCATTCGACTCGCTAGAGGCGCTTCTCGACGTCGTCGACGCGGTGACGATCGTCGTGCCGACGCCCTCGCACTTCGAGGTCGCCCGGCAGGTGCTCGCGCGCGGTATCCACGCGCTGATCGAGAAGCCGATCGCCACGACGCTCGAGGAGGCGGACGCGATGCTGACGCTCGCGCGCAAGCACGGCGCGCTCGTGCAGACGGGCCACGTCGAGCGGTTCAACCGCGCCATCCGCGCGGCGCTGCCCTACGTCGACGCGCCCCGCTTCATCGAGAGCGACCGGCTGGCGCCGTTCAATCCGCGCGGTGCGGACGTCGCGGTCGTGCTGGACCTGATGATCCACGACATCGATCTGGTGCACACGCTCGTTGGGGGGAAGGCTTCGTCGGTGAGCGCGGTGGGCGTGCCGGTGCTCACGCCGTTCGTCGACATCGCGAACGCGCGGCTGACGTTCGACTCCGGTGCGGTCGCGAACATCACGGCGAGCCGAGTGTCGCGCGAGCGCATGCGCAAGCTGCGCATCTTCCAGCAAAGCGGGTACCTCTCGCTCGACCTGGGCAGCGGGGAGGGCGAGTTCTTCAGGCTGCGCGGCGACGTCGACGTCGCGGTGCTGGCCGCTGGCCCCATCGCGCTGGAGCAGTTCGTCGAACGCATTCCGCTCCAGGCGGACGAGGGCGAACCTCTGCGGCTCGAGTTCGAGAGCTTTCTCTCGGCCGTGCGAGGCGATGCGCCGATCGCCGTCTCGGGCGAGGCGGGGCGCGACGCGCTCGGCGTGGCGCTGCAGATTGTGAAGGACATCGAGCGCTCCCTCCCGTCACTCTCAGGCCGCGCGCCCGCGATCGCGCGTGCGTGAGATTCTGTTCGTCGCCGGCGAATCGTCGGGCGACCTGCATGCGGCGGGCGTGGCCCGTGCGCTCACAACGGCGGGCTCTCCGTATGCGCTGGCGGGCATCGGCGGCGACCTGATGCGCGCCGCCGGTGTGGAGCTGATCGAGCACGCCGAGAAGCTTGCCGTGATGGGATTCCTCGAGGTGCTCAAGCACGTGCCGTCGCACTACCGGCTGCTGCGCGAGCTCCGGCGGCGCATCGCCAGCGGTCGCGTCGCGCTCGTGATCCTCATCGACTATCCCGGCTTCAACATGAAGGTCGCCGCCGCGGCGAAGGCGGCCGGGGTGCCGGTGCTCTACTACATCACCCCGCAGGTGTGGGCGTGGGGCGCGAAGCGGCTCACCAAGCTCGCACACACGGTCACGAAGGCGGCGGTGATCCTGCCGTTCGAGGAGAAGCTGCTGCGCGAGCATGGGATCGACGCGACGTTCGTCGGTCACCCGCTGCTCGATCGTGCCCTCACGCTGCCGGACCGCGCCGCCGCGCGCGCCACACTTGGCATCGCAGCCTCGGACAGACTGCTCGCGCTCTTTCCCGGAAGTCGTGCGCAGGAGATCGCGCGGCATCTCGAGCCCTTTGTCGAAACGGCGCGCGAGCTCCAGCGCCGCGACCCGGCATTGAAGGTCATCGTGAGCGCCGCGCCACACGTGTCCATCCCGGCGGATCGGTGTCCATACCCGCTCGTGCACTCCGCGTCGTTTCCGGTGCTGCGCGCCGCGGACGCCGCCATGTGCAAGAGCGGCACGACGACGCTCGAGGCGGCGGTCGCCCTCTGTCCGCTCGTCGTCGCGTATCGGACGAGCAGGATCACGTACGCGGCCGCGCGGCGCCTGGTGCGCATCCCGTACATCGGGTTGGTGAACGTCGTCGCGGGGCGCGAGGTGGCGCGCGAGTTCGTGCAGGACGCGCTGGTGCCCTCGCGCGTGGCCGACGAGTTATCGCCGCTGCTCGACGCCGCGAGCCCGCGCCGCACCGAGATGATCGCGGAGCTGTCGAAGGTGCGCGCGATGCTCGGTGACGCGGGTGCGGCCGAGCGGGTGGCGACCATCGCGCTGGAACTCGCGAGTGGGATGAGAGCCGCGACGGGCGACGCTGTCTCCGCATGAGCGAGCGGAAAGTGCGCTGGACCGTGCGCTTCGGCGCGGCGCTCATTCGACTCCTGGCAACGACGTGGCGGTACCGGGTGGCGAACGACGCGGAGCTGCGCGCCGCGCGTGCCGCGGGCCGGCGCGTCATCTTCATCCTGTGGCACGGCGAGCTCCTCCCGCTGCTCTGGCATCATCGCGGTGAGAACATCGCGATCCTGATCAGTGAGCACCGCGACGGCGAGATCATCGCGCGCATCGCCGAGTCGCTCGGTTACGCTACGGTGCGCGGGTCGACGACGCGGGGTGGCGGCCGCGCGCTGATCGCGTTGATGCGTGCCATCGACGAGGGGCGCGACGCCGCCGTGACGCCGGACGGACCGCGCGGGCCGGCGCACGTCTTCGCGCCTGGCGCGGCAATCGCCGCGCAGCGCACGGGCGCGCTGCTCGTGCCGATCCGTGCGGCGGCCACAAGCTCGTGGAGGCTCAAGAGCTGGGACCGATTCCTCATTCCCAAGCCGTTTGCCCGAGTGCAGGTGTCGTACGGTGTGCTCACGCCGGTGATCGCCGGCTCCCCACGCGAAGCCGCCGAGCAGAGCGAGCGCCTCCAGACGGTCCTCAACGGCGTGCCGGGCTCCTGAGCGATGACATCGCTCGAGCAGATCTGGTACGACGATTCCGTCGGCGCGCGCATCGCGCGTAGTGCGCTTTCGGCTCCGGCGCTCGTGTACGCGACCGTCGTTCGGCTTCGCTCGGCGATGTACGACCGGGGCGTCCTGCGAACGCACGCGCCGTCCATCCCCGTGCTGAGCCTCGGCAATCTGACCGTTGGTGGCACGGGGAAGACTCCTGTGGCGGCGTGGGCAGCTGCTCGCCTCCGCGAGGCGGGCGCACGACCGGCACTGGTGTTGCGCGGCTACGGAGGCGACGAGCCGCTCGTGCACGCTGCGCTGAACCCGTCGGTGCCGGTGGTGGTGAACGCGGATCGAGTGGCCGGCGTGCGACAAGCGCGCGCGAGTGGCGCGGACTGCGTCGTCCTCGACGACGGGTTCCAGCATCGTCGGCTGGGACGCACGGTGGACTGGGTGCTGGTAGCGGCCGAGCAGTTCGCAGCAGGCAGGAGGATGCTGCCCGCGGGGCCGCTGCGCGAGCCGCTCACCGCCGTGTCGCGCGCGCAGGTCGTGATCGTGACGAGAAAGAGCGCGTCATCCGACGCCGCCATCGCGATCGCGAACGAGCTCCACTCCATGGCGCCCCTCGCCGCGATGGTGATCTGCCATCTCGCGGCGACCGGTCTCGTGAACGGCGTCGACGGTTCGGTCGATACACTAGCACGCCTGAGCGGAGCGCGCGTCGTCGCCGTCGCGGCGATCGGTGCGCCGGACGCGTTCTTTGCGCAGCTCCGGAGCGCGGGCACGTCCGAGCTGCGGACGGTTGTGCTGCGCGATCACCACCACTTCACTCCGCGCGACGTGGAGCGGCTGGTGCGCGATGCACGCGGCATGGACGGTGTCGTGTGCACGTTGAAGGATGCCGTCAAGCTGGCTCCGCTGTGGTCTGACGTGGGTGCGCCCCTGTGGTACCTTTCGCAGCAGGCCGAGATCGAGCGAGGCCGGCAGCTGCTCGACGCATCGCTCGCGACGATTCTCTCGGCCCGGGCGGGTTTCTCTTCAACCGCCGGCGCAGCCGGCTGAGCATCCAACGCGCATGGCCATCGATCTCCGTTTGCCCGCCGATCACGTCGTCATGCCGGACAAGGACCGGTTCCTCGACGAGGAGAACCCGTTCGAGGCGATGATGAGCCGGTTCGATCGTGCCGCTCAGCTGCTCGATCTCGAGCCCGGGCTGTACAAGGTGCTTCGACACCCGGAGAAGCAGATCATCGTCTCTGTCCCGGTGATGATGGACAACGGGGAGCTCGAGGTGTTCACCGGCTACCGCGTGTTGTACAACACGGTGCGCGGTCCGGCGAAGGGAGGCATCCGTTTCGACATGCGGGTCAACCTCGAGGAGGTGAAGGCGCTCGCGGCGTGGATGACGTGGAAGTGCGCCGTCGTGAATTTGCCATTCGGCGGCGCGAAAGGCGGCGTGATCTGCGACCCGAACAAGATGAGCCTCGGAGAGCTCGAGCGGCTGACCCGCCGATATACCGCGGGCATCATCCACACGCTCGGTCCCGACTCCGACGTGCCCGCGCCCGACGTCAACACCAACGAGCGCGTGATGGCGTGGTTGATGGACACGTACTCCATGCATCATCGTCACACCGTCACCGCGGTGGTGACTGGAAAGCCGGTGGAGATGGGCGGGTCGCTGGGCCGTCGCGAAGCGACAGGTCGCGGGTGCATGATCGTCACCAAGGAGGCACTGCGTCACCTCGGGATGAAGGTGGCCGGCACGACGCTCGCCGTGCAGGGTTTCGGCAACGTCGGCTCCATCGCCGCGCAGCTCCTCGCCCGCGAGGGTTGCAAGATCAAGGCGATCAGCGACCGCACCGGCGCGTACTACAACAAGAACGGCATCGACGTCGAAGCGGCAGTGCTCTACGTGCAGAAGCACCGCACCCTCGAGGGCTTCACCGACGGTGAGCCGATCACGAACGAGGAGCTCCTGACGTCCGACGTGGACGTGCTCCTCCCCGCCGCGCTCGAGAACGTGATCACGAGCAAGAACGCGGCGAACATCCAGGCCAAGATCGTGTGCGAGGGAGCCAACGGACCGACGACGGCCGGCGCGGACTCGATTCTCGACGAGAAGGAGATCTTCGTCATCCCGGACATCCTCGCCAACGCGGGCGGTGTGACGGTCTCGTACTTCGAGTGGGTGCAGGATCGCGGCGGCTACTTCTGGTCGGAGGACACGGTGAACGAGCGGCTCACGGACATCATGCGCCGCAGCTTCGCCGAGGTGCTCAAGCTGTCGACGCAGCACAAGGTGAACATGCGCACCGCGGCCTACATGACGTCGATCAGCCGTGTCGCCACGGTGCACCGACTGCGCGGCATCTACGCGTAGCCGAACGTGCGACTGGTCCTCGCCGTCGTGGGAAAGCCGCGCGACCGGCATCTCGCGGCGGCCATCGAGGAGTACGAGACGCGCGCCGCGCGCTACTGGCCGCTCAACGTTGCCGAGGTGCGCGAGGCGAGCGGCCGGGGCGTCGCTCCCGAAGAGGCGCGAGCTCGCGAGGGCGCGCGACTGCTCGAGCGCCTGCCTGCCGGCGCGCTGGTGCTGGTGTGCGACGAGCGCGGTGAGCAGCTCACGTCGGCCCAGTTCGCGACGTTGCTGACCGCGGCTCGTGATGGTGCGCGCGACGTGGGGTTCGTCGTCGGCGGAGCGTTCGGGTTGTCGGACGAGGTACGTCGAGCCGCTACGCGGACGATCCAGCTTGCGCCATGGACGCTGCCTCACGAGCTTGCTCGCGTCGTGCTGGCGGAGCAGCTGTATCGGGCAGGCACCATCGCGCGTGGTGAGCCGTACCACAAATGACCGCATCGAGCCGGGGCGAACCTTTGCGGAGCGAGTGAGATTGGTCGAGCCAGCGGACCTCGCGTATCTATGTTTCGAGGCGTGTCTCCGGGTCGCGCACCCGCCACGAGCCCTTCTCATCGCACGACGGCAATGACCGACGTTCGCATCCTCTCCGAGCCTCTCGGTGGCTCTCCGCTATCGCAGCTGCTGCAACGTGGCGAAGCGCCGACCCACTGGCTCCTCGCTGCGCCGGCGGGCGCCGACGCCTGGCGCGAGCGCGCCCAGGCCCGAGCGGCGGCGAAGGACTGGGCCACCTCGTGGGAACGGCTGGCTCCGGCGATCGACGCCACGGGAGAGGCCGCTGCGCGGCTCGAGCGAGTGCGTCGAGCGGGCGGAGTCGTCGTCACCACGGGCCAACAGCCCGGCCTGTTCGGCGGACCGATCTACACGTGGAGCAAGGCGGTCGGCGCGCTCGCGCTGGCCGACGCGATCGAGGCGGCCACAGGGATCCCGACCGCGGCCGTCTTCTGGGCGGCTACCGACGATGCCGATTTCATCGAGGCGTCGTCGACGGTGGTGGCGCGGATCGGAGGGGCCGACACGTTGCGGGACCCGCATGCGCCCCCGGCAGGCACGCCGATGTCGCTCGCGCCGCTGGGCGACGTCGGTTCCCTCGTGCGTACGCTCGCGTCAGCGTGCGGCAGCGCGCCAGACCACCGGGCTCTCGACGCAGTTCGCTCGGCCTACGCCAACGACGGACGGACGGTGGGTGGCGCCTACGTCGCGCTGCTGCGAGAGCTCCTCGCGCCGCTGGGCGTGCCGGTGCTCGACGCATCGCATCCGGTGGTGATCGCCGAGAGCGCGGTGACCATTGAGCTCGCGCTCGAGCGGGCCGGCGACATCGAGCGCGCGCTCGCGACGCGCGCACAAGAGATCGACGCTGCGGGCCACGAGCCTCAGGTGGAGGACATGCCGGGGCTCTCGCTGGCGTTCGCGCGGAGTGACTCGGTCAAGCGACGACTCGCCGTCGGTGAGGCGCGCGGCGATGCCAGCGCGCTCACACCGAACGTTCTGCTCCGGCCGATCGTCGAGCACGAGATCCTCCCCACGGTCGCGTACGTCGCGGGACCCGGTGAGCTAGCGTACTTCGCGCAGGTGACCGCAGTCGCCGCGGCGATGGAACTCCCGTCGCCGGTGGCCGTGCCGCGATGGTCGTGTACGCTGCTGGAGCCCCACGTGGAGGCCGTGCTGCAGCGGCTGGGGTTCCAGCATGATGAGTTGAGCGTGCCGCACGTCGCGGAGCGGCGCGTCGCGCGCGAGGCGATGAGCGAGACGACGGCGGCTGGCGTCGTGGCGATGCGAGCGGCCATCGCCGAGCTGCCGCAGCGACTCGGCGACGAGCCGCGACGGCTCGGTCTCGATGCAGCGATCGTCGGCGCGGCGCGCGCGCTCGATCACCGGGTGGATCGCCTGGAGCGGCGACTGCTCGCGGGCGTCGCGCGCCGCGAGACGGAGCGCATGCGGGACCTGGCCACGGCGCGCTCAGCGCTCTATCCCGACGGCGTTCGCCAGGAGCGCGCGCTCAATCTGATCCCGCTGCTCGCGCGACACGGCCTGGAGCTGTTGAGCGACATGCACCTCGCGGCGCGCGGGCACGCGTTGCGACTCGTCGGTAGCGAGACGGCGGCGACGGTCGGTTCGACGCGCGCGGCCCCAGTCACGTGAGCGAGGCCGCGCCTCCAGCGCAGCCCAAGGCCCAGAGCCTGGGGCGGAATTCAGCGCTCATCGCCGCGGGTATCCTGGCGTCCCGACTGCTCGGCCTCGTGCGCCAGAAGCTCATCGCGCACTTCCTCGGCGCCGGAGTCGTTGCTGCGGCGTTCACCGCGGCGTTCCGCCTGCCCAACATCCTGCAGAACCTCCTCGGCGAGGGAGTGCTCTCGGCGTCGTTCATCCCGGTGTACGCCAACGCGCTGCAGCGGGGAGACGAGGAGGAAGCCGACCGCATCGCCGGCGCGATCGGAGCCATCCTCGGACTGGTGGTCGTGGTCGTCGTCGCCATCGGCGTGCTCGCCGCGCCACTCGTCGTGCAGCTCATCGCCGGCGGCTTCGAGGGCGAGCAGCTTGCGCTCACCATCAGGCTCACCCGCGTGCTCTTTCCGGGCGCCGGCCTGTTCGTGATGGGCGCGTGGTGTCTCGGCATCCTCAACAGCCACCGGCGCTTCTTCCTCTCGTACGCCGCGCCCGTCGTCTGGAGCGTGGCGATGATCGTCGCGCTCCTCGCCTACGGACCGCGCAGTGGCGAGACAGAGCTTGCGGTCATCATTTCGTGGGCCTCCGTCGTCGGCGCGCTGCTCTCGGTCCTCGTGCAGCTCCCAGCAGTCTTCAAGCTGCTCGGCCACCCGCGCTTCCGCCTCGACCATGCCTTCCCACCCGTTCGCCAGGCGATCAGGAACTTCGTTCCGGCATTCGCGAGCCGAGGTGTCGTGCAACTGAGTGCCTTCGTCGACCTCAGGCTGGCGACCCATATCGCGGACGCCGGCGCGGTCGCGCTGCTCGCAAACGCCCAGACGATCTATCTGCTCCCGATCAGTCTCTTCGGCATGTCCGTCTCGGCGGCCGAACTGCCGGAGATGTCGCGCGACACGGGCACCGGTGCCGAGGCGTTCGATCGGCTTCGCGCGCGGCTCAACGCAGCGCTCCCGCGCGTCGCATTCTTCGTCGTGCCATCTGCCGTCGCCTTTCTCGTGCTCGGTGGCGCGATCGTGAGTGTGCTGCTCCAGGGTGGCCGCTTCACGTCCACCGACAGCCTGCGCACGTGGGCCATCCTCGCAGGCTCGGCCGTCGGTCTCGTGGCCAGCGCGCTCGGACGGCTCTATTCGTCGACGTTCTATGCACTGCGCGACACGCGAACCCCGTTCTGGTTCGCACTGGCGCGGGTGCTGCTCACGGGAGTGCTCGGCTATCTGTTCGCCTTTCCGCTGCCGCGCGCGCTGGGACTCGCGCCCTGGACGGGAGCGGCGGGGCTCACCGCGTCCGCCGGGATCGCCGGCTGGCTGGAGTTTCTGCTGCTGCGTCGCTCGATCAGCGGGCGCATCGGGCCGACCGGAGTCGGTGCGCGCAGGCTGCTCCAGCTGTGGGGCGCCAGTATCGTCGCCGGCGTCGCGGGGTGGGGAACGAGCCAGCTCGCTGCGGGCGCGCCGCACATGGTGAGCGGCATTGCCGCGATTGCGGTGTTCGCCGTGGTGTACGGCCTCGCAACCCTCGCGCTCGGCGTTCCCGAGGCGCGCGGTCTCGTGCGACGCGCGCTGCGCCGCTGAGCCGTGAACGTGGCCCGGCCGAACGGGGTATAATTCGGCATGGCCGTCCCCGACGCGATCCTCGAAAAGATCCCGCATCTCCCCGAGTCGCCGGGCGTCTACCTGTGGCGCGACGCCGAGGGGAAGGTGCTGTATGTGGGCAAGGCCAAGCGGCTCCGCTCGCGCGTGCGGAGCTACGTCGCCAGTGATCACCGCGAGAGCGTCAAGACGCGCGCGCTGATGCAGCAGGTCGAGGCGCTCGACACGATCGTCGTGCCCAGCGAAGCGCACGCGCTGGTGCTCGAGGCCAACCTGATCAAGGAGTACAAGCCGCGCTTCAACATCGCGCTGCGCGACGACAAGTCGTACCCGTACATCAAGGTCACGGTGCAGGAGCCCTTCCCGCGCGTCTGGGTCACGCGGCGGCTCCAGAATGACGGCGCGCGCTACTTCGGACCGTACACCGACGTCGGCGCCATGCGTCGCTCGCTCGACGTGGTGAAGCGCCTCTTCACGGTGCGGTCGTGCAACTACGACATGCCGGCGCAGATGCCCGAGCGACCCTGCCTCGACTATCACATCGGCCGGTGCAAGGCGCCGTGCATCCTCGCGCAGACGCAGGGCGAGTACGCCGCGATGATCGACGAGGTGATCGACTTCCTCAACGGAAAGCCGGAGGAGGTCGAGCGGAAAGTGCGCGAGCGGATGGCACTCGCCGCCGAGTCGCTCGACTTCGAGCGCGCGGCGCAGCTCCGCGACGTGCTCACGCATCTGGAGACGATGGAGGAGCCGACCGTCGTCATGGAGGTCGAGGGCGGCGATCGCGACGTCATCGGGTATGCGCGTGACGGCGACGACGCGGTGATCGCCCTTCTGCGCATCCGTGCGGGCAAGCTGCTGGCGCGCGACCATCAGTTCGTCGAGAACGTCGACGGTGAGCAGGACGCGCGGGTGCTCGTGACGTATCTCGCCGGCCCGTATCGGTTGCTCGAAGAGCGCGCGCACGAGCTCGTGCTGCCATTCGAGCTCGAGGATCTCGGCATCATCGAGGAGTTGCTCGAGCACACGAAGATTCATGTGCCCTCGCGTGGGCCACGTCGCGATCTCGTGGCGCTCGCGCAGCAGAACGCGCGGCATCTGCTCGAGGAGGCGCGCCTCACCGGCACCGGCGAAGCAACGGAGGAGCGCGCCGGCGATCCGGTGTACGAGCTGCAGCGCCAGCTCGGGCTCCAGAGGGTACCGCGCGCCTTCGTCTGCTTCGACATCTCACACGCGCAGGGTACGGACACCGTGGCGTCGTGCGTCTGGTTCCAGAACGGACGCCCGCATCGCGCCGAGTATCGCAAGTTCAAGGTGAAGAGCGTCGAGGGGATCGACGACTTCGCGTCCATGAAGGAAGTGGTGGGCCGCTACTTCCGCCGCCGTGTCGAGGAGGAGCGTCCGATGCCGGACCTCGTGCTGATCGACGGTGGCAAGGGTCAGCTCAACGCTGCGGCAGATGCCCTTCGTGACCTGGGTCTCGCCTCCATTCCCATAGCAAGTCTCGCCAAGCGCGAAGAGGAAGTATTCGTGCTGGGCCGCTCGGAGTCGCTGCGGCTTTCGCGTCGCTCGCCAGCGCTCCGCATGCTCCAGCAGGCACGCGACGAGGCGCATCGCTTCGCCATCACCTTCCAGCGCAAGCGCCGCTCGGTGCGTACGATCACTTCCGAGCTGCTCCGCATCCCGGGCGTCGGCGACGCGAAGCGCAAGTTGCTCCTGTCGACGTTCGGCAGCCTTCAGGCGATCCGCGATGCCACGCCTGAGCAGATCGGCGCGGTGCCTGGCTTCTCGGTGAAGGGCGCTCAGCGCATCCTCGACGCGCTGCGCGCCTCCGATGCGCTCGCACCCGCCGCCGCCATCGAGCTGACGAAGCCCATGCCCGACGACGGCCCGTGAGCCGCTGGCACCTCGAGTGCTCGGCGTGCGACTTCACGCAGCCGGGACGCGACGCCGCCTCCGTCTGCCCGCGATGCGGTCAGCCCCTGCTCGTGCGCTACGACTCGCCGTGGCCGGCGCGCGACGCGATCCTGCCGCGCTGGGACATGTGGCGGTATCGCGATGCCCTCCCGATCCTCGACGAGGAATCGCCCACGTCGCTCGGCGAGGGCGCTACACCGTTGCTCGACGCGCCGCTCCTGGCGCGCCAGATCGGCGTGGCGCGACTCTGGATCAAGGACGAAGGGCTCAATCCGACGGCGTCGTTCAAGGCGCGCGGCATGAGCGCGGCCGTCACGCGCGCCGCGGCGCTCGGCGTGCCGGGGCTCGTCGTTCCCACCGCGGGCAATGCCGGCGCGGCGCTCGCCGCGTATGGCGCGGCGGCGGGCCTTCCTGTTCGCGTCGTCGCTCCCGCCTCGACGCCCGCACCCATCCTCGCGACGATCCGTGCGCTCGGCGCGGATCTCGATCTGGTCGACGGTCACATCGGCGACGCGGGCAAGCGCGCGCGCGCCTTCGCCGCCGCCCACGGGTTCTTCGACATGTCTACGCTGCGTGAGCCGTACCGCATCGAGGGCAAGAAGACGATGGGGCTCGAGCTCGCGGAGCAGTTGGGCTGGCGGCTTCCGTCGCACGTGATCTATCCGACAGGCGGGGGGACGGGACTGATCGGGATGTGGAAGGTGTTCGCCGAGATGCGCGAGGCCGGCTGGCTCGCGGCGGACGAGCGCATGCCACGCATGATCGTGGCGCAGGCCGATGGTTGCGCGCCCATCGTGCGTGCCTTCGTGGAGGGGAGAGACCACGCGGTGCCTTGGGAAAATCCCGACACCCACGCGAGCGGGCTGCGCGTGCCCGGTCCGCTCGGCGACCGCCTGATCCTCCGCGCGCTGCGCGAGAGCGGCGGCGACGCGGCAAGCGTCGGAGAGCAGACGATCCGGGACGATACCCTGCGCCTCTCTCGCGTCACGGGGATCGATGCCGCGCCGGAGGGCGGCTGCGCGCTGGCGGTCCTCGCGCTACTGCTCCGCGAGCGCCGGATTGCGGCCGACGCCGAGATCGTGCTGTTCAACACGGGCAGCGGCGCCTCGTACCGCTTCTGATCCCCACCGCGCGCACCCTCCCTATCTTCAGCGCATGCGAACGGCAATCCTGGATCCCTTCAGCGGCATCGCCGGCGACATGACGCTCGGTGCACAGATCGGCGTCGGGCTCGATCCCGCATGGCTGCGCGAGCTCCCCGCGCGCATGGGGCTCGACGACGTCACGGTCGACATCCGCGAGGTATTGCGCGGAGAGCTCGTCTGCTGGAAGGTGGACTTCGAGATCCCCGAGCAGCCGCACGGCCGCAACATCGACGCGATCCGCGAGCTCGTCGCGACATCGGGCGCGCCGGATGAAGTCCGTGCCAGAGCCGATCGCGCGTTCTGGGCCATCGCCGGGTCCGAGGGGGAGATCCACGGCATGCCGCCCGAGCAAGTCCATCTGCACGAGGTCGGCGCGGTCGACGCCATCCTCGACGTCGTCGGCAATCTCTGGGGCTTCGCCGAGCTCGGCGTGGAAGACGTGCGCTGCGGCGTCATCCGAACCGGCGATGGCACGGTACGCGCCGCGCACGGATTGCTGCCCGTGCCCGCGCCGGCGACGCTCAAGCTGCTCGAGGGCCATCGCGTCAGCCCAGGCCCGGATGGGGCAGGAGAGCTCGTCACGCCCACGGGTGCCGCGCTGGTGCGGGTGCTCTCCAGTGGACCGCCGCCTGCGGAATACGTCCCGCTCCGCAGCGGCTACGGCGCCGGCACCAAGGACTTCGTCGGGCGCGCCAACGCCCTTCGAATCATCCTCGCCGACGTCGACGGCGAAGTGTCGCCTCCCGCTCGCCGCGAGCTCGCCGTGCTCGTCGCCTGCGACGTGGACGACATGTCACCGGAGTATCTCGCCGCCGTCGCCGACCGCGCGCGCGCCGAGGGCGCGCTCGATGCCGTGCTGCTGGGCACGACGATGAAGAAGGGGCGGCATGGCACGCGCATCGAGATTCTTTGTGCCGCGCATGACGCCACGCGATTCGAGATGCTGCTCCTGCGCGAGACGACGACGATCGGAGTGCGAAGGACCGAGGTCAGCCGCACGGTGCTCCCGCGAGAGGAGGTGATCGTGACGGTGCTGGGCCATTCCATGCGGATGAAAGTCGTCACGCTGGCCGGCGGTGAGCGCCGAGCCAAACCCGAGTTCGACGACGTCCAACGCGTCGCCCTGGCGACGGGGCGAGGCTCGGCAGATATTTACCAGCTTGCCCTGGCGGCGGAACGCCGCTGATCGGCTCGGGGTACCCGCTGCACACGCCGGTCCCGGCGCGACCCGTTCTCACTGGAGAGTTCTCAGATGGCCGTGTTCGTAAAGATCCTTCCAGCCGCCGCATTGCTCGTCGCGGCCGCGACCTCGCTCCGCGCGCAGGAGACCAAGCCTGCCGCTGGTGCGGCCACGGCCGCGGCAGCGCCGGCGTGCGACGCCGCACAGCCCAGCAGCGGAAACAGCGTACGCGCCAACCTGAGTCTGCAGATGGCGCTGAAAGATCAAAAGACGAATCCAGCTGCCTCGGCGAAGAACCTCGCCGCGACGGTCAAGCTGCTGGAGAGCGAGAAGGCCGGCGATCCCAGCAGCACCTACGTGCTCGGCAGCGCGCTCTCGCTGTGGATGAACCAGCCGAACGTCGGCTTCAGCCCCAAGCGCAGCCTGCTGGGCTTCACCACAAACCCGGACGCGACGATCGACCTGCCGAGCGCCGTGGACTCGCTCTTCAAGATCGTCGAGACGGCCAAGCCCTCGTGCGCCTACTACACGTCGTACTGGCGCGGTGGCCAGCAGGTCTTCCTCGATCTCGTCAACGGCGCGATCGCCGCGCTCAACGCCGGGAAGCTCGATTCGGCCACCTACTACGCCACCCAAGCGAACAGGCTGTACTCCGGCTCGCCCTACCCGTCGATGGTGCTCGGCAACATCGCGAGCAAGAACAGCAACAACGACGACGCGATCAAGTACTGGAAGCTCTCCGCCACGTCGGCGGGCGCCGACACCAGCTATCGCGACGTCGAACGCCAGGTGCTCGGCAACATCGCCAGCGTCTACATGACCACGGCGCGTGACCCAAAGGCGGCCAAGCCCGCGCAGGTCGAAGCAGCCAAGCAGGCTGCGACGATCTACACGCAGCTCATCGCCATCCCGGGCACCAAGGGCTCGTACCTCTCCGGCGGTCGCCAAAACCTCCAGGCCGCGCTGCTCATCGCCGGTGATACGGCCGGCGTCGTGAAAAGCTACTCGGACATGCTCGCCAATCCTGGCGCCCACGACTATCAGGATCTGCTCAACGCGGCCGTGAGCGCCGCGCGTGCGAATCGCATCCCCGACGCCATCAAGCTCTTCGAGGGCGTGCTCGCGCTCAACCCGTACAACCGCGACGCGCTGTTCAACCTCGCCGTGGAATATCTCGCGGTCCAGCAGAACGAGAAGGTCGCACCCATCGTCCAGCGTCTCGTCGCCGTCGATCCGGGCAACCCGGAGAACTATCTGCTGGCGGCGCGTGCCTACGTCGACCTCGGGAAGGCGAAGAAGGGAGCCGCTGCCGTGGCCTACAACGACTCGACGGTGACGTGGTACAACAAGGGATCCAAGCTGCCCGTCGACGTCACCTTCACCGAGTTCACGCCGGGTGAGAAGCAGCTCGACATCGCCGGCACGCTGCTCGACCGTCGCGACAAGGCGGTCGCCAGCGAGGAACCGACGACGACGACGGCCGCCGCGAGAGCCGCGCGCGTTAAGGCGGCCGCGGCCAAGCTCGCGACGATGCCGGCCAAGGCGGTGACGCTCAAGTTCGAGGCGCTCGACAAGGCCGGCGCGGTGCTGGGGTCGCAGACGGTAACCACCGAGGCGCTGCAGCCCGGCAAATCGGCGCCATTCAAGGTCAGCATCACCGCGCCGAACGCGATTGCGTATCGCTACACATACCAGTAGCCGATCGCTACATCCGCTCGTACATCGAGGCCCCGGCAGCGCCGGGGCCTCGATGCATTCCGCGACGTCCGCGCCGCGGTCGCCGGCATCGGTTGCAGACCCCGCATTTTCTCCTCATAATCCAGAGCAGCTCACATGACCGAAGTCGTGGATCCTGCTTGATTTCGGAGCCTCGATCTCTTACCTTGGATGAGATCGGGGCGCACCGCGTTTCGAGTTGCTTGCAGGGGGAAGGCCTCGCCTCGCGTGAGGTCTTCCCCCTTCGCATAAGCGGAGGCCAGGAGGCCCAGAGGAGATCGATGGTCCGCGTCAGTCGAGTCGTGCCGGGAAGTATTTGTGACGAGATGGGCATCGTCTCCGGGACGGAGCTCCTGACGGTCAATGGTCGCGAGCTGTTGGACTTCCTCGACTGGGAGTTCCTCACCGCCGAGGACGAGCTGGTCATCGAGGCGCGGCTTCCCGGCGGCGAGGACATCGTCTACGAGGTCGAGCGTCCCGAGGGTGAGTCGCTCGGCGCGGAGCTCGAGCCCCCGACCATTCGCCGCTGCGCCAACAAGTGCGAGTTCTGCTTCATCGAGGGGCTGCCGCAGGGCCTCCGGAAGCCGCTCTACGTGCGCGACGACGACTACAGGCTCTCCTTCGCCTACGGCAACTTCGCGACGCTCTCGAACGTCAAGGAGCGCGACATCGCGCGCATTCTGGAGTACCGACTTTCGCCGTTGTACGTCTCGGTGCACGCGACGCCGTGGGAGGCGCGCAAGATCCTGCTCAACAATCCCCGCGTTCCCAACATCGTCGATCAGCTCACGCGGCTCGCCGCGGGCGGAATCCAGTTCCACTGCCAGATGGTCGTCGTTCCGGGACTCAACGATGCCCACATCCTCGAGGAGTCGCTGAGCGACCTGTACGCACTCGGCGACGCGGTGCTGAGCATCGCGCTCGTCCCCGTGGGGGTGACGCAGTTCTCGCATCTCTACAACGGCCGGCCGATGGACGCCGAGAACGCCGGCCGGATCCTCGACGCGGTCGAGCGATGGGAGGAGCGGGCCCTCGCCGAGCGCGGCGACCGATGGGTCTACGGCTCGGATGAGCTCTATCTCCTGTCCGCACATCCGCTGCCGAGCGCGGAGCACTACGGCGAGTTCTCGCAGATCGAGAACGGCGTCGGCGCGGTCGCATCGCTGCGCGAGCGAGTGCGCGGTGGGCTCGACGACCTGCCGCGGCTCGAGGGCAAGCACATCGGCGTCGTGACGGGCGTGTCCATGGCGCCTCTCATGCCCGAACTGCTCGACGCCATCGCCGCGAAAACGGGGGCCCGCTTCACGCTGATCCCGATGGAGAACTCCCTGTTCGGTCCGACCACCACCACGGCCGGCCTGCTCGTCGGCGCCGACATCCGTCGCGCCCTTGCCGACCGGCACGATCTCGATCTCGCGCTCATTCCCGCCGAGACGATCAACGATGATGGGCTCTTCCTCGACGAGGAACGCTTCATCACGCTTCGCGAAACGATGCCAATGCCCGTATATCCGTCGTACGATTTCATCGATGTGCTCAGCCATGAAGGCGAGCCGAGACTCTCCGGGCAGTACGCGGCATGAGTGTGCCCGTCGTCGCCCTCATCGGGCGTCCGAATGTCGGCAAGTCGGCGCTCTTCAATCGCATCATCGGTGACGACAGCGCCATCGTCTCGGAGGAAGCCGGCACCACGCGTGATCGCCACTTCTCCAAGGCGGAATGGAATGGGCGCGCCTTCTGGCTGGTCGACACCGGCGGCCTCTCCGATGATCCGCAGTTGCCGATGGACCGCGAGATCCGCCGCCAGGTCGCGACCGCGGTGGAAGAGGCCGACGTGATGCTGTTCGTCGTGGACGCCAAGGTCGGGCTCCACCCGAGCGACGCGAAGGTCGCGGCCATGATGCGGACTACGGGGAAGCCGTGGATGCTCGTCGCCAACAAGGTCGACGATCCCAGCACGGTCGACTTCTACGATTTCTACCAGCTCGGCGCGGGCGATCCGTTTCCTGTCTCGGCGCAGAACGGCAAGAACTCGGGCGATCTGCTCGACGCGCTCGTCGACAAGCTGCCCGAGAGCGTGCCGGAGGACGAGGAATCGCTCCGCGTCGCCGTCGTCGGCCGGCCGAACGTCGGCAAGTCGTCGTTCGTCAACCGCTTGCTGGGTGAGGAGCGGCTGGTCGTCAACGAGGTCGCCGGCACCACGCGCGATGCGATCGACGCGCCGATGGTCTACCACGGCCGCAAGCTGATCTTCGTCGACACCGCGGGGCTTCGACGGCAGACCAAGATCGACGACGGCATCGAGTTCTATTCCTCGCTGCGCACGCGGCGCGCGATCGAGCGTGCCAACGTCTGCGTGCTCCTCATCGACGCCACGGAAGGCGAGTTCCACCACCAGGACCTGAAGATCGCCCACATGGCGTGGGAGGCGGGGCGCGGACTGATCATCGTCGTCAACAAGTGGGATCTCGTCGAGAAGGACGACAAGGCGGTGGCCAAGTTCGAGAAGAAGGCGCGCGAGAAGGCACCGTTCCTCACCTGGGTGCCGTTTCTCTTCACCTCGGCGCTCACAGGCCAGCGCGTGTCCAAGATCCTCGACGTCATCCAGTTCGTCGACGAGGAAGGGCACAAGCGCATCCCCACCTCCCAGGTCAACGAGCGTCTCGCCGAGATGCTCGCCCGCCGCCAGCCGTCACAGGCGGCTGGTCGCGAGGTCAAGCTCAACTACGCCACGCAGGTCAGCATCCTGCCGCCCACCTTCGCCATCTTCGGCAACCATCCCGACCTGGTGGAGGATCATTACGTCCGCTTTCTGCACAACGGATTCCGCGAGTCCTGGCAGTTCATGGGCAACCCGCTTCGCATCCTGATGCGCCGCAAGAGCGGCGGGACACCGGCCGAGTAGGATGGATCCGGCGTCCGCGCTGGTTCTCTCCTATCTCTCCGGCTCCCTGCCGTTCGCCGCGATCGCCGGCAAGGCGCGCGGCGTCGACCTGCGGAAGCAAGGGTCGGGCAACCTCGGTGCGACCAACGTCTTTCGTGTGCTCGGCTGGAAGATCGGGCTGCTCGTGTTCGTCGCCGACGCGTTGAAGGGCGCCCTGCCGGCGCTGCTGCTGCCCGCACACATCGTGAGCCCTCGCGATCCCGTTCTGTGGGCCATCGCGTGCGGACTCGCGGCCATCGCCGGCCACGTGCGACCGGTGTTCCTCAAGTTCCGTCGCGGCGGCAAGGGCGTGGCAACGGCGGCCGGAGTGTTCTTCGCGCTCGCGCCCATTCCGATGGCGATCACCTTCGCCGTGTTCGTCGTCATCGTGCTCGCCTCGGGCTACGTCTCACTCGGGAGCCTCGTTTGCGCCGTCGCGCTTCCAACCTTGCTGCTCGTCACGCTGGGGGCTCGCTCGCCGCTCTTCCTCGTGAGCGTCTGTCTGGCGCTGTTCGTGTTCTGGACGCATCGCGCCAACATCGGCCGATTGCGCCGCGGCGAAGAGCATCGTTTCGGCAAGCGGGGCAGGGCATGAGGGCGTCGGCGTGATGCAGACCGCCGTGATCGGAGCGGGCGCCTGGGGCACCGCGCTGGCGGATCTCCTCGCGCGCAACGGTCGCGCGGTCAACCTGTGGGCGTACGAGCCCGACGTCGCCGAGCAGATCAATTCCGGCTGCGAGAATCGGCGCTTTCTCTCAGGCGCCAGGCTCTCCTCCGCGATCCGCGCCACGACGGACCTCGCTGAGGCACTCGAGGGCGCGAGCCTGGTCTGCGTGGCGACGCCGTCGCATCTTCTTCGCGGAATCCTGCGCCAAGGCGTGGAGAGCCTTGAGGCCTCGGCAACGGTATGCGTCGCATCGAAGGGGATCGAGACGGGCACGCTCGTGCTGATGAGCGACGTCGTCGAGCAGGAGGCGCCCGGTCGCCCCGTCGTCGCCCTGTCGGGTCCGAGCTTCGCCGCCGAAGTCGTCGCGCGGCAGCCGACCGCCATCGTCGCTGCGTCCAACTCGGCGGCGGCGAGTGGCATGGTGCAGGAGGCACTCAGCAACCCGCATTTCCGTGTCTATACACATGACGACATCATCGGCGTGGAACTCGGCGGCTCGCTCAAGAACGTCATGGCGGTCGCCGCGGGCATCGTGGAAGGCGTGGGCCTCGGATTCAATTCCCGCGCGGCGCTCATCACGCGTGGGCTTGCCGAGATGACGAGATTGGGGACTGTGCTCGGCGCGAACGCGGCGACATTCGCCGGACTCGCCGGCATCGGCGATCTCGTCCTCACGTGTACTGGGTCGCTCAGCCGCAATCGCGCCGTCGGAGTGGCCGTGGGGCAGGGAGACACGCTCGAACAGGCGCTCGCCGGCAAGGAAACGATCGCCGAGGGAGTCACCACCGCGCAGAGTGCGCACGCGCTCGCGCTTCGCGAGGGCGTGGAGATGCCGATTGTCGCCACCGTGCATCGCATCCTGTTCGACCTTTATCCGGCTCGGCTCGCGGTTCACGAGCTGATGTCCCGCGAGCTTCGCGCGGAGCAGGACGCATGACCGCCGAACCCGTGAAGGAGTTCTTCAGCATCGGCGAGGTCTGCGAGCTCACTGATCTCAAGCCGCACGTGCTGCGCTACTGGGAGAGCCAGTTCCGCTTTCTCAACCCCGCGAAGAATCGGTCGGGAAATCGCGTGTACCAGCGCCGGGAGATCGAGTTGATCCTCCTCGTGAAGCATCTGCTCTACACGGAGAAGTACACCATCGAAGGCGCGCGCCAGAAGGTCGACGAGCATCGCAAGGGAGGCGCGCTCAAGTCCGCGGCTCGGTCCGCACTCACGGTGCAGACGCTCGATGCGCTGGAGACGGAGCTCAAGGAACTCGTGCGATTGCTTGCGCCGGACGAGCCGCTGGGCTGATGAACGAGACACGACGTGACCGCCGGCAGCCGCCCCACTCGCGCCGCGGCGCGTGACCACTTCTTTTCCCTGATGCGCTTTCTCATCACGAACGACGACGGCATCCTGGCCCACGGCATCGAATGCCTCATCGAGGCCGCCGAGCCGCTGGGCGACGTGTACGTGGTGGCCCCCGATCGCGAGCAGAGCGCGACGAGCCATTCGCTGACCCTGCATCACCCCGTGCGGCCCGTGAAGCGCGCCGAGCGGCGATGGCAGGTGGATGGCACTCCGACCGACTGCGTCATGCTCGCCGTCGAGGCGCTGATGGACGCCCGCCCCGACTTCGTGCTGAGCGGCATCAACCACGGCCAGAACATGGGCGAGGACGTCCTCTACTCCGGCACCGTCGCAGCGGCGATGGAGGGACTCGCGCTCGGCATTCCGTCCGTGGCGTTCTCCTTCGCCGGCGGCGATCTTCGCGCAGACCTCAGCCATCTGCGCGAGCAGGTTCGCGTGATCACGCCACTGCTGAAGCGCATCACGTCGCTGCCGAGCTTCCCCGCCAACACGTTGCTCAACATCAACCTGCCCCCCGTGCCCGCCGATGGCGTCAAGGGTGTGAAGCTGACGCGACTCGGAAGCCGAGTGTATTCCGGATCGCTCAAGCCGATGCAGGATCCGTGGGGCCGCGACATCTTCTGGATCGGCGGTGGCTCGATCGAATGGACCGGCGAGGCCGATTCGGATTTCCGCGCGATCCAGGACGGCTACATCTCGGTGACGCCGCTCCATCTCGACCTCACCCATTTCGGGATGCTCGAATCCTCGGGGGCCTGGTGGCCGGATCCGTAGAAGGACAGATGGGCGGCGCGCGCCGGCGACTCGTCGAGCTGCTGCGCGAGCGCGGAATTCGTGATCTGTCCGTGCTGAGGGCGTTCGACATGACGGCGCGGCACGCGTTCGTACCCACCGGCGTGCGCCACCGCGCCTACGAGGACGCGCCGCTGCCGATCGGCAGCGGCCAGACCATCTCACAGCCATCGGTCCACGCGCGGTACCTGGAGCTCCTCGAGCTCAAGGGCCACGAACGCGTGCTGGAGGTGGGAACCGGCTCCGGCTACCAGACCGTGCTCCTCTCGCATCTGGTCGCGCAGATCTTCACGATCGAGCGAATTGCCGCGCTGTACACGATGGCGCGCGAGAACATCGCCCGT
>JBDSDB010000072.1:0-21115 GCA_039920785.1 Gemmatimonadaceae bacterium
GGGGCAATCGAGTGAGTCATACGGTTCTCATCTGCGACGATGCGATCTTCATGCGCACGATGGTCGGCGACATCCTGCAACAGGCAGGATTCGAGATCGTCGGCGAAGCGGAGACGGGCGTGCAGGCCGTGGAGAAGTACAAGCAGCTGCGTCCCGATCTCGTCACGATGGACATCGTGATGCCGGACATGGGCGGGATCGACGCCGTTCGCGAGATCACGAAGTTCGACCCGAACGCCAAGGTGCTGATGTGCAGCGCGATGGGGCAGCAGGCCCTCGTCGTCGAGGCCATCCAGGCTGGCGCAAAGGATTTCGTCGTGAAACCGTTCCAGCCGAGCCGCGTGCTCGAAGCCGTGCAGCGCGTGTTGGGGTGACGCTCCCCGCGTCCCTTCGTACGACCCTCGGCGCGCGTCGGCGCGCCGGGCGCCCGCCTCGTGACCGCCCCTCGCGGTCATCTCCCTCCTCCCAGCAGACTGCCGCGCGTGGATAGCGCCCAGTACGCCGAGCTCTTTCTCACGGAGAGCCGCGAGCACGTCTCAGCCATCAACCACTCGCTGCTCGAGCTCGAGCGGGGCGTGGGCGGTGACGAGCCCGTGGGCGCGATCTTTCGTGGTGTGCACACGATCAAGGGGATGAGCGCGACGATGGGCTACACCGCCGTCGCGGCGCTGTCGCACGAGCTCGAGACGTTGCTCGACCGGGTACGCCGCGGCGAGCGGGCGGTGGATGCGCGGCTGATGGATCTGCTCTTCCGCTCCGCCGACCTGCTCGAGCGCGCGATCGAGGCCGCGGTGAGCGGGGTCGATGCGGTGGACGTGGGGCCGATGGTGAGCCAGCTCCAGGCCGAGGCGGGCGACGACGCGCCTGGCTCACCGGCCGCGCCGCTCCCGTCGCGCGTGACGCTCGGTGCGCCCGATGCGTGGACGGCGCCGGCGCCCCTCGGCGACGGGATGCTGGTACGCGTTCGGATCATCGCCGGCACGCCGCTCAAGGGCGTGCGTGCCTTTCTCGCCGTGCAGGCCGCGGGCAAGCTCGGCATGGTCGGGGCCGTGTCGCCGTCGCTCGCCGCCCTCCAGATCGACGACTTCGACCACGACTTCGCCTTCAGGCTCGCGACGGAGCTGAGCGAGGACGACGTCGTCGCCGCGCTGCGTCGCGCTGGCGACGTGGACGACGTGCGCGCCGGAGAGGATCCGGCCCTCGTGCCCGCCGACACGCCGAACGTCGCCACGGTGACGAGCGAGATGAATGGTGGCGACGGCGGCGGCAGTGCGGCGCCGGTTCGGCAGCAGCGCAGCGTCCGCATCGATCTCCGCCGGCTGGACAATCTCATGAATCTGATCGGCGAGCTCGTGATCACCCGCGGCCGGCTCGTGCAGCTCACCAGCGCGGTCGACGACTCCGCGCTCGCGGAGACCGTGGCGCAGACGTCGCGCCTCGTTGCCGACCTGCAGGACGAGATCATGACCAGCCGCATGGTTCCCGTGTGGCAGGTGTTCGACCGCTTTCCGCGGCTCGTCCGTGATGCCGCAAGGTCTGTTGGCAAGCCAGTAGACTTCACGATCGAGGGCAAGGAGGTCGAGCTCGACCGCTCGATGCTGGACGAGGTGGGCGATCCGATCGTGCATCTGCTGCGCAACGCGGTCGATCACGGGATCGAACCGCCGGAGGTGCGGAAGGCGGCGGGCAAGCCGGAGGCGGGCCGCCTGACGCTGAGCGCGCTGCGCGACCGATCCGCCGTAGCCATTCGCGTCACCGACGACGGACGGGGTATCGACCGCGACAAGGTGCTGACGCGGGCGCGCGACGCCGGTCTCGTGGAAGCGTCGAAGTCGGAGCTCAACGACGAAGAGCTGTTCCGCATCATCTCGCAGGCGGGCTTCTCCACGGCGGACAAGGTCACCGACCTGTCCGGGCGCGGTGTGGGGATCGACGCCGTGTACAACCGCGTTCGGTCGCTTGGCGGTTCGGTGGACATTCGCACTGCGCCCGGCAAGGGCACGACGGTGACGCTCCGGCTGCCGCTCACGCTCGCCATCGTGCGGTCGCTCCTGGCGATGATCGGCGACGAGACGTACGCGATCCCGATGACGCACGTGAGCGAGACCGTCGAGCTGCATCCCGACATCCTGCACACGGTGAAGGGGCGCGAGGTGTTGATGATGCGCGACGAGGTGCTCCCGCTGCTCAGGCTTCGGGGGTTGATGGGCTACGACGGCGAGGCGAAGCGTGGCCTCGAGCAGGTGGTCGTCGTCGAGATGGCGGAGCGGCGCGCGGCGCTCGTCGTCGACGCGTTGATCGGACAGCAGGAGATCGTCGTCAAGCAGTTCGACGGCGTACAGGACGGGCTCGCGCTGTTCGGCGGGGCCACGATACTCGGCGACGGAGCACCAGCGCTGATCATCGACGTGAGCAGTCTTCTCTAACGGCACTCGATATGGATGACATTCGTTCTCTGAAGGCGCTGCAGCTGGACGCGCTCCGAGAAGTCGCGAACATCGGCGCGGGCCACGCGGCCACGGCGCTCTCGCAGATGATCGGCGGGACCATCATGATCAGCGTTCCCACGATCAACGTGTCGCGGCTCGAGGAGGTCCCGCCCCAGGTCTCGGCGCCAGAAGAGCCGGTGGCGGCCGTCCTGATGCACATGCTCGGCGACCTCACGGGGCGCACCCTCCTGGTGTTCCCCAAGCCGACCGCGGTGCGGCTCGCCGAACTGATGCTGCGCCGGCCCGCGGGCTCGTCGCTGGAACTGGGCGAGATGGAGCAGTCGGCCATCAAGGAGGCGGGCAACATCCTCAGTAGTGCGTACATGAACGCGCTCAGCGACTTCATGGGCATGATGCTGTTGCCGTCACCGCCGAGCCTGGCCATCGACATGAGTACGGCCGTGCTCACCACGGCGTACCTGCAGTTCGGCAGCGACCGCGACTACGTGTTCTGCGTCGAGAGCGAGTTCTACATGACCGACGTGAACGAGAAGTTGCGCGGGTTCTTCCTGCTCCTTCCCGATCCCGCCTCGCTGCAAGCGATCCTGCGCGCCGTTCGCGTCGCGTAGGACGGCACTCCCGCACGGACGATGTCGCCCAGCCTGACTTCTGAGCGCGACCGCGACGTCCTGCGGTCGTTCGCGCGGCGGATCGATCCGTCGGACGCCGGGGCGCACAACAACCTCGGCGTCCTCTATTACAACAAGGGGCTGTACGAGGAAGCCGTGAGCGCGTTCATGCGCGCGCTCGAGCTCGACCAGAAGATGCAGGTCGCGCAGCGCAACCTCGAGATCGCGTACTTCAACACCGGCTACTACGACAAGCGCGTCGCCGAGTTGAATGAGCGGCTCCGTCTCCGTCCAGACGATCGCGACGCGCGCTGGGAGCTGGGCCGCACGCACGCGCTGCTCGGCCACACGCCGGACGCGGTGAGCGAGTTCACGGAACTTCTCACGTATTACCCGGCCGACATCGGCGCGCTCGTGCAGCTCGGGCTCGCGGAGCGGACGAACGGTGACCTCGACAAGGCGCTCGGATATCTGGAGCGCGGGCTGTCGCTCGATCCGTCGAGCTCCGTGGTCAACTTCTACATCGGCGAGGTGCTGTACAACCGCGGCGTGAACGAGGGCGCGCTGGCCGCACTGCGCCGTGCGGTGGAGCTCAATCCGCACAATCCCGATGCGTACTACCTGATGGGCTTCGTGCTCGGCGACATGGGCCGGCACGAAGAGGCGCGTGGGGTAACGCGCCGCGCCATCCAGCTCAACCCCACGCTGTCGCGCGCGCAGGCCAACCTGGCGATCGACCAGAACCGCGCGCAACGCGCCGACGATCGCGCTGCCGCGCGCGCTGACGGTCGCCAGTCGCCGATGGAGGTGCACGCCGAAGGGCAGCTGGCGCAGTTCAACCTGGGGCTCGCCTTCAGGCAGAAGGGCTACTACGGTGAAGCACTCCGCGAATACGCGAAGGCGCTCGAGAAGGGGGAGGACCGTCCGCTGGTCCTGCAGGCGATGGCGGAGGTGCATCTGTTGCGCCGAGAGTGCCGATCGGCGGTCGAGCTGTACGACGAGCTGCTCGTGCACCAGCCGGACAGTCCCAAGTTGTGGAACGAGCGCGGCGTCGCGCTGCACCAGGACGGCAAGTTCACCGAAGCGGAGGACTCGTATCGGCGCGCGGTACAGGCGGAGCTCGGCTACGCGATCGCGCACAACAACCTCGGCGTCGCGCTGTACCATCGCGGCAACACGGACGAGGCGATCGCCGCTTTTCGTGTCGCGCTCGACGCGCAGCCGTCGTTCACCAAGGCGCGGCTCAACCTCGCGCTGCTGCTCAGCAAGGGAAAGCGCTTCCAGATGGCGCTCGAGTCGTACCGCACCGTGCTGCAGACCGCGCCCGAGGATCCGGCCGCATGGAACGGAGTGGGGCTCGTACTTTCCGAACTGCGCAAGTTCGAGGACGCGCGCAACGCGTTCGCGCGCGCGGTGCAGGCCAGGCCGGAGTATGCCGAGGCGCACTACAACCTGAGCTTCACGCTCTCCAACCTCGGCGACTTCGAGGGCGCGCTGCGCGAGACGAAGCGTGCGCTGGAACTGGATCCGTACTACGTGGCGCAGAAGTTCGAGTTGGCGATCGACCTCGAGTACGAGGACCCCGATCTCTCGATCCAGCCGGACCTGGGCGCGGTGCATCGCACCGAGGAGAATGTCGAGGACTTCGCGTTCGACGCGGGCGTGCTCGACTCCCTGTTCACGACATTGGCCCCCGCGACGCCGCCGCCCGACGGCGCGGAGAAGCCTGCGCCCGCCGGAACCGACGCCTACTTGATGGCGTCGGACTACCTCGGCATGGGCCTCTACGAGCGCGCTGCGGCGGAGGTGAGCCGCGCCCTGCTGCGCGGCGCGCCGCGCGTCGACGGCTACACGCTGCTCGGCGACATCTATTCGCGTCAGGGCGTGTATGGCGAGGCGCTCGAGCGCTACCGCGAGGCGAAGCGCGAGGCGCCGACGTCGTTGCGGCCGGCCATCGGCGAGGCGTCCGCGCTGTTGGCGATGGGACGCGGCGGCGAGGCGCGACCGATCGCCGAAGCGCTGCTCTCGACGAACCCGCCGCACATCGACCTGCTCATGCTCGTCGCCGCCGCACGAGCCGAGACGGGCGATCCGGCGGCCGCGCTGGAGGCGCTCGAACAGGCACGGCGCCTGGCCCCGCTTCGCGCGGACGTCCATCAGAAGACGGGCGAGATCGCCGCGTCGCTCGGCGACAACGACGGGGCGATCGCCGCGTATCGGCACGCGCTGGAGCTCGACCACGACTTCGCCGTCGTGCGCTACCAGCTGGCGAAGCTGCTGCGCGCCAAGGGCCAGCTTCGCGAGGCGGAGGTGGAGCTGAACGAGGCGATCGACGCGGTGCCCACCTACGCCGAGGCGACGCTCGAGCTCAGCTCACTGCGGCGCGCGAACGGTCGCACGGACGAGGCGCTCGACCTGCTGATCTCGCTGCTCGAGCGCGATCCCTATCACTTCGAGGCGCTGCTGTCGCTCGGGGAGACGCTGCTTGCCATTGGGCGCAAGCGCGACGCCAAGACCGCGATCGGGCGCATCCTGCGCTTCGATCCGTCGCACATCGGCGCGCTGTACTACGAGGGCATCCTGCTCGCCGACCAGAAGCGATTTCGCGAGGCGATCGAGCGGTGGCGCGTGGTGATCGACCTCGATCCCGCCGGTGATTTCGCGCGTCGCGCGCGCCGCGAGGCCCGTACGGCGATGGACCTCGACGCGATCTTCTCCACCGCTCCCGCCGTGAGCGTCTGACATGGCGATCGAGGGACCGCTTCGCGAGCTCGGCATCCACGACGTCTTTCAACTGCTCGACCTGAGCCGGAAGACGGGCGCGCTGCGCGTGACGTCCGATCTGCGCGACGACGAGGGCGTCGTCTTGTTCGACGGTGGGCGCGTGATCCACGCCAGCGTGCGGAGCCACCCCACGTCGATCGAACGGATTCTCCGGCAGGCGGGGAAGGTGAGCGACACCGACCTCACGCTCGCGCTGAGCCTGGAGGCGTACGAGGGGGAGGGACTCGGCGACCGCCTCGTACGGGCGGGCGTGATCACGCAGCGCGAGCTGGAGCGCCAGCTTCGTCAGGCCATCGAGAGCGTCGTGTTCGAGCTGCTCTCGTGGCAGGAAGGATTCTTCTCGTTCGAGGAGCGCGTCGTCACCGACGTTCCGCTCGACGCCCGGATCCGCATCTCCACCGAGTCGCTGCTCATGGAGGGCGCGCGCCGTATCGACGAGTGGTCACGCATCGCCGACAAGGTACCGAGCCTCAGCGTCATACCCATGCTCTCGCCGGTGGAGGACGACCGCGCGTCCGTGCTCGACCTGCTGCCGCACGAGTGGGAGGTGCTGATGATGATCGACACCTCCCGCGATCTGCGCGGCATCGCTGCGGCGCTTGGCCGGAGCGAGTTCGAGATCGCGAAGATCGCGTACGGACTCGTCTCCACGGGCGTCGTCGAGCTGTTTCACGGAGAGCCGACCACCGCGTCCGACAACGCTGCGCTCGATGCCGAGCCGGCGCTGGTGCGCGCACGCTCCGCGCTGGATGGCGGCCGCGCCGAGGAAGCGTTGTCCAACGCTCGTGCGGCGCTCGCCTGCGATCCGGGGTCGACCGAGGGACATCTCCTCGCGGCGCGCGCGCTGAACCGGCTCGCGCGCTATGATGATGCGGTTGATGAGCTACGCCGTGCCGTCCAGAGCGATCCCCTCACCCCAGTGGTGCACCTCGACCTCGGTTTTGCCGCGGTGCGCGTGGGCGACTTCGCCAGCGCGCATGCGAGCTGGGAGCACTTCCTGCGCCTCGCGCCGAACGTCGCGGAGACGGCGCGCGCCCGCGCCGCGCTCGAGACCCTCACGCGACTGATGCACCTGCTCGAGGCACACGCCGATGGCTGACGACGTCCGCCGACTCAGCGACGAGCTGGCCCGCGATCCGGCCAGCCGCGTCTTCGTGCCGCTCGGCGAGACGCTCCGCCGGCAGGGGCAGCTCGATCTCGCGCTCAAGGTGACGCTGCGCGGACTCGAGCGGCATCCGCACTTCGCCGACGGCCACGATCTGCTGGCGCGGATCGCCGTGGACCGCGGAGATCTGGAGCGAGCGTTCGACGAGTGGGACATGGTGCTGCGGCTCGTCCCCGGGCATCTCGGCGCGCTCAAGGGAATGGGTTTCGTCTGCTTTCAGCAGAGTCGCCTGCCAGAGGCGGAGCAATACCTCGCGGCGGCGCTCGAGAGCGGGGAGGTTGACGAGCAGGTGGCGAGCGCGCTCGAGCGAGTGCGCGGCGCGCGACGCGAGACGACGAGGATCGTGCGCGAACCGGGGCGTCTGCCCACGGGCACGACGCACGACTCGCGCTTTCTCTTCTCCGACGTGTTGAGCGAGGCGGAGCAGACGGCGCTCCTGCTCGACCGGGACGGGCTCGTGCTCGCGGGGGCATACATCGCCTGGGACGGGCGCGACGTGGGGCAGGAGGTGGGGGCGGAGCTGAGCGGCGTCACCGACGCCGCGCGGCGCGCCACCCGTCATCTCGCGCTCGGTGAGTGGACGTCGATCGTGTTCGAGACCGAGGTTGCGGTGGTGGCGATGGCGCCATCGGCGAACGACGGACTGCTCGTCCTCGCCACCTCGCGCACGACGCCGCTCGGGCTCGTCCGCCGGCTCCTTGACCGCTGCACCGAGCGGGCACGCCGTTGGCTGGGAGGGCGGGCATGAGCGCGCGCCCCTTTGCGTCGATCCTGGACACTCTCACGCGCCTACGATGGGTCACGGCGGCGCTCGTCGTGAGCGAGCGTGACGGCATCGTCGTCGAGTCGAATCTGCAGATCGGTCAGTCGGGCGACCGGGTGGCGGCGCTCGCCGCGTCGCTCTATCGCAAGGCGCGGCTGTCGGCGAAGGCCGCGGGCATGGGCGCCGTCTCGTTCATGCAGCTCGAGGCGCCCGGCGGACGGCTGTGCGCCGTGGGCGGTGGAGAGCTGGTGCTCGTCGTGGTGGCGGAGCCTGCCGTCAACGTGGGCCTGGTTCGTGTCGAGCTCCTGCGCGCCGTCGGCGAGCTGCTGGCGATCGGCGGATCGGGCGAGATCTGACGATGCAGATGACCGTGGTGGAGACCTGGATCGAGGGGCCGCTCAAGCGATTCGTCGACGACGCCGGCGCCGAGCTCGCGCTCCTGCTCCATCCCAGCGGGCAGGTGCTCGCCCAGCACGGCTTTGCGCGCGCGGTGGACGTCATGTCGGCCTGCGCGCTGGCGGCCGGCATCCACGCAACGTCCGCCGAGCTCGGTCGAACGCTCGACGGCAAGCCCTTCCGTGGGTTGCACCACGTGGGACGTACTCGTCAAATATTTCTAGCGGAGGCTCAGTCGCCCCGTGGAGTGTTCATCTTCCTGACCGTGTTCGGTCCGGAGAGCTCCCTGGGGTTGGTGCGCCTCTACTTCGATGAGCTCGTGGCAGGGCTGGCCGCCGCTGCGCCCACTGAGGCGGCGGTCACCGGTCCGGCACTGGCCGAGCACTTCGAACGCGACCTGAATCACAACCTCGCCGTCTTGTTCGGCCGCACGTAGGCCCACCCGCGCCCTCCCCGTCCGCTTCGTGTCGCTCGTCAACTACGCCACGCGTGAGATCACGTGCAAGATCGTCTACTACGGGCCTGGTCGCTCGGGGAAGACGTCGAACCTGCACTACATCTACGGACAGGTTCCGGAGGACCGGAAAGGGAAGATGGTGTCGCTCGCGACACAGACCGACCGCACTCTCTTCTTCGACTTCCTCCCGCTCGACCTCGGCACCATCTCCGGCTTCACGACCAAGTTCCAGCTGTACACCGTGCCTGGGCAGGTCTACTACCAGACGACGCGAAAGCTGGTGCTCCAGGGCGCCGACGGTGTGGTGTTCGTCGCCGACAGCCAGGCGCGCCAGCTCGACGAGAACATCGAGAGCTTTCAGGACCTGCACGCGAACCTCTCCGATCAGGGAATCGATCCGCGGCTCATGCCGCTCGTCGTGCAGTACAACAAGCAGGACCTGCCGAAGGAGCTGATCCTTCCGGTGCCCGAGCTGGCGGACGCGATCAACTTTCGCAACGTGCCGGAGTTCGCCGCGGACGCGCTGCACGGGCCGGGCGTATTCGAGACGTTGCGCGGGATCTCGGAGATCGTGCTGCGCCGCCTGAGCGCCGCGGGTTCGTCGCCTGCCGGTACGGGCAGCAAATAGAGGATGCAAGTCGATTCCCGCGCCCGGTTCGCGAACTACGTGGTCGGCTCCGCCAACCGACTCGCGGTCGCGGCGGCGCGCGCGGTCGCGGAGTCCCCGGGCGGCGTGTACAACCCGCTGTTCGTCTACAGTGCCTCGGGCCTCGGCAAGACGCACCTCATCGGCGCCATCGGCAACGAGTCGGTGGAGCGGGCGCCCGAGCTCAACGTCGAATACATCTCGCTCGAGGACTTCGTCGAGCAGATCCACGCCGCGGTGGCCACCGGCGAGATGGACCGGTTCAAGCAGCGGTATGGGCGCGTGGACGTCCTGCTCATCGACGACATGCAGTTCCTCACCGGTCGTCGCGAGACGCAGAGCGAGCTACTGCGGCTCCTCAACGCGCTGCAGGGGAGCGGGCGGCAGATCGTCATGACGAGCGACCGTCCTCCCTCGGAGATCGCCGACGTGGACGAGCGGCTCATCAGCCGGATGAGCGGCGGGTTGATCGTCGACATCGGCCAGCCCGATTTCGAGACGCGCGTGGCGATCCTGCGCGGCAAATCGGAGGAGCGGCATGTGTCGTTCGCGCCGGGCGTGCTCGAGGAGCTCGCGCGGCTCGACTTCACCAATGTGCGTGAGCTACAGGGCGCGATGAACAAGCTCAGCGCGCAGCAGTCGCTCGACGGCACGCTCACGCCGGCACAGGTGCGCTCCGTGCTGGGCGTCCCCGACGCGCCGGTGGCACCGGAGGCGCCCGCGCCCGCCGACGAGTTCTTCAGCTTCCTCACCAACATCGCCACGGCGGTGGCCGCGACGGTCGAGCCGTGGAAGGTGCGCGTGGGCGAGGCGATCGCCTACTGGACGGGCGAGGGCTATCGCACGGCGGCGCTCGAGCGCTTGATGGCCGAGCGCAGTGCGCCGCCCAACTACGAGGCGCTGCTGCGCGGATTCGGGCATGCGGTGGAACAGCTGCGCCAGCTCGAGGCCAAGATCGCCAATGTGGACGCGTCGCTCGGCGGCGACGAACTGTTCCGCGATCCGGAGCGTCTCGGCGAGGCGGCGAACTTCGTCGAGCGCGCGCTCACTGGCGAGGTGCCACCGCACGGCCCACAGGCCGCCTTCACACGAGCGCTGTTCCAGGAGGGCGCCTCCAACCAGATGGCGGCGCGCGCCGCCGACGCCGTCACCGCGGAGCCCGGGCAGCGCTATAACCCGCTCTTCCTGTCGGGACCGAGCGGGGTGGGGAAGACGCATCTGCTGAACGCGATCGGCAACGAGCTCGCGCGGCGCAACGGGAAGCCGGCGCGGGTGGCGTGCGTCGGAGCACAGCTGTTCATCGACGAGCTCATCGCCGCGCTGCAGGACGGCCAGATCGAGCGGTTCCGCGCACGGTACCGCGCCGCCGACGCGCTCTTGATCGACGACGTGCAGTTCGTCGCGGGCAAGGAGCGCACGCAGGAGGAGCTGTTCCACGTCTTCAACCACTTCCATTCGGCGGGCAAGCAGTTGGTGTTCGCCAGCGATCTGCCGCCCAAGGCGATCGACGGGCTGGAAGATCGACTCCGGTCGCGATTCGAGGGCGGCCTGGTGGCCGAGCTCGAGGCGCCCGACCGAGGTCTGCGAGAGAAGCTGTTCGCCCGCTTCCTGAGCGACGGCGGCACCGCACCCGCGCCCGAGCTGCTGGGCTATCTCTCGGATCGTCCGCTGGCGAGCGTGCGGGAACTGATCGGGGTGGTGCACCGGTTGCAGGCCGCGGTCGAGACTAGAGGCGTGCCGCTCACGCTGGCCGCGGCCCGCCTGGAGCTCGAACCGGCGGGGACGGCGGTCATCGCTCCTCCCGCCACCGTTCGCCAGGCCGCCGACGTGTTCTTTCTCGATGACGAAAAGATCGTGTGGGAGTGGCCCGACGTCGTGGGCCGCCTCGTCGAGGAGATGCGCTGATGGCCATCAAGGGCAGCCTCAAGGAGGCGAGTCTCCCCGACGTGTTGCAGCTCCTTGCGATGGGGAAGAAATCGGGATGTCTGGCCGTCACCCACCGCAACAACTTCGGCTACATCTACTTCGACAAGGGTCGCATCAGCTACGCGTCGATCGTCAATCGGCGCGACCGCATCGGCGACATCCTCGTGAAGGCGGGCTCGATCACGCAGGCGCAGCTCGACGCAGCCATCGATGCGCAGCTGGGACAGCGCGACAAGCGGCTCGGCGAACTCCTCGTCGCGCACGCGGCGATCACGCGCGACGAGCTGCACGACCAGATCCGCATGCAGATCGAGGAGGCGGTGTACTTCCTCTTCACCTGGATGCAGGGGACGTTCAACTTCGAGGCCGACGTCGTGCCCGAGGAGCAGGACTTCCTCGTCTCGATCAATCCGGAGTCGCTGCTGCTCGAGGGAGCGCGGCGGCTCGACGAGTGGTCGCTCATCGAGAAGAAGATTCCGACCTTCGACCTGGTGTTCGACGTCGACCGGAAGAGGCTCCAGGCGAGCGAGGCCGAGATCACGCGCGAGCAGGAGATCGTGCTCGCCCTGCTCGACGGCCAGCGCGACGTCGCCAAGATCATCGACGAGGCGGGGCTCGGAGAGTTCGACGTGGGTAAGGCGATCTACGGGTTGATCAGCGCGGGCTTCGCGCATCGCGTGGGCCGCACGAAGGCCGCCGAGCCGGCGGTGAGCGATTCGCGGGTGGACGAGCATCGCAATCTCGGTGTGGCATTCTACAAGACGGGAATGCTCGACGAAGCCATGCGCGAGTTCCGCCGCGTCGCGGACCTTCGCGAGTCGGACGCGCAGGCGGGGTTCTACATCGGGCTCGCGCTGATGCGGCAGAGCAAGTGGGAGGAGGCAGTCACCGCGTTCACCAACTGCGTCGCGCAGCCCGGCGCGCGCGCGTCGGCGGCGCACAACCTCGCGTACGCGCTGGAGCGGCTCGGCCGGTTCGACGAATCTCAGGCGGCGCTCGACGAGGCCGTGAAGCGCGGCGGTGCCAAGGATCCGCGCATCCAGACGTCGGTCGGCGTGATCGCCCTGCGCTCGGGCGAAGTCGGCGCGGCGGACCAGGCGCTGCAGGTGGCGCGGCCGCTGTTCGGCGCCAAGCCGCCGACGCCGGCGTGGTTCCACTATTCCGCGCTCACGGCGGCGTTGCTCGGCGAGCTGGATCGCGCCGTGGCGCTTCTGCAGGAGGGCGTGTCGCTGCATCCGCACGCCGCGGCGCTGCACAACAATCTCGCGGCGGTCGAGGAGCGCCGGGGGCGGTATCCCGAGGCGCTCCAGGCGGCCGAGCGCGGTGTGCAGGAGGACGCGGGGCTCGCGCAGCTGCACAAGAATCTCGGCGACCTGCACTATCGCGCGGCGCGTTACGACGACGCGCTGGAGAGCTTTCAACGCGCCGTGAAGGTGAGCCCGCGGCTTGGCGACGACGTCTACCTCAAGCTCGGCAACATTCGCTTCAAGCGGCAGGAGCGCGACGAAGCCGTACGCTGCTGGGAGCATGCGCTCGCGCTCGATCCGGCCAACGCCATCGTGCGCACCAACCTCGATGCGGTCAGGCAGGTCCTGTGATCGCCCCCGACCTCTCCGACGGCGCGTTCATCGCGCTCACCGCCAAGATCGCCATCGACAAGGGCTTCGGCTGCGCGAGCTACAAGGACAAGTGTCTGCGCCGGCGCATCGCCGTGCGGATGCGCGCGCGCAACGTGCACACGTATGCCGAGTACGCGCACGTGCTGGACAGCGACGCGGCGGAGTACGAGAAGCTGCTCGACGCGCTGACGATCAACGTCACCAAGCTGTTCCGGAACTGGGACACCTACACGGTGCTTCAGGAGCGCGTGATCCCGGCGCTCTGGGCTCTCCCGGATCCGACGATCAACGTGTGGAGTGCCGGCTGCTCCTCTGGCGAGGAGCCATACTCGCTGGCGGCGCTCTTCCATCAGCACGCCGAGGCGCGCGGCGTCGGCGGCAAGGCGGAGTCGCGCGTGTGCGTGCTCGGCAGCGACATCGATGTTCGATCGCTGGCGGCGGCGGAGCGCGGCGGGTTCGAGGAGAGTGATTTTACGGAGACCCCCAGCGCGTTGCGGAAGCGGTACTTCGGGCCCGACGCGCCCTTCACGATCGTCCCCGAGGTGCGCCGCATGGTGCGCTTCGAGCGGCGCGACCTCCTCGCCGAGGCCGCGCCCGCGGGAACGCACCATCTCATCTGCTGCCGCAACGTGCTGATCTACTTCGATCGTGACACGCAGGAACGACTGTTCGAGAAGTTCCGCAACGCCCTCGCGCCCGACGGCTTCCTGGTCCTCGGGAAGGTGGAGACGCTGCTCGGTGCAGCGCGTACCCGGTTCGTGGCCGTCGACGGCCGCGAGCGCATCTTCAGGCCGCTGTGAGCAGCCTCCTCGCGGACGTTCGCGTGAAAGTCGCCGACTACGCAGTGCGTCGCGGCAGCGACATCATCGCGACGATCGGGCTGGGGTCGTGCGTGGCCATCGTGCTCTACGATCGGGACACGAAGGTCGGCGGCCTCGCGCACATCCTGCTCCCGAGCATGGCGATGTCGCGAGAGACGTCCAACCCGGCGAAGTTCCCGGAGACGATCGTGCCGCTCATGCTCAACGAGATGCGCGCGCTCGGCGCCCTGCAGACCGCGCGCATCAGCGCGAAGATCGTCGGAGGCGCGAGCATGTTCGGCCAGCTCGTCAACGGCACCGGCATCAACGTGGGCGAGCGCAACATCGCCGCCACCAAGGAGGCGCTGGCCGTGGCCGGCATCCCACTCATCGCCGAGGACACGGGGCTCGACTACGGTCGGAGCGTGTACTTCCACCTCGCCGACGGGCGGGTCGAAGTACGCTCGCTCAAGAAGGGAGATCGTGTCATCTAGGAGCCGTGCCTCGGTGCTCATCGTCGACGACAGCGCCTTCATGCGGCGCCTGATCGCCGAGATCATCGACGGATCGCCGGACTTTCGCGTCGTGGGCACGGCGCGCAACGGATTCGACGCGCTGCGGCAGATTCACGCACTCGAGCCGGACATCGTCACGCTCGACGTGGAGATGCCCGAGCTCGACGGCATGCAGACGCTCGGCTACATCATGAGCGAGACGCCGCGTGCGGTCGTCATGCTCAGCGCGGCCGGCACGCAGGGCGGCGTCGACCTCACGCTGCGTTGCCTCGAGCTCGGGGCCGTGGACTTCGTGCGGAAACCGTCAGGCCCCATCAGCATCGACCTGGCGAGCGTCGCGGCGACACTCGTCACGGCGCTCCGCGCGGCAACGCAGGTCAACCTCGCCGGCGTACAGGCCCTCGTGCGGCCGCGGTTCGTCACCGGCCTCCCGTCGGTTCGCCCGCGCAGCATTGCGACGACCGCCGTCGGGATCGCGTCGTCCACCGGGGGTCCTCGGGCGCTCGCCGAAGTCATCCCGGGCCTGCCGGGCGATCTCGACGCCGCGGTGCTGGTCGTGCAGCACATGCCGCCGGGTTTCACGCGCAGCCTCGCCGCCCGCCTCGACGGCATGAGCGAGCTGCGCGTGACGGAGGCCGAGCACGGCGACGCCGTGATCGTCAATCGAGTGTACCTGGCGCCCGGCGGCCTGCACATGAGCGTCGTGGCCGACGGGCCAGGCGCTTGGAAGATCGCGCTGGACGAGCTGCCGGCGATGCACGGAGTCCGCCCATCGGCCGACCGGCTGTTCGTTTCGCTCGCCGAGCAGTTCGGCAAGGCGAGTATCGGCGTCGTGCTCACCGGCATGGGGAAGGATGGCGCCGAGGGGCTCAAGCAGATGCGCGCCGCGGGCGGTCTGGGGATCGTTCAGGATCGCGCGACCTCGACGATCTACGGCATGCCGCAGGCGGCGCTCCTGCGCGCCGGCGCTGAGCACGTCGTCGGACTCACCGCTGTCGCGGCCACCATCGTCTCGTCGCTCGGTGCCCAGCGAAGGGCACACGCATGATCGAGCAGCACTGGGGCCTCACGCGGCGGGCGTTCGCCAACACACCGGACCCGGACTTCATCTTCCGCTCCGCAGCATTCTCCGAGGGGCTGGCGCGGCTGCTTCACGACGCCACCGAGATGCGTGGCGGCCTGTCGCTCATCACGGGCGAGATCGGATGCGGCAAGACCATGCTCGCGCGGGCGCTGGCGTCGCAACTCGCTGGCTCTCCGAGCGACGTGATCGTGCTGGCGTACTCGAAGATCACCCCTGCGCAGATGCTCGGCGTCGTGGCCCGGGAGATCGGCGTGGAAGGGCCGCCGAGGGGCCGATTGGCCCTCATCGAGGCCCTCGCGGTGCGGTTGGCGGAGCTCCACCGTAACGCACGGCGCCCCGTGCTCGTCGTGGATGAGGCGCAGCTGGCGAGTCCGTCATTGCTGGAGGAGATCCGCCTGCTCACCAATTTCGAGGACCGGCAGGACAAGCATCTACACGTCGTGCTCCTCGGCCAGCCCGAGCTGCGTGACCGGGTGCGGAAACGTCCCCAGATCGATCAGCGGGTGAGCCTGCGCTTTCATGTGGAGCCCATGGAGAACGACGACGTGCGTGGCTATGTGGAGCACCGGGTGCGGATCGCCGGCGGGGATGCGGCGCGCATCTTCACGCCCGACGCGGTCGATACTCTGACTGAGCGCAGCGCCGGCGTGCCGCGACGGGTGAACACCCTCGCCACGCAGTCGCTGTTCGTGGGCGCGATGCGCGCCCTCCACCAGATTGACGCCGAGCTCGTACGCGACGTCGCGGACGATCAGCAATGACGAAGAAGATCCGATACAGCGAGCTCACCACTCCGGCGGCACCGCCGTTGACGCGGTTCACGCCGGCGTCGATGTCGGCCGTCGCACGCCCCACACCCGCCGCGTCGTCGCCAGTCATCGCGCCCGCTCCAGCGCCCGCGCCAACCGCCGCTCCGTCACCGGCGACTCCCGACTCCACGGCACGCGCACCGCAGCCGCGCAAGTCCGCGCCCACCGACCTCGCTCGCGCGCTGGCGAAGGCACGCGCGGTCGAAGCGGTGAAGGCTGCCGAGACGCTCGCCCACGTCGAGCTGCGCGGCGCCGCGGCGCATGCGAGAGGTCTCGCCCTGGCGGAAGCGACAGCGCCCGCTGCGCCGCCCGTGGAACTGCCCGCCGTGGTCGAGCCAGGCGAACAGACGCTCCCCGTGGACGCCGTCGCACAACTGGCGCCCGCAACGTTCGTCATCGTCGCGGCCGAGCTCACGGACGACGAGGTGGACGAGGTGTATGAGCCGCGGGGGCCACGCCGGCCGCTGCGCGAGCGAGCCCGCAACCGCGACGGCATCGCCGAGCTGCTGATGTTTCGCATCGGCACGGAGCGGTTCGCCGTGGAGCTCATGTGCGTCGAGGAGGCGATCGACCTCCCCGACGTGCATCACGTACCAGAGATGCCGCCCGCGATGCTCGGCGTGATCACCGTGCGGGGTGCGCTCACGCCCGTCTTCACACCGATCACCGCGCTCGGCGTGCCTGTCGAGGGCAAGGGAGCGGCGTTGATCTTTCGTTCGGAGCGTGGGCGCTTTGCCCTCGCCATCGACGACGTGGACGACGTGATGACGCTCGATCTCGCCGTGCTGCGCGACGCGCCCGGCAGCGACATCGCCGATTCGGTGGTGCTCGGCGTGGTGCGCAACGAGGGTGTCATCGTGGCGCTCGTGGACGCGGATGCGCTGATCCTGGCGTGTCAATCGATACCTGTATTGGAGCTCGCATGAATACCGAGTCCGACAAGCTCGTCACCTTTCGACTGGGCGACGACGCGTTCGCTGCCGACATCTTCTCGGTGGAGCGCGTGCTCCGCTACGCGACACCGACCACGGTGCCCGACATGCCGGACTACATCGAGGGCGTGCTCGATTACCAGCAGCGCGTGGTGCCGATCGTCAACCTGCGCCGGCGGTTCGAGATGCCGCGCGTCGAGGCTCGCGGTGAGACGCGCATCCTCATCCTGCACGGCGGCGGCGAGTGGATCGGCGTCGTCGTCGATGCGGTCACTGCGGTCACCTCGTTCGATCCGAAGACCGTGGCGCCGCCGCCGAAGATGTTCCGAGGGCTCGCGGGCGAGTACCTGAAGGGGATCGTCCGCATGGGGGAGAAGTTGGTCATCCTGCTCGACGTCGAGAAGCTGCTGTCGTCGACCGAGCGCATCGCGCTCGAGAAGGCCAGCGCCGAGGTCGTCGAGAATGGGTGAGCTGGCCGCCGCGTACCGCGGGCGTGTGGCTGCGCTCGCGGAGCGGTTGGGGGCTCCGGATGCGCCGCAGCATCGTGACGCGCTGCGCGGCGAGCTGATCGCGCTGGGCAAGGGGCTGGAGCAAGACCTCGCCGAGCTCGCGCTGCTCAAGGACGAGGCGAAGTCGCTCGTCGAGAAGTGGAAGGGGCTGCAGGCCAGCGCCGCGCCCGCCTTCAGCGCGGAGCGTCCGGTGGTGGCGGACCACATCGGCGCCTCCACCTTCATCGAGAAAGGGTGGAGCCGCATCTCGCTGGGCGACTACGCCGGCGCAGAGGAGTCGCTGACCAAGGCGCTGCAGCTCGTCCCCAACGATCCGCAGGCCGTCTCGCTGCTCGGCTGGGCGCAGATGCTGCTCGAGAAGTATGACGACGCGCTGATGCAGTTCCAGAAGGTGCTGATGCGCGAGCCGGGCAACGCCCTTGCTCGCATCAACGTCGGCTACATCTGCCTGAAGAAGGGGATCTTCGGCGAGGCGATCGAGCATCTCTCCAAGGCCATCCGACTGGACAACGACCGCAAGGCGACGCTGTATGCGCACTTCTACCTCGGCCTGGTGTATCTCGAGCGTGATATGTTCGAGGACGCGCAGACATTCTTCCAGAAGTCGCTCGTGCTCGGACCGAACCTCATCGAGGCATACTACGAGCTCGGGCGCGCGTTCTGGTTCAATGGCCAACGCGAAGAGGCGCTCCAGACGTGGCGCGACGGGTTCGCGGCGAACAAGTTCAATCCGTGGGGAAAGCGGTGCGCCGAGGTGCTGCAGTCCGTGGAGCAGGGCGGAGAGCCGTAGCCGTCCGTCGGTGGCTGCGCCGCATCGGCGCGTCGCTGGCGCTCCTGATCATGTCGCATCCGGCTCTGGCAGCGGCGCAAGATGACGCCCCGCGCCGCATCGACGTCGGTCGCTTCACCGCCGTCTACTATCCACAGGACGATCGCCTTGCACGCACGCTGCTGAACGGCGCCGCGCGCAACGACACCTTTCCCTGGCTGCCGCGGCCGACGCAGCACGTCCTGATCGCCATCGCGCCCGATGCGCGTCACTTCCGCGCGTGGGCAGGCAAGGCTGCGCCGGAATGGGGTGTGGCGCTCGCCTTTCCGGAATCGCGCCGCATCCTGCTGCAGGGCCGCGGCGCGGGCTCCGATGCCGGTGATCCCGCCGAGACACTCCGGCACGAGCTCGCGCATCTCGCGCTGCACGAACGACTCGGCGATCTCCCCGATCGATGGTTCGACGAAGGCTATGCCAGCGTGGCCGCGCGCGAATGGCGGCGCGAGGACGTGCTGGCGACCAACGTCGCGCTCGCGCTGCGCGGCGTTCCCACGTTCGAGCAGCTGGAGGGGGGCTTCGCTGGTGGGTCGTCAGCGGCGCAGGCGGCGTATGCGTTGAGCTTCCGCGCGGTCACCGAGCTGGCGTCGCTCGATACGGAACGCGGGCTGTCGCTGTTCTTCCTCTACTGGGAGAGGGGGCGAAGCATGGACGCGGCAGTGCGGCGGGCGTTCGGCACGACGCTGAGCGGCTTCGAGCGCGATTTCCAGCTGCGTACGCGTCGTCGCTATGGAGGGCTCGCGCTGTTTGCCGATCTCTCGCTCGTGTTTCTCGTCATGACGCTCCTCATCTTTCCGTTCTTCATGGCGCGCCGTGCCCGCGATCGGCGGAAGCTCCGGGCGCTGCTGGCAGCGGATGCCGCGGCCGAGCAGGCCGAACGGGAGAGTGTCCTGGCGATGCTGCTCGAGCTCGGAATCGACTCCGAGCGTGGAAGCGCGCCGTCGTCCGCGGGCCTGCTCCCACCGGCCGGTGGCCCGCCTACCGAGAGGAACGAGTGACGTAAGTTTTGACGTGGCCGTAGCTTGACACTCTGTAGGGGCGCACGTACACTCCACAAAATGGCACATATGGCGCAAGCGGATGCGACGACACGGTCGCGTGGTTGGCTCTGGTGGGGGATCGCGATCGCGGCCATCTTGCTCGGATACGCCGATCTGGCGCGCGGCGGAATGACCGTCGCACCGATCTTGCTCGTGTTGGGCTACTGTGTTCTGGTGCCTGTCGCGATTCTGAAGTAGCTGTAGCGCGGTCGGGCGCGGCCGTCACATCAAATAAGAGGGCCAGCAGTCGGGCGCGGCCGAGGAGGGCTTCGCTCGTGCGATCGTTTCGCGGGGGCGAATAGCTCAGTTGGTCAGAGCGCCTGCCTTACACGCAGGATGTCGGGGGTTCGAGTCCCTCTTCGCCCATGCAGTGAGCACGATGCCGGGACGCAAACGAGCGGACCCTGCGCGGCATGTCGGGTGTATCCTTGGTCAACGCTTTGGAGGTTACGACTGTGAAGGTTTCGCATCGCTTCGCGCTCTCGACCGCCGGACTCGCCGCGGCATTCGCCGTATCGGCAGCTCCGTCGGTGGTTGCTGCTCAGACGCGACAGGGTCCTGGTCCGGATACGAAGCGGGTTCTCGTCACCGCGTTCCGTGGCGACGCGGCCGGCGGCGTCAAGCTCGCCGAAGAGCTCAGGAATCGCATCACCGGCGATTTCAACATTCGTACGCTCATGCCGGTGTCCAAGAAGGACATCGACAACACGCTCGTGTCGTCCGGCTATCGGCCCGACTCGGCGCTGAGCGCGAATGACATCCGCGAGCTCGCCAAGCTCGTGCGAGGCGACGAGATCATCGACGGCACGGTGGCCAGGTCCGGCGCCGGCTACAAGGTCAGCGCGCGGGTCTTCCTCCCCCGCGACGTCGCACTCTCCCAGCCGCTGCTGAGCGCGGAGGGCGCGAACCTGGGGGAGCTCGCGAAGCAGGTCGTTCGCGAGTACGATGCGGCGCGCAAGCAGCTCTCCGCGACGCAGGAGTGCGATGCCGCCGTCCGCGACAAGAAGATCGACGCGGCGATCGCCGCCGCGCGGAAGGGCATCTCCGCCTATCCCAAGGCGACGATCTCGCGCCTCTGCCTCGCCAGCGCGTTCCAATCGTGGAAGACCGGCCCCGACTCGGCGACCAAGCCGTGGAAGGACTCGGTACTCGCTGTCACGACGCAGATTCTTCAGCTCGATCCGAGCAGCAAGATCGCTCATCAGCTCCAGTACGACGTCTACAAGGCCAAGAACGACGCGCCGAACCAGATGAAGTCGCTGATCGGCCTGATGAACTCCGATCCGACGAATACGCAGCTCCGTGAGAACGTGATCGCCGAGCTCGTGAACGGCGGACAGGCGGCGGCGGCGGTTCCGTTCGTGAAGCAGCTCGTCACCGACAACCCGGGCGATCCGCAGTACCTGCGCACGTACTGGTTGGTGCTTCGCGCGGCGAACAACGTGAAGGAAGCGCTCGTTGCGGGACAGGCGTACGTTGCCGCCGATCCCACGGCCGCGGATTCGAACTACTACTTCCGCATGGTGCAGGACCTCGCTGCGGACAGCGCGTACGCCAAGGCTGCCGAGATGGCGGCGACCGGCGTCGCAAAGTTCCCGAAGAGCTCCTCGCTGGTGTTGATGCAGGCGCAGAACCTCCGCCGCGCGGGCCAGATTCCCGCAGCCACCGAAGCGCTCAAGCGCGCGATCGCGCTCGATCCGAAGGCGCCGGGCGCACAGCTGATGTTCGCACAGCTGCAGGCGGATCAGGGCAACCTGGACGAGGCCGTGAAGGCCGTGAAGGCCGA